>CBJOJD010000038.1:0-23229 GCA_966443485.1 uncultured bacterium | reverse complement strand
CAGCTGGCAGGCATCATGATCACGACGGGGCGCACCGGCAAGCTGACGCCCACGGCGATGCTGCGGCCGGTGTTTGTGGGCGGCGTGACGATTAGCCGGGCCACGCTGCACAACGCCGACTGGATCGAGCGCATGGGGTTGAAGATCGGCGATTGGGTGAAGGTGGAGCGCGGCGGCGATGTGATTCCCAAGGTGGCGGAGATTGTGGAGGATGCAGAACATCCGCGCGGGACGGAGAAGTTTGTGTATCCCACCGCGTGCCCGGTGTGCCATCAGCCTGCGGTGCGGGAAGAGGGCGAGGCCGATTATCGCTGTGTGAACGTGGATTGTCCGGCGCTGCTGCATGGGGCGCTGGAGCACTGGGGCAGCCGCGGAGTGATGAACATCGAGGGGCTGGGGGAGGTTTCGGCCGCGCAGCTGCTGGAGAAAGGCCTGGTGCGCAGTGTGGCAGACCTGTATCAGCTGAAGCTCGAGGACTTGATGAGCCTGGAGCGCTGGGGCGAGAAGTCGTCGCGGACGCTGCTGGAAGAGATTGAGCGCAGCAAACATGCGGGTCTGGCACGGGTGCTGATGGGGCTGGGCATTCGCTTTGTGGGCGAGCGCACGGCGGAGATGATCGCGCAGGACTTCGGCTCGATGGACGCGATCATGAACGCCAGCGCGGAGGAGTTGGAGCGGGTGGAGGAGATTGGTCCGCGCATCTCGCATGCCATTGTGGACTTCTTTGCGCGCCCTGCAAATCGGGAGCTGGTGGAACGATTGCAGGCCGCGGGCGTGGTGATGACCGCGGAGAAGAAGCAGCGCACCACGCAGCTGGCTGGACTCACGTTTGTGCTGACCGGCACGCTGCCCAACCTGAGCCGCGAGGATGCGAAGGCGAAGATCGAGGCGGCGGGCGGCAAGGTGTCGGGGTCGGTGAGCAAGAAGACGAATTACGTGGTGGCGGGGGAAGAGGCGGGTTCGAAGCTGGATAAGGCGAAAGAACTGAAGGTGGCGGTGATCGATGAGGCGGGGTTGATGGAGTTGATTGCGGAGGGAGCGAAGTAGGCCGGTGCTGGGGTTCGGCGCGCCAACTCGATCTGGTGATCGCCTGGGTGAGTGATTGGGTCTGTGATCAACAGCTAGGCTTCGAACCGCCGGGCTTTTGAGGACCGACCCAGATCGACTGTCGAATAGACTGGGCGTATCGCGCTCAGTTGAGTTCCTGCGCGAGTCCGATGAGAAGCCCTTCCGGCCCGCGAATATAGCAGAGCCGATACGAGTCCTGATACCGGACTACGTCGCCCACGAGCTGTGCGCCGTGCTTACGCAGTCTGCCAAGCGTCTCGTCGATATCGTCCACCGCGAACATGACTCGGAGGTAGCCTAGGGCGTTCACCGGGGCGTTGCGGTGATCCGCGACGACAGGCGGCGTGAGGAAGCGGGAGAGCTCCAGACGGCTGTGGCCGTCTGGCGTGCGCATCATCGCAATCTCAACGCGCTGATCGCCCAGTCCGGTGACCCGTCCGGCCCATTCTCCTTCGATCGTGGCCCGTCCTTCAAGCTCAAGGCCGAGCTCGCGAAAGAAATTAATTGTTCTTTCGAGATCATCGACGACGATTCCTACGTTATCCATTCTTTTGAGCGCCATGCAAGGAATCTATACTTGGTGGCCTGAATGCAACAACCGGCACCTTGCCGCACCGAAACACGAGCGGTGCGGAGTTGCAAAAAAAGCCTGAGCAGCCGTTGAACGGAGCGAATCTCGGGCGATCCTGAAGGGATCGTAGGATCAGTACCGGAGACGGGACCTGCTTCAGGAATCTGTTGAATCTCCGTAGCAGGATCTCTGTTGGTGATAGGCCGCCAAATGACTCGCTGAGTGGGCAGAAGGTAACTCGGCTCCTCGCCGAAAAAAGGCAGATAGGCAACCGCGGGTCTTTCGCTGCGCTCAAGATGACAAGCGCGGGGGGGCAGAAAGAAGATCAGTGAGGAGCCATGTTGACGACACCACGGTGGAGGCGATAGCACAACCCTATGTTGCGATCCTTAGCTGTCGCGCTGCTTGCTGTAGCGGCGTTCTCTTACGCCCAGGTTCCTGTTCCTGTAAGCGCTTCGTCGCGAGAGCAGGGGGCACGATACGGAGTGGAGAAGTTGCCCTGTTCCTCTTTCTCCTGGAACAGCGAAAAGACGGTCATGCACGTTCCGATCACCATGAACGGCAAAGCTTACAAGTACCAACTCGATACCGGTGCGGATGAGGTCATTCCTTACGGCAAGACCGAACATCCGGATTGGGTGGCGAAGCATGAAGGCGTGCGCATTCCCAACGTGAGCTTCGCGGGGGCAAGCTTTCCCGCGATCGTTGCATACCGGCTTCCGGAAATGTCGGACGTCGATGTTCAGGGTACCGTGGGTCTCGATCTTCTGATGGGGAAGGTGTTTGTGATCGACTTCCCGGCGCAAAGAGTGTGTCTGTTTCCTAAAGCAGATCTACCCGATGCGCTGGATCGTGCCGCGGACTGGTCTCCAGCTGAGGTTCGCCACGGCAAGTTTTTCATCAGGGCGGAGTTCGATGGCCAGCCGCTCGATGGGATCTTCTACGACACCGGATCGAGCCCGAGCACCTTGATCGTGGATCACTCACTATGGGAGCGGCTCACGAAGCAGAGCGCGGGGACGAAACCTGAGAGCTCTGGCGATGCGGTATCGTGGGGCGTCAAACAGCACTACATCGGTGGCACCGCGAAGGGCGTTCTGAAGATCGGCACGCATACGTTTCTGAATCCCAAGGTAGACACCAACACCTCAAAGCCCGATGACTTCAAGGAGAGCGATCAGGCGCAAGGTCTCTTAGGGAATGCGCTGTTCATGAACTCCATCGTGATCCTCGATCTGGGGTCTCATGCGCAGTTTGGGTTGATTACTAACCCGCATTAATCGCGGATGGGCTTCGATGCGGGAGCTGGTTGACCGGGGCGAAGGTAATCGCGGGTCTTTCGCTGCGCTCAAGATGACAAGCAGGGGGAGGGAGCGTGCCGGGCGGTGAGGTTTTGAATCGCGATTGGCGCGCAGGGCTCAAGCGAAAGAGATCTCTCTCTCAAGCAGTGTGAGTGAAGCTGACTGCCTAAGAGAGAGATCGAGCTGAGAACGCCGGGCCAGAGAACGCCAAGCTGGAGAACGCTGCGCCCGGCGGAGCGCACAGCCTTAATTCACGCGGGCCACGAAGGCTGCGAAGGGAGCCAGGGTGATGCGATCCCAGCGGGTTGTGGTGAACTGCGGGGAGTAGTAGAGCGGAGTGAGCTTCGTGCCGTGCACGCCTGCGGCTTGAAGATCGAACTGAATGGTGCTGGAGGTTTCGCTCATATTCAGGGCGACAACCACGGTTGCGTCGCCGCTTCGGCGCAGGAAGGCAAAGACCTTGGCGTCGTGGTCGTTGATGCTGATCTGATCGCCGTCGCGGAGCGCCTTGTCTGACTTGCGCAGCGCCAGCAGCTGCTTGTAGCAGTTCAGAATGGAATCCGGATTCTTGCTTTCGCTTTCCACGTTGTACTGCTGCGCGCTGGGCGGGATGTTGAGCCAGGGGTTGCCGGTGGTGAATCCTGCATGGGCCTGGTCGTTCCACTGCATGGGGGTGCGCTCGCCGTCGCGACCCTTCTCCTTGGGCCAGCCGAGGCGGCCGATGGGGTCGTGAACGTCTTCGATGCGGGTGGGGTCGGTGGTTCGCATGCCGAGCTCTTCGCCGTAGTACATCTGGGGCGTGCCGCGCGTGGTCAGCTCGAGTACGGCCATGAGCTTGGCGATCTGGTCGTTGTGCTGGCCGTCTCCGTAGCGATCCCACTGGCGGGGCTGATCGTGATTGGAGAAGAAGTACTCCGGCTGGCCGTGGGCTGAGTTGTTCTCGACCTCGTCAAAGAGCTTGCGGAATTTGGCGGCATTCAGCTCGTTCACGTCGGCGATCTGGAAGTCCATGGGCAACTGCACTTCGTCGCCGTTCCCGTACATCTTGGCCAGGGCCTCGATGTTGGGTTCGTCGGCCTCGGTGACCAGCACCGGGTCGCCGGGATACTTGTCGACCACTCTACGCACTTCTTTGAGCACATCGTGCACCTGGGGCAGGTCGTCGGTGTAGAGGTGCTTGATGTTGCGGTCGCCGTAGACGTTGATTCCGGGCAGATAGGGATCGTCGCGCATCTGCGGATCCTCGAAGAGGCGGGAGACGGCATCGATGCGGAAGCCTGCTACACCCTTTTGCATCCAGAAGTCGAGCACGCCGTCCATGGCCTTGTGCACTTCAGGATTGCGCCAATTCAGATCGGGCTGTTGCACGTAGAAGTAGTGGTAGTAGTACTGCCGGGTCTTGTCATCCCACTGCCAGGCGGAGTGACCGAACCACGACTGCCAGTTGTTGGGGGGCTGGCCGGGAGATGTGGCGGTTTCGCCTTTGCCATCGCGCCAGATGTACCAGTCGCGCTTTGGATTGTCGCGGGAGGAGCGCGACTCCTGGAACCAGGGGTGCTGGTCCGAGGTGTGATTGATCACGTAATCCATCAGGACGCGAATGCCGCGCTTCCTGGCTTCGGCAACCAGGGTGTCGAAGTCGGCCATGGTTCCGTACTTGGGATCGATGGCGGTGTAGTCGGCGATATCGTAGCCGTTGTCGACGCCGGGGGAAGGGTAGATGGGCGTTATCCAGATGGCGTCGATACCGAGGTCCTTGAGGTAGTCGAGCCGGGAGGTGATGCCTTTTAGATCTCCCACGCCGTCTCCATTGGAGTCCTGGAAGCTTTGCGGGTAGATCTCGTAGATCACAGCGTGGCGCCACCAGGCATCGTTTTTCTGGCTGGCAGACTGGGCCGTGGCGGGGGGTTGAGACAGAGAAATAGAGACACCGGCGGCCAAGGCCGCGGCGATGATGGTTCGTTTCATTTTGCGGTTCCTCAAAGGGGCTGCGCGGTTTGGCCGCGAGCCCGGCATATCCGCCGCTCTTTGCTGCCGGTGGCGGTAATGGTAGCCAAATTACCACATTGGACCTTGCCCCGACTTAAGAAGGGCGTGGGCGATTTGGCGCAGAGGGCCGGAGGGTTTTGGCCGGTGTCTGCGTTATTGCTGAGGTTAGGCCCGGAACGGCGAGTGGCGCGATCGAGAGCGAGGGCGCATTGCGAACGAGGGCAGACGATTGCGTGCGGACGGCGGGGGCAGCAGGCAAGACGGCGCACCGGAGTCGGTCAGCCGGCGACGATGGCGGGACCTCAAGGTGTGTTACAGTCAACGTGGTCGCTGCCATATCCTAGAAATTGCAAGGGCTTCCCCAGGTTCTATGCGCCATAGCCTGCATTCTCACATCATCTATCTCGAACACCAGGTGCAATCGCTGCGGGATCGTCTGACGAGCGCGCACCTCAGTGCGGAAGAGCGCCAAGAGCTGGATCTGCGCCTGTCGATGGCGGATCTGGCGCTGGCTCGTTATCGCGAAGCGTATGCGCTGGAGCTGGGCGTTTCTGGCGAGGAGCCACCCAGCCGCTCTGGCAACGGTGGCGATGGATCGAGCACGCCGAAGGGCTTGAGGCCGAAGAAGAACGATAGCGGTCTGGCGGGGGCGGGTATTCGGGCGAGAAGCCGATCCAGCGCCCGCCCGCGAGCGCATTCTGCCATCAGGATGAAGAGGGCAGCGGGCTGATCCGGTGTGCTGATCCGGGCGCCGGAGCGGGCTGCTCGGAGCTGGCGCGAGGTCTAGAGGAACGCAAAGCAGAGGCGTCGGAAACGCAAAGCAGAGGCGTCGGAAAAGCAAGGCAGAGGCGTCGGAGAAGCAAAGCAGAGGCGTCCTCGGCGGCGAAAACGCGTAGCCATAGCTGCCCAGGCACGCGTAAACTCGTGCCCTTTTCAAAGCTGGGCGTATCTTCAGGGCTTCAGGGCAGGGCCCTCTATTCCACTTCGAGGATCAGGCACTTCAGATACTCGGACTCCGGCAGATTGAGGACCACGGGGTGATCGGGGGCGGCGCCGCGGCGTTCCAGCAGGCGGACACGGCGTTGCGCGTCGGCTGCGGCGGAGGCGACGGCCTCTTCCAGATCGGACCAGCCCACGTGATGGGAGCAGGAGCAGGTGATCAGCAGGCCGCCGGGGCGGAGCATCTTGAGCGCTCGCAGGTTGAGCTCCTTGTAGCCGCGAAGGGCGCCTTCCACGGCGCGGCGGGTTTTGGCGAAGGCGGGCGGGTCGAGGACGATGGTGTCGAAGATCTCGCCCTGGCTGGACCAGTCGCGCAGGAGCTGGAAGGCATCCGCTTCCAGCCAGTCCACCTCGGCGGTGAGCTGGCCGCGGTTGGCTTCGAGGTTGCGCTCGGCGATCTCCAGTGAGGCGTGAGAGGCATCGATGCCGGTGACCTGGCGGCAGACCTGGGCCAGGTGCAGAGCGAATCCCCCCTGGTAGCAGCAGACGTCGAGGGCTCGGCCGGTGGTGCCGAGGCGGTGGGCCCATTCGGCGGCGGCGGCGTAGTTGAGGCGCTGGTCGAGGAAGGCTCCGGTCTTCTGCCCGGCATTGGCGTCGTAGTGAAACGACAGGCCGTTGAGGCGGAAGGTCGTGCTGGTGAGGGGGTGCTCGGGATCGGCGGCCCACAGGGGCGCGAGGTCGGGGGCGGAGAGGCATTCGAGTTCGCGGACGCGGGGATCGGGGCGTTCCAGGATGGCGGCAGGATTCAGCTCATCGCGGAGGACGCGCACGGCGGCGGCACGGATGGCGGGAGAGTCGAGGCCCTTGGTGAGCAGTTGAAGGATGACCAGGCGGCTGTAGAGGTCGACGACCAGGCCGGGGAGCTCATCGGCTTCGCTGAAGCAGAGGCGGCAGGCTTCTGTTTCAGCGGTGAGGAGGGGCTTGCGACGGGCGATGGCGGCGCGCAGGCGCTGTTCGAAGAGGGCGATCCAGCCGGCTTGGTCGATCTCCTCGCGAGCGATGAGGCGGAGGGCGATCTGGGAGGCGGGGCTGTAGAGGGCAGTGCCGAGGAGCAGGCCGCGGTTGTCGGCGACGGGCAGGAGCGCGGGCGGGTGGTCCTGGGACACGCCGCGCAGGGCTTCGATGTCGGAGGCGTAGACCCAGACGTGTCCCGCGCGCAGGCGGTCGGCGGCGCGGCGGCTGATCTGGGCACCGCGAGTCGCTTCAGGCGATTGAGTTGGCGTGGGGCGGGAGCTGGGTGCGGGCCGGGTGGGGGATTGGGAGCGGGAGCCAGGCTGCGGGGCTGCGGACCGGGTTCGCGAAGAAGGCGCCTCGGGTTTGCTTTGGGGCGCCTTCTCGCGCTTGGGTGGGGCTGGCGTTCGTTGCCGCGGCATAAACTCCCTTGAACTTCGGTGATGCCGGGAGCGAGTCGCCGGCGGGCGCTATTTTTCTTGGATCGACTGCAGGTAGCGGGTCAGATTGCTGATTCTCAGATCGCGATCCTGCGCGACGGTCTGGTTGATCTTACCAAGAATGGGACCCCAGACGGGCATCTCCGCGGAGCCATGCGCCGGCAGTTCGGTGCCGAACTGGAGGACGGAGAGCACGTGGGTCTCGGGGAACTTGCCGTTGTTGGTCTTGGCCAGGGTGGTCAGGTTCACGGGCGGGTTTTTGAGCGCGCTAGCGGCGGGACCGTGTCCGCGGCCATCGCTGCCGTGGCAGGGAGCGCAGTAGCTGGTGTACATCTGTTTGCCGTTGGTTCGATCGGTACGGTCGACGGGGATGACGATCTTGTTCTTGGTCTGATCGGCGTAGCCAAGGGTGAAGGTAAGAGTCATAGCAGCAGCTATAACGAGGAGCAATTTGTGCATAAATGCCTCAGTTTCTGGACGTGTCGAGGCTGACCAGAGTGGGCGTGTCGGCGCGGCGGTGGGCGTGGCAGCCATGCGGCGTTCGCGTCAAGGCAGCGCTTGAAACCTGGGCACAGCGACTCTGGTCGCGCTCAAGTCCGCTGGGCACTCTACGCCTGGGGGGAGGCGGACCGGCTGTGATGGCGGGCACACTCCAGGAGGCCCGCGGACACGGACAGGCGAGCCATGGCATGGCTAACATCAATCGGCATATAGCCTACCGATTGGGGAGCGCTGTGGGGTGTTCGAGTCAGCCAGGCAGGGTGGATTGGCCGGCCCGAGCGCGCATTTTCGGAGCCAAGGAGCGATTCCCGTTCCCGAAGCGCCTGTCGGAATCGGCCCTGCCCTGCCATGCATCCAAGGATGGCGCGGCCTATAATAAAGCATGGCAACGGTGCGGCAGAGCGTCCGAGCAGATGACTCCGATGCTCGATCTGTGGTTTCCCCGTCCTCCAAACAAGCCGCTTCTCCGACCTCTCCTCCCTTACTTCTGAGCCAAGACAAGATCGACGAGCGTTTTGAGGAACTTCTGCGCCAGGTGCGGGCCAACCGGCCGACCGAGGACGTTTCGCTGATCCGCAAGGCGTGGGACTTCTGCGTGCAGCACCACTCGGGGCAGATGCGCGCCTCTGGCGAGCCGTACATCATTCATCCTCTGGAAGTGGCTGAGGTTCTGGTGGAGATGAAGCTGGACGCGACGGCCATTGCCGCGGCCCTGCTGCACGATGCGGTGGAGGATACGCCGGCTACCAGCGAGGAGATCGCGGTAGGCTTCGGCGACCAGGTGGCGCACATTGTGGAGGGCGTCACCAAGATCGACAAGATCCAGTTTGCCAACCGCGAAGACCGCCAGGCCGAGAACGTGCGCAAGATGTTGCTGGCCATGGTGACGGATGTGCGGGTGGTGCTGATCAAGCTGGCGGACCGCCTGCACAACATGCGCACCCTGGAGCATCTGAAGCCGGACCGCCAGGAGGCGATCGCGCGCGAGACCATGGATATCTATGCGCCGCTGGCACACCGGCTGGGCATGGGCAAAGTGCGCGGCGAGCTGGAGGACCTGGCCTTCCGCTACACCGATCCGGTGAGCTACGAGCAGATGGCGGCGGCGGTGGAGGCGCGGCGTCTGGAGGGCGAGCAGTACCTGCGCACGGTGGAAGAGACGCTGACCGAGCAGCTGCGCGAGAACAACATCGAGGCGCGGGTGGAGTGGCGCATCAAGCGCTTGTACTCCATCTACCAGAAGATTCAGCGGGCCAAGATCGGCTTCGAGCAGGTCTACGATTTTCTGGCCATTCGCGTGATCACCCAGGATGTGGCGTCCTGTTACGCGGTGTTCGGGTTGATTCACACCTTGTGGCGTCCGGTGCCGGGACGCATCAAGGACTTCATTGCGATTCCGCGCGCCAACCGCTATCAGTCGCTGCACACCACGGTGATTGGCGACGGCGGGCATCAGTTCGAGGTGCAGATTCGTACCGAGGAGATGCACCGCATCGCCGAGGAGGGCATCGCCGCGCACTGGAAGTACAAGGCGGGCGAGGGAGCTGTCACGGCGCGCGACGAGGAGCGGCTGAACTGGATTCGGCAGCTGGTCGAGTGGCAGAAGGAGATGACCGACCCCAACGAATTCCTCTCCAGCCTGAAGATGGACCTGTATCCCGACGAGGTCTACACCTTCACGCCCAAGGGGAAGGTGGTGGTGGTTCCGGCGGACGGTACGCCGGTGGACTTTGCCTACACCATTCACACCGAGGTGGGCCACACCTGCGTGGGCGCCAAGGTGAATGGGCGCATGGTGCCGTTGCGGACCAAGCTGCGTACCGGCGACATTGTGGAGATTGTCACGCAGAAGGAGCACAAGCCCAGCCGCGACTGGCTGAGCTTTGTGAAGAGTCCGCGGGCTCGCAACAAGATCAAGCACTGGCTGAACGAGGACCAGCGGCGGCGGGCTGTCGAGATCGGGCGCAAGCTGCTGGAACGGGAGGCGCGCAAGTACAAGGTGCCGATGAGCCAGGTCGACGATCAGGATCTGGGGCGCATTGCCGGCGAGTACGGAGTGGCGACAGCCGCAGATCTGCTGGCGACGCTGGGCCAGGGCAAGCACTCGGCGCACCAGGTGTTGAACAAGCTGGCGCCTGGGTATGCCAATCCTCCCGAGGAGGAGACGCAGGAGAGCAAGCCGGGCGTGACGACGGAAGGCGGGATGTCGGATGCGGTGCGCAAGCTGCATCTGACGGGCTCGGACTCGCTGCAGGTGGAAGGACAGAACGATCTGCTGGTGTATCGCGCGCGATGTTGCAATCCGATTCGCGGCGAAGAGATTATCGGCTACGTCACGCGGGGCAAGGGGGTGGCGGTGCATGCGCGCAGCTGTCCCAACGTGCAGAACCTGCTCTACGAGAGCGATCGCCGCATTGCGGTGGAGTGGGCGCGGGTGGGCGACGAGACAAGCGGGCGGCGGCAACGCTATCCGGTCAAGATCACGGTGTTCTGCGATGATCGCGCCGGCATGCTGAAGGAGCTGACCGCGGTGATTTCGGACGACGATACCAACATCCGCGGCGTGGACACACGGCACTCGCACGATGGCGAAGCGGCGGTGGAGTTTGTGGTGGAGGCGGAAGATCTGCGCCACCTGAACCGCATGGTGCTGGGACTGCGGCGGGTGCCTGGAGTGCGCTCGGTGCAGCGCACGCAAAAGCTGTGAGGCAGCTGCCGTTATAACGCCCGAATCTCCGCGACCAGGGGGAGACCCGGGCGATTGTTGCGGCCTGCAGTTCGTCTATTTATTGGCCTTGTTGCAACACCACATCTTGCGCGAGCTTGAAGTGCAGGACGGATTCGGCGGGAATGACGAGGTCGCGGTTGCCGGTGAGGCCGGCGGCAGCGGTTCCGGCGCCAGCGCCAGCCAGTCCACCCCAGAGCAATCCGGCGCCGCCGGTAGCCACGCCACCGATGAGCATGCCCAGGCCAGAGCCGCCGCCGATCATGGCCGCGGTGCGCTTGCCTTTGCCCTTCTTGCGTTCCGCGACGTCGCGGGTCTCGATGGGATACTCGGCGCCGTTCAACTTCATCGAGGTCAGGCGCAGAGCGAGGACGGAAGCACCTTTGAAGTGACCGCGCTTGTGGGCTTCATCGACGATGCCGCGCACGCGGGTGCCTTTGGGGACGACCAGGCCGTTGTCGGAGGTCATCACCGGATCGACCACCTCACCGGAGAAGGAGTCGCCAGCCCGTGCTGTCTTTACATTGATGGACTGGTCGATGCGGATGGAGAGGCTGGTTCCGGCGGGAATGCTGACCGGGGCCGGTGCGGGAGCATTGGCCGCGGCGGGTGAATTCGCCATTGCCGGGGAGTTGGCGGCTCCTGTGGAGTTGTCGGGCGCGGCAGGGGGAGCTGGCTGGGAGAGGGAGGAGACCACCGGGCCGGATGCCTTGGGCTTGGGCTGTCCAGCAGGCGGGGGAGCCGTGGTGGTCACCACCGTGGGATCCTTCTGTCCCGGGGCGGGCGGCTGAACGACCGTGGTGACGGTATTGCCGTCCTTATCGACGCTGACAATCTGCTGCGGCTGGCCGGAAGAGACAGCCTGCTTCTTGGCTTCTTCCAGAGCCTTTTCCTGCTTGGAGGAGCACCCCATCATGCCCGCGCTGAGAGCCAAAGCCAATGCGGCCGCAGAAGCGTGCCGCCAAATCGAACCGGTAAACATATCTTTCGAACCTCCGAACTGTTGGTGCCCACGCTGAGGCGGGCTCTGCAGGGGTAACAGCATTTAGATGGCCGAAGCGAAAGATCTGTTGTTTTGCCGTCAGATTTGCGGGGGGAGAGGCTTGGAGGGCGGATCTGTGCAGTGTCTATAAACCATTGAACAGAAGAGGCTTATTGTCCTCTGGGGTGGTCGGAGCAGGAGATGATCGGTGGCGGCTGGGCGGGCGCTAAGGGGCGCGGGCGAGAGGGCTGGAAGGTGGGAGATTTTTGCACGCCGCGGGCAAATTGTTCGTGGCGCGGAAGGGGCTATCCCAGGTTCCGGGAAGAACGAAACCTGGGACGGAGCTACTGTAGTCCGCCAGAAATCGTGGGCATTGTTCCAGAAGCCAACACAGCAGGGGCTAAAGCCCAATCTTTAGAAGTCGAGCCATTTTGGCCCGACTGAAGTCGTGCCCTTTCTACAAAACACAAGCGATGAGAGTCCGGCGGACACCACTAGAGGCTGACGGCGACGCCTTTGGGCAGCATCAATGGATTGGCCGTGTAGCTGAAGGTGTCGGGCTTGGCGTCGCGCTTGTGCTTTGCCGAGCCGGTGCTGGCGATGGGGGTCATGACGCCGCTGATCGACTTCGCGTCCACGGTGAGGGTGAGATAGCTGTGGTGGGAGGCGTCGTGGGCGATGAGGGTGGCATCGAGCTGGGGATCGGTGTAGCCGTCGTCAACGGTTATGCCGTGGAGATGGAAGTAGCCGCCTCCTCCGACGACCAGGAAGGGGCTGGGACCGTGCTGGAGGAGCGTGCGCTCAATGCGCTGGTAGTTGTGCACGTGAGCAGTGAGCACCAGATTGGGCACACGCCGGGAGTCGTTGATGGCGTTCTGCAGGACGTCGGCCATGGCGGGGCTGCCGCTGTGGTGGTCGTCGAAGGAGTAGATGGGATGGTGCAGGGCTACGATGAGAGCTTTGTCCTGCGGCGCGGTGGCCAGCTCATGAGTGAACCACTGTTGCTGGATGGAGTCGACCGATCCGCCTTCGGGCACGTTGGTGTAAAGGCCCACGATGGTGGCGAAGGGGCAGTTCAGGGTGAAGTAGACGTTGGGTAAAGAGAGCGTGACGCGCGGGGCATCGCCGCAGATGGCGGTATCGATGTGGGGGCGTGGAGTCATGAAGTAGCGCACCCAGCCATCAAGCGAGGTTTGTCCGGCGACGGGATCGCCATCGTGGTTGCCGGGGATGGCGATGATGGGCGGGTCGTAGTGATCGTAGGGCTCGTAGAACTGGCTGTAGTAGTCCTGGACCTGGCCGTTGTAGTAGACCACGTCGCCGAGATGGAAGAAGAAGCGGGGCAGCTTGGACTCATCTTCGACGAGCAGGTCTTGTTTCATCTGCGCGGCCACGGCGGCCTGGAAGTCGCCGTTCTTGATGCCGCCGGTATCGCCCACGGTGTGAAAGACGAGTTGGCCGAGCTGGGCGGCTTTCTGTGCGATGCCGGGGAGGACGGTTTCGAGATCGAAGTGATAGGGAGGTAGTCCGAGGGGCTGGGGCAGCGGTTCGAAATGAGTGTCGGCGAAGACGCTGACGGGGTGAACTCCCGGATGGCTTTGAGCTCTGCCGCGAGGCGGGCGGGGACGAGCTTTGCCTTGCTGAAGCATGAGGGATTCCTCCAGGGGAACTGTGTGTGGAGCGAGGATAGCGTGAAAGGCCGCGGGCCGCTGTTAAATCTTCAAAGAGATTGCGAGGGACGGCGTACGGCGGTTCGCGGCGAAGCAGTTGGGGAACTCATAGAATAGGGAC
This sequence comes from uncultured bacterium, assembly GCA_966443485.1. Classification (GTDB taxonomy): domain Bacteria; phylum Acidobacteriota; class Terriglobia; order Terriglobales; family Acidobacteriaceae; genus Telmatobacter. The sequence goes on along the minus strand of CBJOJD010000038.1, from coordinate 9,911 downwards.
GGGTAGATGATGGCTTTACTTGATCCAATTCCGTCCCCGGTGGTGCACGCCGATCGCGCTGCACTGGAGTGGGAGCCGCTGCTGGGGCTGCTTTCCGCATATGCAGCTTCGCCGGTGGGCCGCGCCGCACTGATGGAGCTGCAACCTTCTTCCGATGAAACGTGGATTGCGCGGCAGCACCAGCTGGCGGGAGAGCTTCGCCTGTTGCTGGAGGAGCAGGTATCGGTTCCTCTGGGCGGACTGTTCGATCCCACGCAGCTGGCGGCCAAGGCGCAGATTGCGGAGGCGGCGCTGGAGGCGGCGGAGTTTCAGGCGATTGCGCGGCTGGCCAACGATATTGCTGCATGGCAGGGGCTGTTGCAGTCGCCGCCGGCGCGGGTGGCGGGCCGGCTGACGGGGCTGATGGAGGCTTCGGCGGAGTTGACGATGAGCCTGCGGCCGCTGGCGGAGTCGATTGAGCGCAAGATTCTGCCGGATGGTTCGCTGGCCGACGATGCGTCACCGGAGTTGAACCGCATTCGCCGGGAGCAGGAGCGGCAGCAGCGGGTGATTGAAGAGAGCCTGCGGGCAGCGCTGCGCCGCTTGTCGAGTGAAGGCTCGACGCAGGAGGACTTGATCACGATTCGTGGCGATCGCTTCGTGATCCCGGTGCGCAGCGAGCTGAAGCGGCGCGTGGGTGGGGTGGTCCACGGAGCCAGTTCGTCAGGGCAGACCGTGTATGTGGAGCCGCTAGAGACCATCGAGCAGAACAACGAGCTGGTGCGCCTGCTGGAAGAGGAGCAGGCAGAGATTCATCGCATCTTTGTGGCCTTGACGCGGCAGGTGGGCGGCTACGCCGCGGCGTTGGTGCAGGGGGCGCGGGTGTTGGCATTGGTGGATAGCCTGCAGGCGCGGGCGCGATTCGCGCGCGATTACGATTGCGTGGCGCCGAGCTTTGGGCCGGAGCGATTGAGCCTGACGCAGGCGCGGCATCCGCTGCTGGAGAAGCGGCTGCGTGCCGGTGGAGGCAAGGTAGTGCCGCTGACGCTGGAGCTGACGCATGCGCATCGGCAGCTGATCATCAGCGGTCCCAACACGGGCGGCAAGACGGTGACGCTGAAGACGACGGCGCTGCTGGCGATGATGGCGCAGGCGGGCGTGCCGGTGCCGGCGGAGGCAGCGAACTTTCCGGTATGCACGGCGTTTCTGGCGGACATTGGAGACGCGCAGTCGATTGAGGCGGCGTTGTCGACGTTCTCGGCGCACATCACGAATCTGGAGCGGCTTTCGCAGCTGGCGAACGATCGCTCGCTGGTGTTGCTGGACGAGCTGGGCTCGGCGACCGATCCGGAGGAGGGCGCGGCCCTGGCAGTGGCGGTAGCGCGTTTCTTTCTGGATGCGGGAGCGTGGTCGCTGATCTCGACGCACCACACTTCGCTCAAGGTGTATGCGGCCAATACAGAGGGCGTGCTGAATGCGGCGGCGGGCGTGGATGAAGTGACGCTGGCACCGAATTATCAGCTGCGCCTGGGCATGCCGGGAGCATCGGCGGGCATTGCCACGGCGGAGCGGCTGGGACTGAATGGCAGCATTGTGGCGGCGGCGCGGGAGCGGCTGGGCTCGCAGCAGGTGGACATCGCGCGCTTTCTGGATCGCTTGCACAAGGAACTGACGCAGCTCGAGGAAGAACGGAAGGCGGCGCGGGAGCAGCAGTATGCGCTGAATCAGGAGCGCGCCAAGCTGGCTCGCGAAGGCGATGTGGAGCTTCGCAACCGCACCCGCGAGCTGGAGAAGAAGCTGGACTCGCTGATGAAGGACTTCGAGTTCCAGATGCGCGAGAACGTGCGGGCCATCGAAGACCGGGCGGCGCAGCAGAAGCTGAGCAAAGAGGCGGAGCGCCGCATCAATCGCATGCGCCGCGAGTTTCAAGAGAGCTTTAATCAAGCCGTGGTGGCGCATCGCACCGGCGCCGATCAGGGCGACGCGCACGCGCAGCCGCATCTGGTGCGGCATGTGGGGGAGGGCGACCAGGTCCGGCTCAAGTCCATGGGCAAGGTCGCGGTGGTGCAGCGCGAGGTGGAGAAGGACCTGTTCGAGGTGGCGCTGGGCCCGATCAAGATGCGGGTGAAGCGCGACGATATTGCCGAGGTGGTGAAGTCCGCTGCTCCCAGCACGGCGGAGCGAGCCGATCCGCTGGCGGCAGCGCGGCGGCAGAAGGGCGTGCACGTGTCGGTGACCAGCGCGCCCAGCGATGACATGCGCATGGAGATCAACCTGATCGGGCGCACGGTGGACGAGGCGACGGAGGAGTTAGAGCGCTATCTAGACCGGGCATTTTTGGCGGGGCTGCCGCGGGTGCGCGTGATCCACGGACATGGCGCGGGGATCTTGCGGCGCGGGGTGCGGGATTTCCTGAAGAGCCATCCGCATGTGGCCACGTTTGCTGAAGCGCCGCAGAACGAGGGCGGACAAGGGGCGACGGTGGTGGAGCTGCGGCAATAGGCGATCTTTTCCGAAGAGCTGAAGAAGAGGTCCGGTGTGTGAACTGGTCACAACCGCTGCCCCGATGACAATTTACTGACAATTGGCGGTGACCGGCTTGTATGATCGAGACCAAATGCGATGGTATGGAGGTCTTATGCGCAAGTTGATGTTGCTGGCGGTGGTTTGTCTGGTGACGATGATGGCGTCTGCCGAATCGAAGAGCATCTACGACTTCACGATGCGATCGATCGATCATCAGGACGTGAGCCTGAAGAGCTACAGCGGCAAAGTAGTGATGCTGGTGAATGTGGCCAGCAAGTGCGGATTCACGCCGCAGTATGCGGCCTTGGAGTCGGTGTATCAGAAGTACAAGGATCGCGGGCTGGTGATTGTGGGCATTCCCGCCAACAACTTCGCGCAGCAGGAGCCGGGCAGCGATGAAGAGATCAAGAAGTTCTGCAGCAACAAGTACAACGTGACCTTCCCCATGATGTCGAAGGTTTCGGTGAAGGGCGAGGATGAGACGCCGCTGTACCGGTTTCTGACCGACTCTTCGACCGATCCGAAGTTTGCCGGGGATATCAAGTGGAACTTCACCAAGTTTCTCTTCGATCGCAACGGCAACGCGGTGGCGCGTTTTGAGCCGGCGGTCACGCCCGACTCGCCCGAGGTGACGGCGGCTATCGAGTCCGCGCTGGGGCAGTAGTGCAGCGCGGGGGAAAGCCTGGGAACCGAGCAAGAGAGCCGGGATTCGATCCCGGCTCTCTCTTTTGGCCGACAGGGAGGGGACGGGGCGCAACGTCGATAGCGTCAACAAAAACTGGGGCGGCTGTTGATGCCGGAGCGGATGGGCGGGCAAGGGCAGAATCAAGTTGCGTTGCGAGCAGGATGGGCGCATGATGGTGCCATTCCCCGAGTGAGCTGGATGTGTCTTCCGAGCAGATGAAGGTCGCCGAGTCTGTTGGGGCGGCTCCGGCGCACGCGGGAGTGCCAACATCAGAGGCTTCTGAGCGCCGACGGGGCAGCCAGAGGCTGTTGGGCCCGGCCGATTCTGGGTGAACATGCGCGGTCGTTTCCCAAGCAAGGGGATACCGTAAGTGGTGCGTTCGGGTAGCAGGACCTTGCAGGTTGCGTTGTTTGTCTTTGGTTTCTGGGGATGGATGGTTTTTCCGCCAGGGGCTTCAGCGGAAGAGATCATCACCTCGGCTCAGCGAATCCGCTCTCTCACTCCGGCCGAAGCGGAGCAGGCTGTTCCCGTTCATTTGCGCGGCGTTGTCACAGTGCTGAGCACCTTTCGCAACTCCTTCTTCTTTGCCGACAGCAGCGGTGGGATCTCCATCGACCGCGATGGCGACACCACGGAACTTCATCCAGGGGACCGGGTGGAGGTGGTGGGCCACAGTTCGCCCGGGCTCTATGCTCCCATGGTGATGGCCACCAAGGTGAAGGTGGTGGGCAGTGGCAAGCTGCCGGCGCCGCGGCCCGTGCATTTCCATGAACTGCTGAACGGCAAGGAAGACAGCCAGTGGGTGGAGGTCGAAGGCCTGGTGCGTTCGGCCTCGGTGCGGACGGAATGGCAGCATCGCGCGCTGGTGCTGGAGACGGACGTAGGGGCCGGCAAGCTGGTCGCGGTGCGTGTGCTTGATTTCAGCGGTGGGGGCTGGGAGAAGCTGGCGGGGGCGTACGTGCGCTTTCGCGGAGCATGCGCCAGTGTGTTCAACCAGAAGCGGCAGCTGGTAGGGGTGCGGCTGTTGCTCTCCAGCCTGCAAGATGTCCAGGTGCTGAGGCCGGCGTCGTCCAATGTCTTCGACCTGCCGTTGCGGCCGTTGCAGACGGTGCTGCAATTTGGCGAGGAGGCGCCCACCAGCGGGCCGGTGCGGATGCGGGGCGTGGTGACCTTTGCCCAGGAGGCCAACAGCCTGTTCCTGCAAGAAGGTCAACGGGGCATGTATGTGCGGACCGCACAGCCGGGAGCCGTGGAGCTGGGCTCGGTCGCGGAGGTGGTTGGCTATCCGGCTCCGGGAGACTACTCGCCGATTCTCGATGGAGCGGTGTTCAGGGTTGTTCCAGGCAAGCAGACCATCGCCCCCATCGCGGCAAAAGCCGAGCAGATGATCGTGATGAGCGATCACGGGTTCTGGTCGGCTCCTTACGACGCGCTGCTGGTGCAGCTTACTGCGCAGGTGGTAGATCAGATTGGGGACCAGAGTTTCTGGCAGCTGATTCTGCAAGAAGGGTCGGTGGTCTTTCGGGCGAAACTGCCGAAGGAGCTGGGAAAGCTGCCCAAGTATGCGCCGGGAACGGTGCTGCGGGTGACGGGAATCTGCGGAGCTCGCATCGACGATCTGCACCAGGTGCGGATGTTTCAGCTTCTGCTGCGCAACAGCGGAGATGTCGTGGTGGTGAAGGCAGTGCCCTGGTGGCACTCGGTGCGCGCGGGCTGGACGGCAGCGCTCTGCCTGTTCCTGGCCATGATCGTGGGGACGGTGCTGCTGGTGGTTCGGCACCAGAGGGAACTGCGCAAGCTGGCGATGACGGATCCGCTGACGGGACTCTACAACCGGCGCGCGTTTCTCATGTCGGCTGAGCGCGATTGGCTCTCCGCGGTGCGCAAAGAGTCACCGCTCACGCTGTTCTATATCGACGTAGATCATTTCAAGGAAATCAACGATACCTACGGTCACCACGCTGGAGATTTGGCGCTGCAGGCTGTGGCGGGAGCGTTGCGTGCGTGCTTCCGCGCGCCAGATCTGATTGGGCGCATGGGCGGGGACGAGTTTGCCGTTATGTGCGATAGCGCGGTGGAGCCGAGCCCGGAGCTTGCCGAGCGCATTCAGCGGCGCCTCAGCGATCCGCACCACCGGCAGTTGCCCTTCGAGATCTCGCTGAGCATTGGGACGTTCCGATGCGATCCGTGGCGGGGGGACATGACTCTGGCGGAGGTGATCGGCAAGGCCGATGCGCAGATGTATTCCGCCAAGCGAGGACGGGCCGCGTCAAAGCAGGCCGTGTGAGCCGGACCGACCTGCGTTGACGCGCAGTGAGACTACATCGAGGCAGATGCCGACGGGGTGTGGCACAGCGGGGCTTCCGGCGCAACGACACGCCCTTGCGTCTTCTTTGATCCGCCAGGAGCAGGCTTGAGGTTCTTCAGCTCCTTCACCAGGCGCTGGAAGGCCTGTTCGCGCGCGGTTTTGTTGGCGGGGGTGGTGTTGCTGGGGTCCTCGCCGGCGCGCATGAAGCCGTGGCCTGCGCCATCGTAGGTGACCGGCTCGTAGAACTTGCCGGCGGCCTTCATGGCGGCGGTGGTGTCGGGCACGGTGGCTCCCACGCGGGCGTCGTTGCCGCCATAGAAGCCGTAGACGGGAGCGGTGATCGTGGAGACATCGGCAGGCCCGGTCCCGTAGAAGACGAAGGCGGCGCTGAGGTCGTGGCGATGGGCGGCGAAGGCGAAGGACTTGGAGCCGCCCCAGCAGAAGCCTGCGACTGCGATTTTGCCGTTCGCTGCGGGCAGCTTTTTGCCGTAGTCCGCCGCGGCATCGAGATCGGCCAGAACGCCGGCGGGGTCGAGCGCGGAGACGGCCTTGATGGTGGCGTCCTGGCTGGGAAATTCGCTGGATCCGCCGCCGTTGGGGCCATGTTCGCTGAGCAGGTCGGGGGCGATCACGATGAAGCCTTCCCCAGCCAGCTCATCGGCCATCTCCTTGGCCCAGTCGCTGAGTCCGAAGATCTCGTGAATGAGGATGACTACGCTGGCCTTGCCTTTGACCTCGGGATAGACGACCAGCGCCTGCACGGTGCGGCCATCGTGCTTCAAGGACACATACTCGCGGTGGCGCGGGGACGCTTCCAGGCGGGTCTTGGCCCAGTCCTGGGCGTGGAGAGATGCGAAGGCGAGAAGGATGGCAACGGGGAAGAGGTGACGCAGACTGGGAAGAATCTTCATGCGGTGCAGTCTAACGCGAGAGGCGCGAGGGTGTATGCAGGCCACCCCTTCGGCACCCAGGTTTCCAGTCGGATCTGATCCCGCCCAAGCGGAGCTTGGACGGGGCACCCCGGTACCCGGCATTCGACCACGATGAAGAAGAGTTGATCCCAGGTCTCCAACGTCGGGAGAACTCTACCCCACGAACAAAGACCCGTTCGCGGGGACCCCGGGGAAACCCTGTGTACCCGGGATGTCGTGGTTTCCGGTCGGATTTGATCCCGCCCAAGCAGAGCTTGGACGGGGCACCCCGGTCTAGATTGGCAGGATTGTGACGGTGCAAAGCGAAGGCCCCGGAAATCGATCCGAGGCCTCGATGATGTGGATGCAGCTGGCGCGCATAGCGCAGTCAGCCGCACCGCAGGTGCTAGGCCATGGCCTCGCGGCCCATGGGCTCGAAGAGCAGCTGGTTGGTCTGATGATCCACGTCGATGCGCACGTGCGCGCCGTGCAGCACTTCGCCGTCGAGGATCTTCATGGCCAGCGGATCTTGCACCATGCGCTGCAGTGCCCGCTTGAGCGGACGCGCGCCGTAGGCCGGATCCCAGCCGTGAGCCAGGATCAAGGTGCGTGCCGGTTCGGTGAGCTCCAGCGAGATCTGGCGGTCTTCGAGCAGCTTCTGCAGCTCGGCGATACGCAGATCGAGGATGGAGTTCATCTGCGCGTGACCCAGCGGGCGGAAGATGACCATGTCATCGACGCGGTTCAGGAACTCGGGGCGGAAGTGCTCGCGCAGTACGCGCATCACGCTCTCACGGGCCATGTCGAAGTCGGCTTCGGTCTTGAGCGTGTCGGGGGTGAGCAGCGCCGCGCCCAGGTTCGAGGTCATGATCAGCACGGTGTTCTTGAAGTCCACGGTGCGGCCTTTGGAGTCGGTCAGACGGCCGTCGTCCATCACCTGCAAAAGCACGTTGAAGACATCGGGATGCGCCTTTTCGATCTCATCGAACAGGACTACTGCGTAGGGCCTTCTCCGAATTGCTTCGGTTAATTGGCCGCCTTCGTCGTAGCCGATGTAGCCGGGGGGCGCGCCAATCAGCCGCGCCACAGCGTGCTTCTCCATGTACTCGCTCATGTCGATGCGCACCATGGCCTGGTCGTCATCAAACAAGAACTCCGCCAGGGCGCGGGCGGTCTCGGTCTTGCCTACGCCGGTGGGTCCGAGGAAGATGAAGGATCCGATGGGGCGCTTGGGATCGCTGAGTCCGGCACGCGAACGGCGGATGGCGTTGGCCACCACGGTCAGCGCGGGGTCTTGACCCACGACACGCTCGCGCAGGCGCTCTTCCATGTGCACCAGCTTTTTTACTTCGCCTTCCAGCATGCGGGTGACGGGGATCCCGGTCCACTTGCTGACGATCTTGGCGATGTCTTCTTCGTCGACCTCTTCTTTCAGCATGCGCTCGGCACCGGTCGCGGTGGCACCGCTGTCCTGGGTGGCGTTCAAGTTGCGCAGCTCGGCTTCGAGCTTGGGCAGGTCGCCGTACTGGATCTGCGCGGCGCGGTCGAGCTGGCCTTTGCGGGTCTGCTCGTCGGCCTCGAAGCGCAGGGCTTCGATCTGCTTCTTCAGCTCGCTGATGCGGGTGATGGCTTCGCGTTCCTGGGTCCAGCGGGCACGCAGGGCGGTGATCTTTTCTTTTAGGGTCGCGAGCTCGCGCTCCACCTCGCTCATGCGGCCGATGCTGTTGGGGTCGGTTTCGCGCTTGAGGGCGGCGCGCTCGATCTCGAGGGATGTGGCCTGGCGCTCCAGCTGATCGATCTCCGTGGGCACGGAGCCGATCTGAATGGCGAGCGAGGCGGCGGCTTCGTCGACCAGGTCGATGGCCTTGTCGGGCAGGAAGCGGTCGCTGATGTAGCGGTGCGACAACGTAGCCGCGGCGACGATGGCGGAGTCTTTGATGCGCACGTTGTGATGCGACTCGTAGCGTTCTTTGAGGCCACGCAGGATGGCGATGGTGTCTTCGACGTTAGGCTCGCCCACGTAGACGATCTGGAAGCGGCGCTCCAGGGCGGCGTCTTTCTCGATGTACTTGCGGTACTCGTTGAGCGTGGTGGCACCGATGGCGCGCAGCTCACCGCGAGCCAGGGCGGGCTTGAGCATGTTGCTGGCGTCGATGGCGCCCTCTGCCGCTCCCGCTCCAACGAGGGTGTGCAGCTCGTCGATGAACATGACGATCTGGCCGTTGGATTCTTCAATCTCTTTGAGGACGGCCTTGAGGCGGTCTTCGAACTCGCCGCGATATTTGGCGCCGGCCAGCATGGAACCGAGGTCAAGGGAGATGACGCGCTTGTCTTTCAGAATCTCGGGCACGTCGCCCGAGGCGATGCGGCGGGCGAGGCCTTCGACGATGGCCGTCTTGCCCACGCCGGGTTCGCCGATGAGCACGGGGGTGTTCTTGGTGCGGCGGCTCAGCACTTGAATGACGCGGCGGATCTCTTCATCGCGGCCGATGACGGGGTCGAGCTTGCCGCGGCGGGCCAGCTCGGTGAGGTCCTTGGCGTACTTTTCGAGGGCCTGAAACTTGTTTTCGGGATTGGGGTCGGTGACGCGCTGTGAGCCACGCACGGCGGTAAGGGCCTGCAGGATGGCCTCGTGGGTGGCGCCCACGGCGACCAGTGCCTCGCGGGCAGCATCGCCTTTCTGGTGTGCCACGCCGAGCAGCAGATGTTCGGTGGAGACGTACTCGTCCTTGAAGTTGTCAGCCTCTTTGAAGGCCTGCTCGAAGACGCGATTGAGCGCCTGGCTGAGGTTGGGCTGGGCCGCGGCACCGGAGACACGGGGCAGCTTCTGCTCGATCTGATGCAGTTCATGCTCAAGCCGCTCGATGGGGACACCGATCTTGCCCAGCACCGCGGGAATCACGCCTTCGCGGTCCTCCACCAGCGCTAACAGCAGGTGCACGGGCAGCATCTCCGGATTGCCCAGCTCGGCAGCGCGAGCCTGGGCGGTCTGCATCGCCTGCTGTGATTTGACAGTCAGTTTTTCCCAACGAATAGCCATCGATAGCTCCTAGCTTTCAGCCACTAGCTCCTAGCTTGTTCCTGCCGGAGCGAGATGGAAAGCGCTTCTCCCAAAAAGATTGTGATTTCCTGTTCTGCGTTGCACAAACAACTGCGCCGGGAACACATTTTCGAGTGCCCCCGGCGCTGCATGATCCTACCTGATTCAGCCGCCAGCGAGAGGCTATAAGCTAGCAGCTACAAGCCGTCGTTACCGCGCTCCCACCAGCTCGGGCTCTTCCTTGTGCTCGAGCTTGGCCTGTCCGCCGACGTTCACCTTGATCTGCTTGGGCTGGGCTTCGGGCTTTTTGCTGAGCTCCAGCTTGAGCACGCCGGCCTGGTAGCTGGCGTTGATGTGCTCCGCGTCGACGGTCTGCGGCAACGTGAAGGCGCGATAGAAGCTGCCGTAGCGGCGCTCAATGCGATGGAAGTTCTCTTCTTTCTCTTCCTTCTCGAATTTGCG
>CBJOJD010000037.1:0-23601 GCA_966443485.1 uncultured bacterium | reverse complement strand
GCAGGTGGCCACCGCCCTGCGCGATCAGCTTGGTCTGGATCTTCAGTCCAGCAATGAACCTATGAAAGTCTTTGCTATCGACCAGATCCAGTCGCCGGCCAGCAACTGATCACCCGCTGATATCAGCGAAACGAATTTGCCCCATCCTGGCGCGGTTGCGTGCGTCAGGATGGGGCAATTTGTTTTGTGAGATGTTGCACCGCCGGCCAAGGGCACCGCCTTTGCAGCGGAGTTAGCTTGCCACCAGCGTTCGGCGTTGACGGTGAGCCAGCAGCGGCAATACCTGGTCGTAGGCAGCATCGACCGTGAGTCCGTACTTGGCGCGCAGGGCGTCGATCTTGCCGTGCTCGATGAACTGGTCGGGCCAGCCGATGCGCACGACGGGAACGGAGCTGCCCATCTCTTCCAGGCACTCCATTACCGCGGAGCCGAAGCCGCCCATCTTCACGTGGTCCTCGATGGTGACGAAGGCGGCAACGCGCCGGGCATATCGCTCGAGCATGTCGCGATCGATGGGCTTCACAAAACGCGGGTTTACGACTGCGCTGGAGTAGCCATCGCGTTCTAGGCGGGCGGCCAATTCCTGCGCCATGGGCATCATGGTGCCGAGGCCCAGGATGGCCACGTCTGATCCGTCGCTGATGACTTCCGCTTTGCCCAGGGGCAAGATCTGGGGTTCAGGCTTGCGGGGAACACCGACCACAGCGCCGCGAGGATAGCGGATCGCGCTGGGAACCGGCAGTTGCAGCCCGGTGAGCATCATGTCGGCCAGTTCGTCTTCGTCCTTGGGCGCCATCAGGACCATGTCGGGGATGCCGCGGAGATAGCTGATATCGAAGAGACCGTGGTGCGTCGGCCCGTCGTCGCCGGAGAGGCCGGCGCGGTCCATGCAGAAGAGGACGGGCAGCTTCTGCAGGGCTACATCGTGCACGATGGGATCGAAGGCGCGCTGCAGGAAGGTCGAGTAGATGGCGCAGACGGGGCGGAAGCCGCGCGTGGCCATGCCGGCGGCAAAAATCACGGCATGCTCTTCTGCGATGCCCACGTCGAAGTAGCGCTTGGGGTGATGGGGCCGGAAGAGGTCGAGGCCTGTTCCGTTGGGCATGGCGGCCGTGATGGCCACAATGCGCTCATCTATTTTGGCTAGATCCACCAGAGTATTGGCGAAGGCCTCGGAGTAGGTCTGCTGACCGGGGCGGGTCTTGCCCGTTTCGGGATCGTAGGGCCCAAGGCCGTGGAACTTCTTCTGCAGGTCCATGGCGGGTTGGAAACCCTTGCCCTTCTGGGTAAGGACGTGCAGCACCACCGGACGCTCGGCGTTCTTGAGGAACTTGAAGGACTCGATCAGCTGAGGCAGATTGTGTCCGTCGATGGGGCCGTAGTAGTCGAGGCCAAACTCTTCAAACATGACGGAGGGCCACAACATGCTCTTGGCAGCTTCTTCGGCGCGGCGCATGACATTGACCGCGGTTTTGCCGCCAATCTTCTGCACAATCTTTTTGGCCGAGTCGTGCAGGTGCTGGTAGTGCTCGTTGGTCACGATCTTGTGGAAGTAGCGGGCGATGGCGCCTACGTTGCGATCGATGGACCACTCGTTGTCGTTGAGCACCACGATCAGACGATTGGTCTGCTCGGCGATGTTGTTCAGCGCTTCAAAGGAGATGCCGTTGGTGAAGGCAGCATCGCCGGCCACCGCCACAACATGTTCGCTGCCGCCGGCGAGGTCGCGCGCCACCGCCATGCCTAAGGCAGCGGAGAGGGCGGTGCCTGCATGGCCAGCGCCGTAGCAATCGTGCTCGCTCTCGGTGCGCAGCAGAAAGCCATTGAGCCCATCCGGCTGGCGAATGGTGTCGAAGCGTTCGCGGCGCCCGGTGAGAATCTTATGCGTATAGGCCTGATGGCTAACGTCGAAGAGAAACTTGTCCTGGGGAGTGTTGAAGACGTAGTGCATGGCGAGCGTGAGCTCCACTACGCCCAAATTGGGTCCCAGGTGTCCGCCGGTCTTGGCCAGGCTTTGAATTAAAAAGGCGCGGATCTCCTCCGCCAGAGTGGCCATCTGCGCGTAGTTCAGGCGCTTCAGGTCGGCAGGCGAATGAATGGACTCCAGCAGTGCTCCCATGTACTTCCTTCTCCCGGAAACACGCCGGGATCTCGCCCCGGCTCAGCCGGGAGCATATGGCAAGAAAAAAGCCCCCGTAGACTGGGGACTATTGCGTCCGTTATTTCCAACTCCCAGTATACCAACGGCTCACTTTCGGCGCTGAGCTTTAGACGTCCGGGAGAGGGTAGGAGATACCAAAAATGCCGCCTTGTAAGTCCAAGATTGTGCTCATTGTAGGATGAGCTTGGAGCGGATCTGCTGTTTCCAGAAAGGTTTTCGATCATGGTGCGGGAAGGGAAGAGAATTTTCTGTACGGTCACAATGGCGCTGGCCATGGGGCTAGGCGGGACGGTTATCCATGCCCAGGTCTTTGAGCCCAGCACCCCTTCAGCCGCCCCCAACCCGCTCTCCGATCCCACCATGAAGCCGGGCAAGGCGCTGCTGTTCGAGCTGGAGGCGCAGTTTGCCAAAGACGTGCGCGAGCGCGGCGGCGCGGGGTTTGCCTCCTGGTTTGCGGAGGATGGCGTGGCGCTCGGCAATGGTGCTGCGCCCCTGATCGGGAAGGTGGCCATTGCCAAGTCGGCCTCGTGGTCGCCCAAGGACTACCAACTTACCTGGACGCCCACTGACGGACTGATGGGGCCTTCCGGGGATATGGGCTATACCTGGGGCCATTACGAAGGTCACAGCAAGGATGCCAACGGCAATCCGGTGATTACCTCTGGCCGCTACATGACCATCTGGCGGAAGGAAAAGGACGGCAGCTGGAAGGTTGTGATGGATGGCGGCGCCAACGAACCCGCCGGGGCGGGCGAATGCTGCCGTCTGCCCACTCCCTAGAGCCACGAAGGGTCTGCGACGCGAGCCCTGAGGTGTTGATGCTTAAGTTAACTAGCAGAAGCGGAGCCACGGAACTACCCGTTACCCTGCCACACAGTGTCTGAAATTGACACACCCCGCAGGCGGGCCGTACTCATTCAAGGTTTGATTCCCATGTCGGGAGTAACCTGGAGCTCCTGATTACTTATCTCTAATTACTAACGTAGTAACCCCAAAGAGTTTGGCCGCTCCCCCCTAAGTGTCACAAAAAACGTTCCTTTGTCTCCGATACTGAAAGGGAATAGGTGTGTCTGGACACATGGGCGCGGACTACAGTTTCGGCCGCGCGGGGTTCAGGAACGCGATGCTGCGGTCGGAGTTCGACCTGCAGGGGCGCGTCCCCGATCCCGCGCTGGATGAGATGACGGAGTTAGCCGCGGCCCTGTGTCTGGCCGAATTCGCGTATCTAGGCTGGATGGACTTCAACCGGGTCTGGCTGAAGTCCTGCTACGGCTTTTCGGCTGTCGATCTGCCGCGGGAGGCCACGGCGTGCCGCTGGGTGGTGGAGTCGGCCCGTCCGCTGGTGATCGGGGACGCGATCTTGGACGACCGCCTGCCCGCCCACGGGCTCGAGGTGCCGGGAGGAGGACTGTGCCGGTCTTACGCCGGCGTGCCGCTCTTCTCCGGCGAGCAGCGGGTTCTGGGCACGCTCGCCATTCTTTCGCCTCACCCGCAGCGCTTTGGGCCGGAGCATCTGAGCCTGCTGGAAGCCTTGGCGCGCCAGGTCACGACCCGCCTGGAGCTGTACCAGCGCATTCGCGAGCACGAGCAGGCACAGCGGGCCCATCACCGCACCGAGCGCGAGCTGGCTGTAGAGCGCAGCTTCATCACCGCCACGCTGGACGCTATTCCCAGCCCCGTGCTGGTGCTGGATACGGCAGGCCGGATCGTGCGCTTTAATCAGCCCTGTGCGCGCCTGACCGGCCTGGATCTTGCCGGGGCTGCGGGCCGCTTTTTTGTGCAGCACATGTTGCTCGAGGAGGACTGGCCGAAGGGCACCGCCAGCGTGGCTGAGGCTGCCGCAGGAAGGATCTCAGGCCCACATGAATCGGTGTGGCGGGCGGCGGGCGGCTACACGCGCTTTTTGAGTTGGAGCGCGCGCCCCCTGCACGGACCCCAGGGTGAAGTGCAGTACGTGATCGTGAGCGGTCAGGACATCACCGAGCAGCGGGAGGCGGAGAAGGCGCTGTTGAGCAGCGAAGCCCGCTACCGGCAGGTGGTGGAGAGCAGCCTCGGGTTTGTCTTCACCAGCAACCGCATTGGCATCGTGACCTCGCTCAATGCCTATACAGCGGATTGCCTTGGATATCGCACGGAGGACCTGATCGGCCGTCCGTTGAGCGACCTGGTGGAGGGGCAAGGGGCCGCAGCCCTTCGCGATTGCCTGCGTACTCTCGAATTGCAAGAGGAATGGCAGGGCGTGGTTCCCATTCGGCGCCGCGATGGTGGGTTCCGCCATATCGCGTTCCGCAGCCGTCGTATCGAACTGCGCGGCGAACATCCCTTCCTGCTGCACCACGGCGTGGATATCACCGAGCAGCACGAGGCCGAGGTGGCTTTGCGCCTGGCCACGCGCAAGCACCAGTTGATCCTGGATTCGGTGGCAGACGGCATCTATGGTGTGGACCTGGAGGGACGCGTCACCTTCATCAATCCCGCCGGAGCTCGCGCCCTGGGCTACACGCCGGAGGAACTGGTAGGGCGGGGAGTTCTGGAAGTGATTCACCACAGCCATGCGGACGGCGCGCCCTACTCGCGGCTGACCAGCCCGATTCTGCAGGCCATGCGCCATGGGCAGAGCCTGCGCCGCATCGACGAGGTCTTCTGGTGCGCTGACGGTTCTTCCATTCCGGTGGAATACACGGCGAGTCCGTTGGTTGAGGACGGCAGCATCGCGGGCATGGTGGTGGCCTTTCAGGATGTTTCCGATCGACGGCAGCTGGAGAAGATGAAAGACGAGTTCATTTCGACGGTGAGCCACGAGCTGCGTACCCCGCTCACCGCTTTGCGCGGATCGCTGGGCCTGCTTTCGACCGGCAACCTGCAGAAGTATCCCGAGAAGCAGCGGCAGATGATCGAGATGGCGATTGGCAATTGCGATCGCTTGGTGCGCCTGGTGAACGACATCGTGGACTTCGATCGCGTGCAGCGTGGACGCATGTCCCTGCGGCGGGTGCCGGTTCCGGCGCTCGATCTACTGCGCCGTGCCATCGATGTGACTCAAAACCTGGCCCACGAGGCGCAGATCGGCTTCCGCCTGGATGCGCACACTGACTCGGTGATGGTGGACGAGGATCGCGCCCTGCAGGTGCTCAATGAGCTCATCACCAACGCCATCAAGTTTTCGCCGCCCGCTACCCTGATTCGCTTGAGCGCGTTGCCGGAAGGGAGAAACGACGTGTGTTTCAGCGTGGAAGATCAGGGTTTTGGAATTGAGCCCGCCAAGCTGGAAAGAATCTTCGACCGCTTCGAGCAGGGCGACGCTTCCGACAGCCGCGCTCTGGGAGGAACGGGACTGGGCCTGGCGCTGTGCCGCAGCATCGTCGAGCAGCACGGAGGCCGCATCTGGGTGGAGAGCACTCCGGGCCGAGGCAGCCGCTTCAGCTTCACTTTGCAGCGCGCGGAACCCGCCAGCGAGCGATAGCTCGGCTGCTCCCCGGCGGCCTCCCGTTTACGACTTGCTCAGGATCGCCGCGAGTTCCTCCGCATCGGTAACCGGCGCAAGACAAGTCTTTCCGCGGCACACCAGCGCCCAAGCCGCCACTCCCGGTGGTTGAGGGACCTCGAGAATGGTTCCCGCCAGTTCTGGGGGCAGAGTCTCGGCCGCCATTTGGCTGGGGACGATGCGCATCACAGTCTTATTCACAGCAAAGCCCGCCAGGGCCTTCGATTCGAGCTGATCAGCAGCGGCCCCCGAGCCCACGACGACCACCTGCAAGGGATCCAGCAACAACCTCTCTGCAGCGAGCCCGTAGCTGCCCGCATACAGTCCCAAGTGCTCGACGAATCCGGTGAAGCTGTCCAGCGTGTCTTCGGCGATCTCTCGATAGGCTTGCTTGCCGGTCAGGCTTTCGAGACGGAGCAGGGCAGACGCAGCAGTAGGGTTGCCTGCCGGAGTTGGTGAGTCCTGAAGGGGCTTGCGGCGCGTGCTGAGTGCGCCCAGAGGAGTGGTGCCGGCGATGTTGCTGGTGTCGTAAAAGGCTCCGGCAGTGCGGTCGTAGAAGCGCGCGTTCATGGCATCCGCGAGGCTGCAGGCGGCTTGATAAAACGCGATCGAGCCGCTGGCCAGCCACCCATCGATGCACGCGTGGACGGTGAACGCGTAGTCGTCCAGGGTGCCTGGAACCCGCGCTGCATCCTGCCCCGGGTTGCCTTGCGCGTAAGCCATCACGCGGTGCAGGTTGTCCTTGCCGTCCCATGCGTCGGCCAGCAGACGCTCTAAAGTCAGCATGCCGAAGGAGCGGATGTCCTCATTCTTGAGCACGCGTGCGGCTTCAAGGTAGGCGCTGACGGCCATCGCATTCCAGCCGGTATACAGGGTCTTGTCGATGAAGGGCGTGGGGCGCTTTGCGCGTGCGGCAAGCAGCTTGCGCCGCGCCGAGCTCAAGAGTGCGCTGAACTCCTGCAATGAGACTCCGGCTTGTGCCGCCACGTCCTGCGGGGCGAGCTTCGCGTGCAGCACGTTCTTCGCCGGATTGTGGTGCATGTCGCCAAGTTCGCCGATGTCGTAATAGCGAGCGGCCAGCTCCAGCTCTTTGCCTTCCAGCACGGCGGTGGCTTCTGCCAGGGTCCAGGTGAAGTAGTCGCCGTCATCATCGAGATTGATATCGGCATCCTGGGAGGCATAACATCCGCCACGCGCGCGGTCGGTCATGGTGGAATCCAGCCAGCTCACGATGTCCTGCGCAGTGGCCAGGAAGTCTTCGCGCCCGAAGCTCTGATAACCATGGACATAGTTCCGCAGCAGTTCGGTGTTGTCGTACAGCATCTTTTCGAAATGCGGCACGACCCACCGCTCATCCACGCTGTAACGGTGAAAGCCGCCGGCAAGCTGATCGTAGACTCCGCCGCGGGCCATCTTTTCCAAGGTGACGACGAAGGCTTCTTTTGCGCTCTGGTTATCGCGCGTAGTAGCCATGTGCAGCAGCAGGTCAAGAATGGCGGGATGAGGGAACTTCGGCTGCGATCCGAATCCGCCGTGGCGTGGATCGAAGCTCTTTAGCGCCGACTCTGCAATCTTGTCGACCAAGGCCAGGGAGAGATCGCCGCCCCTCGCGGAAAAGCTCTCGTTATGTTCGATGGCGGCCATGACGCTGGCGGCCGAATCCAGGGCTTCTTCCCGGCGATCCTGCCATACCTGGGCCATGGTCAGCAGTACGCGGCCGAAGCCCGGGCGTCCATAGCGTTCTTCACGCGGGAAGTAGGTCCCGCCGAAGTAGGGTTTTCCATCGGGAGTGAGAAACGCGGTGAGCGGCCATCCGCCCTGTCCGCTGATGGCCGAGACGGCTGCCTGGTAGCGGGTGTCGATGTCGGGGCGCTCGTCCCGATCTACCTTCACGGCGACGTAGTGCTCATTGATGATGTTCGCGATCTCGGCATCCTCATAGGATTCGCGATCCATGACGTGACACCAATGGCACCATACCGCGCCAATGTCGAGCAGGATGGGCTTGTTCTCCGCCTGCGCGCGGGCAAAGGCCTCCTGGCCCCAGGGATGCCAGCGCACCGGCTGGTGCTGCGCCGAGCGCAGGTACGACGATGCAGCGTGTTCCAGTTGGTTCGGCCCGGCAGAGGAAGAGATCGACATATCACGAGGATATATCTCCCGGCGTTTGCTGCCCCTGTGCCCGAGATCTGCGCAGCGAAGTGCTCACCGGCCGGATATCATCCTTCACCGCTGAAGGGATTGGTCTCATGCGGCTTGAGGGTAGTCGGATCCGGGGGCGGCGGCGGAGTGTGTTCTCCTGGAGCCCCGGATACAGTCACGTGGCGTTCGCCGGCGCTGGCCGTGAAGGAGTTGAACACCCGGTTCGGATCACCCGGCAGCATATGGTTTTGCTCGAGGGCGATGCGCACCTGCCGCTGGAACTCCCGGATGGGGCCATATTGCTGTGTGGCTTTGGTCTTGAACACCACGGGAAAGATCAACTGCGAGCCTTTGAGCGAATCGACGCCGAGAATCTGCGGATCGGCGAGGAACAGGTTCTTGAACTCCTCCTTGTTGCGAACCTCGCTGGCAACGCGCTTGAGAATGTCCAGCACCTCGTTGGGATCGGCCGAAAAGTCCACGCTGATGTTTACCGTGGCGACCGAGAAGTCTCTGCTTTGATTCGCTACGGTGGTGATCTGGGAGTTGGGCACCACATACAGCGTTCCATCGCCCCCGCGGATCGTGCTCTTGCGCAGGGTCATGGCCTCCACGGTCCCGGTAAGTCCGGCCACCGTGACCACGTCTCCCACGTTGAACTGGTCCTCGATGAGAATCAGCGAGCCGTTCAGCATGTCTTTCACAATGTTTTGCGCAGCCAGTCCGATGGCTACCCCGGCGATACCGGCTGAGGCCAGCAGCGGGGCCAGATTTACCCCGACCGCGGCCAGAAACTGGAGGCTGACGATGGCGGCGATGATCGCCAGGCCGGTGGTGCGCACCACTCCGGCCAGAGTCCGGACTTGCGATACCCGCGTCACGCCCGCTGCGTGCTGCTCGGCCAAGCGCGTCATGCGAGCTGTGACTGCCTGAAGCAAGCGGCTGAGAACAATGGCGATGATGGCCACCACCACGAGGTGGGGCAGCTTGGTGCGAATAAACTCCTGTACGTCGTTGATCCACTCGTCCAGCACTTTGCCCATGAACCTGCCTTCAGCAAAGATGCCGGTTCGCATCGCAAAGAGGGTCAATGCATACATCTCCGGTTCCTCTTTTCCTATCTATATCGTGCAGAGATGAAGCGGCCCGGTAATTTTTATCTCGTTTGCTTCAGCTCCGTGGAGATAACACGTACCGCTTCCACCATAAATGCCCCGCGATCCATTCGATGCTCAGGCGAGTGACGGAGCGATGCTCCTGTGCTTGAACCTTGTTCTTTAAGGCCTCGATTTTCAACCGGGGCCATGGGACAATGGAGCGGAGCTTTCTCCTTCTGCTGCGTGTGCTCGCTGTTCTCCGTCTTTGTCCTGAAGGAGGTCCCTAATGCATGACGGCACACCGATGAAATCCCCTGCTGCCCGGCGTTATCTGTGGCAGCGGTTTTCGGCCTGGCTGGTGGCCAGCGGGTCATTGTTAAGCCTGGTTGTCTTGATTGCGCTGTCGTCCCCGGCACAGTCGCCCAACAAACCCCTCCTGATGCCCGAAGCGAATCGTCTTCCCGATGCCAACGACCAGATGATGATGCGCGAGCAAAAGGAAAAGAAGACCAACTATGAAACTGCCAACATCGAGCGGCAGCGACAGATTGCGGAAGATAGCGCCAAGCTGCTGGAGCTGGCGAAAGAGCTGAAGTCCGAGGTGGATAAGACCAGCAAGGACACGCTTTCCATCAATGTGATCCGGAAAGCGGAGACGATCGAAAAGCTGGCGCACGGGTTAAAGGAGAAGATGAAGCTCACCGTGGGCGCCGGATAGCCGAGCGGGCAGCCTTGCCTTCTCGTGAAAGGACACAGCTGTGAGGCACCCGGGGCGCCACCAGGTTCGAGTTCGTCAACGTTGGGTGGAGGGTGTGCCGCGCGTCCTGGTCGGCGCTCTGGTTTTGGCCATGCCTCTGCTGGCCCAGGCTCCTCGTTCCTCCGGCGCAGACCCGATCCAGCCCGGTCCGATGCTCCACGGGGAGCAGTTTCCTGGGCAGGGCCCTGGCGGGTTGGATGTTCAGGCAAACGCGCGGCGCATTTCCAAGCTCAATGAGGCCCGCCAGAAGAGCATCGTGTCCAATGCGGCCAAGTTGCTTCGATTAGCCACCGAGCTGCAAGCCACCGGGGCCGAAACCAATCCCGCTGACCTGCCTGACAACCTGCATCGGGTCGCGGAGATCGAAAAGCTGGCGCACGACATAAAAGAGAAGATGAAGTACTCCATCCCTCTCACTCCGCTCTCCCCCACCACCGATCCATTCGACATCCGGCAGAGATGAGGGGCGTGCCTTTGGTCACCCTGGACCGGCCGGTGGATGTCCTATGGACCGAGGCCCCGGATTGTTACAATGGTCCTTTGGCATTCCGGGCTCGATGCCGGAACCGCAATGGGGGAGTGACGGCATGGAACTCGCAGTTTCCACTGCTCGCGTGCCCGAGATGACCGCATCACAGCGCGGCCTTGATCCGCAAAAGATGGTCGAGATCTACCGGTTGATGTACCTTTCCCGGCGAATCGACGACCGCGAAATCATGCTCAAGCGGCAGCAGAAGATCTTTTTCCAGATCTCCGGCGCCGGCCACGAGGCTCTCCAGGTGGGCGCAGCCCTGGCCTTGCGTCCTGGGTACGACTGGTTCTTCCCCTACTACCGAGACCGAGCACTTTGCCTCACCCTGGGCGTGAGTCCCACCGACATGCTCCTACAGGCCGTGGGAGCAGCCACCGACCCTGCAAGCGGCGGCCGGCAGATGCCCACCCATTGGAGCAGCCCTGAGCTGCACATCGTGAGCACCTCATCCTCCACCGCCACCCAGATTCTGCACGCCGTGGGCTGCGCCGAGGCGGGACGCTACTTTAGCCGCCATCCTGAAGCTGCCCAGAAGGCTGAGGGCGACTATCGGGCCTTCCGCGACGTCAGCTTTCACGGCGACGAGGTGGTGCTCACCTGCGTGGGCGAGGGCTCCACTTCGCAAGGCGAATTCTGGGAGGCGCTCAACACCGCTTCCAACAGGAAGCTGCCCGTCATCTTCTGCATAGAAGACAACGGCTATGCCATCAGCGTTCCGGTGGAAGTGAATACGCCGGGTGGCAACATCTCGCGCCTGGTGGCCAACTTCCCCAACTTCCACTTCGCGGAGATCGATGGCACCGATCCTGAGGCCTGCCTGCACGCCTTTCAAAACGCCGCGGAGTACTGCCGCTCGGGACGGGGGCCAGCTTTCATTCACGGGCACTGCGTCCGCCCCTATTCGCATTCGCTCTCGGATGACGACAAGCTCTATCGCTCCGCAGCGGAGCGCGAGGCCGACGCCCTGCGGGATCCGGTGAACCGCTATCGCGCCAAGCTGGTCAGCGAAGGGGTGATGACCGAGCAGGGGATTGCGGAGCTCGAGCAGTCGCTCGATCGCGAAGCGGCCGAGGCAGCCGATCGCGCTCTGGCCGCTCCGTTGCCGGCTGTCGAGAGCATCCCCAAGTTCGTCTACTCGCCCGATCTCGACCCCACAAGCAGCACCTTTGCCACGGAGAAGAAGGGTACGGGCAACGGCAAGTCAGCAAGTTCCAAGGGTGGTGCGCCCCGCACCATGGCTGACTTGATCAATGCCTGCCTGCATGACGAGATGCGCCGCGACCCGCGCGTCGTCATCTACGGCGAAGATGTGGCCGACGCCAGCCGTGAAGAAGCCTTGTCTGAAGTGAAGGGCAAGGGCGGCGTCTTCAAGCTCACGGCGGGCCTGCAAACGGAGTTCGGCGGGGAGCGCGTCTTCAACTCGCCGCTGGCTGAAGCCAATATTGTGGGTCGCGCTATAGGCTATGCGGTGCGCGGCATGAAGCCGGTTGTGGAGATCCAGTTCTTCGACTACATCTGGCCCGCCATGCACCAGATTCGCAACGAGCTCTCGGTGATGCGCTGGCGCTCGAATGACAGCTGGGCCGCGCCCGTCGTGATCCGTGTCCCCATCGGAGGCTATCTCACGGGAGGCTCGATCTATCACTCGCAGTCGGGCGAGAGCATCTTCACCCATATTCCCGGCCTGCGCGTTGCTTTTCCATCGAACGCTCTGGATGCGAACGGCTTGCTGCGCACCGCCATCCGGTGCGACGACCCCGTGCTGTTCCTCGAGCACAAGCGCCTTTATCGCGAGACCTATGGCCGCGCCGTGTACCCTGGCCCGGACTATGCCATTCCCTTCGGAAAGGCCAGCGTGGTCCGCCCCGGCAAGCACATGACGCTGGTGACCTATGGCGCCGTGGTTCCGCGAGCCTTGCAGGCCGCGCAGACCGCCGCTCGCGAACACGGTATCGAAGTCGAAATTCTCGATCTGCGTACCTTGAACCCATATGACTGGGAAGCGATCGCCAATTCAGTGCGCAAGACCAGCCGGGTGATCGTTGCTCACGAGGACATGCTCAGTTGGGGATACGGTGCCGAGATTGCCGCGCGCATTGCGGACGAACTCTTCGAGGATCTCGATGCTCCGGTTAAGCGCATCGGCGCCATGGACACCTTCGTCGCGTACCAGCCGATCCTGGAAGATGTCATCCTGCCTCAGCCCGACAAGATCCTCAAAGCCATCGTGGATCTAAAAGCTTACTAGACAAGCGAACTCACACCCTGCGCCGCGTTGGACCGGAGAGGTCTGCGCGGCGTTCGGTTTTGCCCGATAGCGAAGTCGGGTATGCTGGTGCGTGCAGCCCGGAGGCTTCCTGATTGGCTGTCATGTGGTGAATCTCGGGAGGCGGGCCCCATGGGTGGTTATGGACCGAGGTTGGTGAGAACGGGTGCGGCGCCCACGCCAGCGCCTCGCTCCCGGCAGGCTTCGACCCCATCCCCTTCCAATGAACATGGTTCCTCTCCAGATCACCTGGCCACGGGAGGCGCGCCGGTTCCGAGCCGCTTGGAAGAGCTGCGCGCATCGATGGCTCAAAGCCCACGCGTGCAGGCCATGACGCAGCTGCGGCAGTCGATGACGCAGAGCCCGCGCGTCCTCGGACAGCCAACCCACCCGCCTCAGGGCCGTTCAGCGCTCGTACCGATGCCAGCTTCGCCTGGCCAGGCTCCGCCGGTGCAGCGGGTCATCGCCGGGCTCGAAGATTACACAGACCCGACAAAGATTCCCGGCGAATGGCTGGATGCCTATCGAGAAGACATCCTCCACGAGCGAACGCATGTGACCGATGAGCATGTGTTTGTTTTGTATGGGCTGGTCAGAGGAGTGAATCCCGACGAAGAGGGCGTCGTCTTCAGACACGAAGACGGGAATCACTGGGACGTCCAAATCAATGGCAAGAAGTATCTGGCCATGCCCGATGGCAGTTGCGCCCTGCATGCGATCGATCTGGTGAATCGCGTTAAGAGCGGCGAAGCAATTAATGGGAAGGTCCCCTATGCTGCCTCTCAAGAGCGTGTGAACGCGTTGCGGCACCAGCTCGATGAACATGTCCGCGAGGTCGAGGGAGAGGCGGAAACGAAACGAGTGATCGCAGCCGCCATCAACAATGCCACGCTGATTGTGACCGCCGGATTTGGTCCGAAGCTATCCACCATTCTGCGAAAGAAGGTGATTCTAGGCACCGCGCAAGGCCCGGAGAACATGTTCGAGATCGCGTACGCGCGAACCTATGACAAGTTTTGGAAGCCTTTGAATATGCCCAAGACGTCGGAGGCGAAAAACTACCTGGGCAAGCAGGGCTTCTTTTCTCGCAAAGAGGGGTTTGCTTCACTGGAAGAGATGATGCAGCAGGCCCTGGCTTCACTGTTCTCTGGGTATGTCACGGGCATGAATCTGAAGAGCACAGGAGAGCCTTACGCGTCGGTTTTGAAGACTGGCATCGAGCAATCGCTAAGCCACTTCGAGTCGGCCAAGGAAGCGGAGAGCAAGTTCAGCAAACTAGAGCGCAAGTACGAGGCTCAACCCCGCGGCAAAAAGCGCAGACTCTCCGGGGGCAACAAATTCCTTAAGGAAGAGGATTCCAAGAAGCTTTCTGGCAAGCTCAAGAACGAAAAGTTTCAAAAGAAACTGATGCGCGCTTCGAAGAAGGCCAAGGGCAAGCTGGAAGAACAGTCGGCAGAAGTAGCCAAAGTCGTTGAGGGCGGCAGCGTCGACTTGACGGGCCGGGAGATCTCTACGGCGGAGAAGTTCGGGGCCTTTGCGGCTTTTAGCAAGCCTACGAAATCCAAGGTGAAAAAAGACCTCAAGGTGAAGCATCGAGGCGGCGGTGAAGCTCAATCCTCGTTCGGAAAGGGTGGTTTCCAGGTGAAGGGCCTCGGGACTTACTCCGCCGAGATGATCTGGTTCATCGATAAATTCAAAACCTGGAAATGCTCCTACATCGAACTCTTCCAGGCCATGCAGGAGCATAACTATAAAGAACTGCTCCGGCTTACCAACAACGCGCAGGATGCTGACCATTTGGCTCGCTTCGGAGACCTGCAGGGACTGGAGAAGTGGCGCGCCCAGGAGTTTGGCACCGGCGTGGCCGCCTGGGAGAATCTCGGCTACCACGGGCAGATCACGTTCTCTGAATATATGCAGGAGATGCCCATGCGTGAGGAAGATGCGACCACCAATGTGGCCAAGACAACAGATACCGAGCATCCCTTCGATGCGGAGCTGTGGGCCCGGCAGCAACAGAGCATGGTTACCGGCATCGAGCGCCTGATGGAAGTCGAGATCGAGGAGGGCGCGACCTACAACGAGCGAGCCAGGGTCTTTCTGCAGCAGGCAGCCGAGGAGCCGGAGGACGGCGAGCCTTCCGAGCAGATGATTTGGGCCTCTTCGGAGTTTCTGCAGTCTCCAAATCCGTATCAGAACAGGGACGACGATCCCCCGGAAAAAACCTCCTGACCGTGGATGGCGAGGGGGTGCCCGGCCACCCTGCTCCGCCGACCGTCTACAATACCGAGATGGAGTCCAGCACCTGCCCGCAACCCTCTCTGGCTGCAAAGCGCGTCTCTAAGGCGGTGCCCTCGCGATGAAGCGGCTTGGCAACCTGGTGCGCTTCGCGCTGGTGTATTTGGTCTACTGGTTGCCGGGCGTACTGCTGCTGGCCCTTGTGGGCCTGCTGGATAACTTTCGTACCCTTCTCTTCGTTCCCATCTTCGACGACGTGCTTCGGCCCGGCGGAGCTTCCGGATCGCCGCAGCTTCTCGACAGCGTCAGGGCCTCCTGGTATCTGGATCTGAAGCGCTACGTGTACTCTTACGTACACCTGCACAACGCGTGGCATGTCGTGGCATTCGCTCTGATCGCCTCGACCGCCGTGAAAGGCCTGTGCGACTACTTCGGAACCTATCTGGTGAACTACGCCGGGTTCGGTACGGTCACCGATCTGCGCAACCGCCTCTACGAGGTGACGATGCGCCGCTCGTCCAGCTTCTTCCAGAAGCACTCTACGGGCACCATCCTGTCCACGCTCATCAACGACGTGGACAAGGTGCAGAATGCAGTCAGCTCGGTCATTGGAGAGTTCCTGCAGCAGTTCTTCACCTTCCTGGGCGGGTTGATTCTCGTCATCTATATGGGCGGACGGCTGAGCTGGGCGCTGCTGCTCTTTATTCCGGTTGTGGTGACCTCAGCGCGTAAGATCGGACGCGAGGTCCGCACCCGTACCCGCACGGGGCAGGACAAGCTGGCCGAGATCCAGAACATTCTGCACGAGACGGTGACCGGGCACCGCATCGTGAAAGCGTTCAACACCGAGCTCTGGGAGATTTTCCGGTTTAAGAACGCTGCCCGTCGCCTGTTCCGCGCCAATCTGCGCAGCATTCGAATTCAATCCATCAGTTCGCCGCTGATGGATACGATTGGCTCGATCGCCATCGCTCTCCTCTTGTGGATCGGCCGCAACGAGATCAAGAGCGGGCACATGACGATCGGAACTTTCGCCACTTTCATCATCGCCTTGTTCAAGCTCTACGATCCGGTTCGCAAGTTTGCTTATTTTTACAACAGCTTCCAGCAGGCCATGGGTGCGTCCTCGTCGATCTTCTCATTCTTCGAGATTGAGGACGACGTACGAGAGAAGCACCACGCCGGTACGCTGCATGATTTCAAAGGCGACATCCGCGTTGAAGACGTGGGCTTCTTCTACTCGAACGAAGAGGGCGAGCAACAGATTCTGCATGACGTGAACCTCGAAGTGAAGGCTGGAGAAGTGCTGGCCCTTGTGGGTCCGAGCGGGGCAGGGAAGTCGACGCTCGTCAACTTGATTCCGCGCTTCTTCGATGTGACCTCCGGCCGCATCCTGATCGATGGTCAGGATATCCGGGACGTGACGCTGGGCTCGTTGCGCAAGCAAGTTGCGCAGGTTACGCAGGAGACGATCCTCTTTAACGACACGGTGCGCAACAACATCGCGTACGGCCAGCCGGATGTGAAAGACGAGCTGGTGGAGCAAGCGGCCCGCCATGCACTGGCTCACGACTTCATCCTGCGTATGCCCCAGGGCTATGACACGGTTGTCGGCGAAAAGGGTTTTCGTCTCTCTGGCGGCGAGCGGCAGCGTATTGCCATCGCCCGTGCCATCCTGAAGAACGCGCCTATCCTGATTCTGGACGAGGCCACATCGGCCCTGGATGCGGAGAGCGAATCGCTAGTTCAGGCTGCGCTCGCGAACCTGATGCAGGGCCGCACCGTGCTGGTGATTGCGCATCGCCTGGGAACGGTGCGGCGCGCCAATCGCATCGCGGTGTTGGAAGGGGGACGGGTGACCGCCATCGGTCCCCACGATGAGTTGCTGACCACCTCGCCCACCTATCGCCGCCTGTATCAGTTGCAGTTCATGGATATACCCGAAGAGGCTACCGCCGCCGATCAGGGACTCAAGCAGCTGGAGCCCCAGGAGCCTCAACCCGATCAGCTTTTGGAACCTGCACTCTCCGCGGAGACAGAGGAATAGCACCGATGCCGCTTTATTCGATGACGGGTTTTGCCCGCGTCCAGATACGTGTCAACGACCAGCTTGGTTACACCCTCAGCCTCAAAAGCGTGAACCATCGATTTCTCGACGTTCAGTTGCGCATGCCCTCCAGCCTGGACGGTTTGGAGATGGAGCTGCGCCGCGCTCTTAAGGAGAACCTGGTGCGGGGCCACGTGGAGCTGATGCTCTCAGTGGAGCGCAGCAGCCAGCAGACCGCGGGCTACAATCGCGAACTGGTCACCAACTATCTGGCCGCCTTTGCCGCAGCGCGCGAGGAACACGCGCTCACGGGCCAGCCCGACCTTAACTCGATTCTGCGCCTGCCCGGCGCTCTGCAAAGCGATAACCGCGGCAACAACGAAGAAGACTCCGCGGCTTTGACTGAGCGCGTGTTGCAACAGATCGGACCGCTGCTCGATCAGCTCAAGGGGATGCGCGCCCGCGAAGGAGATTCGCTGGCCGCGATCCTTAACGCCTCTCTCGATCGGCTGGCAGAGGCCGTCGAAGGCGTGGCGATGTTGCGTCCCGAGGTGGAGCAGCGCTATCAGGAGCGGCTGACCCAGCGCTTGACGGCCGCGGTCGGCAATGAGTTCAACCGCCAGCGTTTGCTGGAAGAAGTGGCAGTGCTGGTGGACCGCAGCGACATTGCCGAAGAGCTGGCGCGCATGACCACCCACATCGGACACTTCCGCGAGCTGCTGAACGCTGGCGCGGAGGTGGGCAAGAAGCTCGACTTCCTCTTGCAGGAGATGAATCGCGAAGCCAACACCTTGCTTTCCAAAACCGGAGGTGTCGGTGGCAAAGGCACACGGATCACCGAGCTGGGCCTGGCCATGAAATCGGAGATCGAGAAAGCTCGCGAGCAGGTCCAGAACGTGGAGTGAAAGAGCGAACAGCAACCAGCTAGCAGCAGCCAGCCGACGGCCAACGGCCGAGAAGAGCGAACGGCAGGCGCTGGATAGTGAACTGCAGGCTGCTCATCCTTGGCGTTGTGGGCTGGTTTGCCGCCGAGAGGTCGACGTAAGGTCCTCGTCGTTTCCGCCGAAGAACAATGCAATACTGATTGCAATCCTCAATCCTGAAAAGGGACATCGTGGCAGGCATCTTGTTTATCATCTCCGCTCCGTCGGGCTCCGGGAAGAGCACCCTGGTGAACGAACTGCGCAAGCAGGTTAGCGGCGTCGACTTCTCTATCTCCTGGACCACGCGTCCCCCCCGCGGCTCTGAAGAGCACGGCCGCGAGTACTACTTCACTGATCGCGCCGAGTTCGAACGCATGATTCAGGCCGGAGCCTTCCTCGAATACGCCGAGGTCTTCGGCAACTACTACGGAACGGCCAGGCACTCTCTGGAGGACGCTCGCCGCCTGGGGCACGATCTGTTGCTCGATATCGATGTGCAAGGCGCGGCGCAGGTTCGCCGTTCCATGCCCGAGGCGGTCAGCATCTTCGTCATGCCGCCTAACCCTAAGGTTCTACGTACTCGCCTGCGCAACCGCAGCCGTGCCGAGGGACAAGTGAACGAGGCAGAGCTGTATCGCCGCCTCAGCGAGGCCAGTAAGGAAATTGAGAATTACGGCGAATACAGCTATATTTTGGTCAATGACATCCTCGACCGGGCTGTGGCACAGCTAGAGGCCATCGTGCTGGCCGAGCGGTTCTATCGCAATAGCGAACCGATCGTCTACCGTTCCCGCCGCGTGCTGGAAGTGGCCGCGGCGTGCAGGTTAGCCAACTCGCATGAGCGGCTGAAGCCAGTGCTGGAGGCCTTCGGGATCAACGGAGGCTCAGGCCAGCAGCAATTGCCCTTTGGAGATGATTCCGATGACGATTGAAACCCAGTTCGACTCCGACTATCGCAAGGTTCTCGTCGCCGCCCGCCGTGCACGTCAACTGCAGAGCGGTTCTCACGCCTTGGTCCCTACCCACTCGACCAAGGCCTGCCGCATCGCCCAGGATGAGATCGACGCAGGCAAGATCTCCTACGTCAAGAAGGACGTGCCGGTGGTGAAGCCTCCGGTCGAGGAAACCGGGCTGCCCATCATCCCCCAGCAAGGGTAAAAAGCTTCCGCTTCAGGCCAATCCCGTTCGCTCTGCGGGCGGGATCGTCCTATCGCCGTGTTCCCCGCGCTTTTCCGCCGGTTCACCGCGGACCCCTCCGGACGCGCCATTCCTGCGTCCTTTCCGCCGCTTGCTCGTTCTCTTCAAAAATTCTGCATGTTTAGGTCATTTTCATAGACACGCCTTCCTTCCCTCTGCTAGCGTGTCATTTCGAGATTCAGCGCTCTTCCCAATGGGTCTGAGTGCGTTCCCGTAACTTCCGCGCAACTCAACCGCTGTGGCTTCGCAGAGTGCGTTGCGCAGCAAAATGTCAGTTTCGTTCAAAAAACGGAGAGATCACACCGGATCTCGCGCAGTGTTTGGAATTTTTGCGCCGGGTTGTCAGCACAACCGTACGCTCATCCTGCCTCAAGGAGTTGTCCATGCACAGTCGGAAGTCTCTTTCCAAGCTTTGGATCGCAGCCGCGGCCCTGGCTTGTTTCGCGCCAGGAATGCAGGCACAGGTCGTCATCGCTCCATCTACTCCGGTCGTCGGCTCCAGCAATACAGTCAGTGCTGAGCCCACGGTGCCACGACCATCCTCCAAGGCTTGCACGGTGAGCCTCTTTCAGAACATGGAGTTCGCGGACTTCAACACCAAGACGTACAGCTACACGCCGCCTGCCGACTGCCCCGGCCCCTGGGCCAAAGTCGTGTTTTCCGCCGATTTCACGGTCACCGCGGGCCGCCAGTATGACCGTACCGCACAGTTCTACCTGGGCGGCGCCAATATCTACTACGGAACCACGGCCGAGCCACGCCACACCCTCAGCCCTTCCTGGCATGTGGAGCGCGACGTCACTGACTTGAGCGCCATCTTCCGCAGCGCGCAGCCTGGCACCGCGCTTCTGGGCAACTTCGTCGGCACCTACAACGGCGTGGTGTACGACGGAATCATCTACGCCAACGCGCAGCTCACCTTCTACCAGGCCAACCTGCACAATCCACCGGCCATGGTTCCTGACGTGGTAATC
The DNA here is from genome assembly GCA_966443485.1 of uncultured bacterium. Classification (GTDB taxonomy): domain Bacteria; phylum Acidobacteriota; class Terriglobia; order Terriglobales; family Acidobacteriaceae; genus Telmatobacter. Next base: position 3,783 of record CBJOJD010000037.1, on the reverse strand, counting down.
GGGATGCCGGGGAACAGCGGCGCGGCCACGTTGAATGACTCCAACAGCGTGTACACGCAGGCGGTGTCGCTGCCCACCAACGTGACCTCGGCCTATCTTGATGTGATTGCGCAGAGCCAATCCAACGACGAGTTCTGGTATACCTGCGTCCCCAACAGCGTGGCCAATGAACTCTACAGCTGCGGCAACACCGGCTTCCGCGAGACGGAGATCACGATTGACGGAATGCCCGCCGGCGTGGCTCCGGTCTATCCCTGGATCTATACGGGAGGCATCGATCCCTATCTGTGGGAGCCGATCCCCGGCGTGCAGACGCTCAATTTCAAGCCGTATCGCGTAGATCTGTCGCCCTTTGCCGCCCTGCTGGCGGATGGCAACACGCATAACGTAGGCATCCAGGTGTACAACGCCGATAGCTATTTCCTCACTGCAGCCAACCTGTTGGTCTACACCGATCCCTTCCTCAAGAAGGTCACCGGAGAGGTCACCAGCAACACCTTGGCCGCCGAGCCTTCGCCGAGCGTCACCAATCAGATCAGCAAAGACAGCAGCGGTAACGTGAGCGGCACCATCACCATCCTCTCCGAGCACCGCTACAAAATCACAGGCAACGTGACGACCTGGTTGGGCAAGAAGGAGATGTCCGTAGCCGACAACATCGACTTCACCCAGACGCAGACGTTCGACATTACTTCGTCCATCTATGAGCAGGACATCGTGCAGACTACCAACGTGCACGATGTGTCCTACAACTGGCTGGCGGGCGTGGCTACCAACACCGTCACCAACATGCAATATCCGTTCTCGCTCAGCTACAAGTCAGGCGTGAACGCCGACGGCAGCCAATACGCCACCACGCAGTCGAGCCAGAAGGACAACGTGGATACCTCGACCGATATCGGCAAGTGGCACTACGCATCTCGGCTCTCCAACGGGGTCTCTGCCATCGACACTCTGAACTTCAACGCCTCCGGCGCTTTCACTGGGCACACCGGCCGCAGCGGCCAGAACTACATCCAGCACGACACGACGGGCTACTGCTACAGCCGTGGCCTCTCGTCGGTGAACTCCGTGCTAACCAAGGTTGTTGACCAAGCCTACTGCTCTCAGTAGTTCCCCTTGAAGCCGTATGGCCGGCTTCCTCACCTGCCGGTGCACCCCCAAGTGTGCACCGGCACTTTTTTGCTTCGGCAAGAGGATCCCACCAGACGCGAGGAACACCCGTTTCTCGGCACGATCGGGGCGGATGCTAGAACCAGCCTCGTTTTCCTCGTCCGCCGGAGCGCCAGATTCACCCCTGCTTTACAATCGAAGTATGCGAGTCACGGTGGGCGTCGCGGGCGGAATCGCGGCCTATAAAGCAGCGGAGCTGGTGCGCGCCCTGCAGCGCCAGGCCCTCGAAGTACACGTGGTCATGACTGAGGCGGCCACCAGGTTTGTCCAGCCGCTCACGTTTGCCGCCCTGTCCGGACACAAGGTCATCACCGGCCTGTGGGATGAAGCCGGCACCGCTGAAGGCGCGTACGACTCCTCGATTGAGCACATTGGCGAAGCGCAGTGGGCCGAAGCCCTGGTAGTGGCTCCGGCAACGGCTAATATCCTGGCCAAGTTCGCTCACGGGATGGCCGACGATTTCCTGACCACCATGTACCTGGCCACGCAGGCTCAAGTCCTGGTGGCTCCGGCCATGAACGTGAACATGTGGGATCACCCCGCCACCCAGGCCAACCTGGAGCTGCTGCGCCAGCGCGGCGTGCGCGTCATCGAGCCTGGAACCGGTGAACTGGCCTGCGGCATGGTGGGCGCGGGACGCATGGCCGAGCCCGAGACGATTGCCGAGGCGGTGCTGAATGCCCTCGGCCGTAAGCACGATCTGGCCGGCGAAACCGTTCTTGTGACTGCCGGCGGGACGCGCGAGGCTCTCGATCCCGTCCGCTTTATCGGCAACCGGTCGAGCGGCAAGATGGGCTACGCACTGGCTGAAGCCGCGCAGAGCCGCGGGGCCAAGGTGATTCTCATCAGCGGTCCGTCCGCTCTCTATCCGCCTCCCAAATGCGAGCTGGTCAAGGTCACGACCGCAGAGGAGATGCGCTCAGCCGTTCTCGATCGCATGCAGGACGCCACCCTGATCATCAAGTCTGCCGCTGTCGCCGACTATCGCCCTGTCGTCGTCGCCGAGCAGAAGATGAAGCGTACCGGCCCGATGACGGTGGAACTGGCTCCCACGGAAGACATCCTGGCCGAGGTAGCGCGTCGTCGCAAGCCGGGACAATTAATCGTTGGCTTTGCCGCCGAGACTGAGAACCGCGTAGAGAACGGCCGCGCCAAACTGCTGCGCAAGGGCGCAGACGCCATCGTGATCAACGACGTTTCGAAGGAAGGGATCGGCTTTGACTCGGACGCGAACGCGGTCACCTTCTTGACGCCGCAGACCGCCATCGAGATGCCGCAGATGCCCAAGCGCAAGCTGGCCGACCGCATTCTGGATGAGGTGCTGAGCCTGCGCCGCCCCAGGCCTCTGGTGGTCGAACTGGATTCGGCCTCTGCTGCCGACCCTGTATCACGCCAGGAGAAGGTCTTGCGCGACTCCCTGCCTGCCTCGGCCTCGCGCCGCCAGATCATCGTGGAGTAGATCCGCGTGCCCGCGCTCGATCCTGCAACGCAACAGGCCCTGGCCGCCCGCCTGCGCTTCTACCGCGATCTGGGCCTGACCGACTTCTATCGGCGGCCCGTCGATCCTGCCTTGTTGGCCGACGCCAGTGCCGCAGCGACTTCCGTTTCTGAAGAGCCTCAGACTCTGCCCGCCAGGCCCGCGGAAGTTCAAGAGGCCAACTCTATCCCCATTCTGGCCGTTCCGGAACCTGCCCTGAATCAGCTCAATCCGCTGGCTTCGCAGACCGCAGATACGCCACCCCAAGCTCTACAGCCTCAGGAGACCGAAGCCATCCCACCCCGCAAGCCTATCGCTGCTCCACCTGCCATAACTGCCCCCGTTGCCGACCGCCTCCAGGCTCTCCGCATGATCCAAGAGGAGATTGGGGACTGCACCCGCTGCGCCTTGCACGCCGGTCGCAATAAGCTGGTCTTTGCCGATGGCTCGCCCGACGCGCGCTTGATGTTCGTGGGCGAAGGCCCAGGTGCCGACGAGGATGCGCAGGGCTTGCCCTTTGTGGGCCGGGCCGGTCAGTTACTCAACAACATGATCGCGGCCATGGGCCTGAAGCGTGAAGAGGTCTACATCGCGAACGTGGTCAAGTGCCGTCCGCCCAGCAACCGTACTCCGGAGCCGGAGGAGGCCAATACCTGCTCGCCCTTCCTGTTCCGCCAGATTGATGTGGTTCGGCCCGAGGTGATCGTCGCGCTGGGTGCAACGGCAGCCACGTATCTGCTGGGACAACGCCAGCCTCTTGCTGGACTGCGCGGACGCGTCCACGCCTGGCGCGGCAGCAAGCTCATCGTTACCTACCACCCTGCGTTCCTGTTGCGCGACCCCCGCCAGAAGAAGGAAGCCTGGGCCGATCTTCAGATCGCCATGCGTGAGCTGGGACTTAAGCTGCCAGCACGCAGCTAGGGTTCCTGCCGCCGTGCGCTTTTGAGCTTAGAATCAGGTCAAAGCCGATGGCCACTGCGACCCATATTCCGCTTTAGAAATATCTGGCAACCTCCTACGAGCCGGACCTGGAGTACGTGTGTGGCGAGTTAGAGGAGCGGAACGCGGGCGAGTACGACCATAGCCGGGTTCAGCAGGCCCTTCAGCTTTGGTGCTATCAACATCCTGTCGCC
>CBJOJD010000036.1:0-23952 GCA_966443485.1 uncultured bacterium | reverse complement strand
GAACCCGTGTTATCGCCGTGAAAGGGCGGTGTCCTAGGCCGGGCTAGACGACGGGGACGCAACTTGGGCGGCGGGAGGCTCCGATGGTCAGCCGGAAGGCGATTCCGGAGCGTACGGAGCGCGGTAGGTCACAAAACGCCCTTCATCCAAGCTATCAATTCATCCCCCCGCTGTCAAAATCGAGACGGCGATCGCCCCAGAGCAGAATTCGGATCACCGAGTCCCAGTTCTGGGCCTCCTGGAGCTTCCTGGACCTACACCGTCAAAGATCAAAGGTCCCTCCCTGAGCAGAGCTTAGAGCGCCGTCGAAGTTAGGTTCGACAGTGTCCTGGGTCAACCAAGGACCGTTTCGCCGAGCGTCTCCCGCGGCGTGCCCGGGAGTCTGCCGAATTCGGGGGAATGGGCAGCGAACTGTGCGTGCGGGCGAATTATTTGCGACAATGGCCGGTGCTCTCGAATCCTAACTTTGAATCTCACTTCCATCTCCGGACGGCCACGGAACCCGGGTCGAGCCGCAATCGTACCAAGATCTCTGAGGATATTGCGTTGAAACGCTTGATGTTTTGTTCTGTCGTGCTGATGGTGGCGCTCACCGGCTGCCGAAAGAAAGATGCGCAGGCCGCGCCCCAGGCGGGAGCCGGAATGCAAGCCATGCCGGTTCAGACCGCGCTGGTCAATATGGCCCCGGTTCCACAAAGTAGCGAGTATGTGGCCACCATCAAATCGCGCCGCTCGGCCACCTTGCAGCCGCAGGTGGACGGTCGCCTTACACAGATCCAGGTGCGGTCCGGCGATCACGTCAAGTCCGGGCAAGTATTGATGGCCATCGACCCTGTGCACCAGCAACAGACGGTAGAGGCCCAGAAAGCTACTCAGGATCAGAAGAAGGCGCTCTACGACTACAACACCCAGCAGTTCCAACGGGAAAAGAAGCTGTTCGATGCCGGCATTGTAAGCCGCGACATCTACGAGCAGGCCCAGCAGGCGTACGCCAACTCGAAGGCTGACTACGAGTCGGCCGTGGCTTCGCGCAAGACCATGGAAGCGCAGCTGGACTACTACACGATCCGCGCACCTTTCGATGGCGTGGTCGGCGATGTTCCGGTTCACGTGGGTGACTACGTTTCGGCCAGCACCGTGCTGACCACGGTCGACGAAAACAAGGATCTGGAGGCTTACGTGTATGTCCCCACGGAGCGGGCGGGGCAGCTCAAGCAGGGGCTTGAAGTGGATCTGATGGACACCAGCGGAAACCTGCTGGAGAAGACCAAGATCGACTTCCTTTCTCTCCAGGTGGACAGCAATCTGCAGAGCATTCTGGTGAAGGCGCCCGTGCATCTGGCTCCCGAGATGCTGCGCACTGCCCAGCTGGTGAAGGCGCGCATCGTGTGGAGCACCGCGCCGATGGCCGTGGTACCGGTTCTTGCGGTTACCCGTCAGGGCGGACAAAGCTTTGTTTTCGTGGCTCGCCAGCAGAATGGCCATTACGTGGCGACGCAGACGCCGGTCACGCTGGGTGACACGGTGGGGAACAACTATTCCGTGACCTCCGGATTGAGTTCCGGCGATCGCGTGATCGTCTCCAGTACGCAATTCCTGGTTAACGGCATGCCCGTGATGCCGCTGGGCGCGCAGAGCTAGTCAAAGCCTGGACTGGCTTGCCAAGTCTCTCGTCAGAGGCTGTGGACGCCGCCCGATCTCGAGGATGTTCGTTTTGACTGCGAGCGGCTGCCTGCACCATCGCGCCGCACGCATGTGAGAAGGATGGTTCACCTTGTTTGTCGACTTCTTTATTCATAGGCCGGTATTCGCCACAGTTTGCGCACTCCTGATCATTTTGGGAGGCGCAATCTGCATTCCTAATCTCCCTATCGCTCTCTATCCCTCGCTGGCACCGCCGGTGGTGACGGTGAGTGCGAACTATGTGGGTGCGAATGCAAACACGGTGGAAAAGGCTGTCACCATCCCTCTGGAAGAAGCCATCAATGGTGTGGAGGGGATGCGCTACATCAGCTCGTCCAGCACCAACAGTGGCGAGTGCTCGATCACGGTAACCTTCGAGACCGGATATAACCTGGATATTGCCGCGGTCGACGTGCAAAATCGCGTGGCCAGTGTGCAGGGACGGTTGCCTTCGGCCGTGAACCAGAGCGGCGTATCGATTGCCAAAGCGAACACCAACTTCGTATTCGGCGCGGGCTTTTTCACGCGGGATGGCCGGTACTCACAGGAATTCATCTCCAACTACCTTGACGTCTATGTAAAGGACGCGCTCAAGCGAATTCCTGGCGTGGGTGAGGTCATGATCTTTGGCGAGCGCAAGTACGCCATGCGCTTGTGGCTCGACCCCGTGCGCCTGGCGGCGCGTAACCTCACCGCCAGCGATGTGGTGAACGCGCTGGAGGAGCAGAACGTTGAAGTGCCCGCTGGGCAGCTTGGGCAGCCTCCCGCAAACAGCACGCAACAGTTTCAGGTGCCGGTTCGGGTCGTCGGCCGACTCAGTGATCCCGCGCAGTTCGAGAACATCATCATCAAAAACAGCGCAAATGGCCTGGTGCAGCTGAAGGATGTTGGTCGAGCCCAGGTGGGGGCGGAAGACTACAGCTCGATGCTGAAATACAACGGCCACAATGCCATGGGCGTGGGTGTACAGCAGCTCTCGAATGCCAACGCGCTGGATGTGGACCGCAAAGCGAAGGCAGCTTTGAAGGAGCTTTCAAAGAGCTTTCCCCCTGGGCTGGAATATGCGGTAGCCTTCGACTCCACCACCATTGTGGGCGATTCGATTCGCGAGGTGATGGTGACGTTGGCTGAGGCCATCGCCATCGTCATTGTGGTGATCTTCCTGTTCCTGTTGGATTGGCGCGCCACCATCATTCCCGCAGTCACGATCCCGGTGTCGCTGGTGGGAACCTTCGCGTTTATCAAGCTGTTTGGCTTTTCTATCAATTCGCTGACTTTGTTTGGCATCACTCTGGCGACCGGCCTGGTGGTGGATGACGCCATCGTGGTAATCGAAAACGTGCAGCGCCATATTCACCTCGAGCATTCTGATCCGCATCTGGCTACGTCTCGCGCCATGCGAGAGGTGACCAGTGCTGTGATCGCAACCTCGCTGGTTTTGATCGCGGTGTTCGTGCCGGTTTCGTTCTTCCCTGGAACCACCGGCATTCTGTACCGGCAGTTTTCTTTGACCATTGCGTTCTCCATTGCGATTTCGGCATTCAATGCGCTGACGCTATCTCCGGCACTCTCCGCTCTGTTCCTGCGCGGCGAGGAGGAGCGCCCGCATCAGTTGGACTTCCTTCGGATTCGGCCGTTATCGCGGGCATTCGCCGGCTTTATCCATGGCGCGGACCGTTCAGTGAACTGGATGGCCAGCACCTATGCGCGGATGATCCATCTGGTTCTAAAGGTGCGGTACGTGCTGCTGGCGCTGTTCTTCGTCGGGCTGGCCGGGACGGTTTGGATGTACCGGCATGTGCCGGGCGGGTTTATTCCGCAAGAGGACCAGGAATATCTGATGGTGATTGTGCAAGCACCGCCGGGTTCCTCGCTGCAGTACACCTCCAATCTCGCGCAGATGGCGGAGATGATCATTGGGCAGGATCAGGACATTGAAGGTGCGTTCTCGGTGACGGGATTCAGCTTCAATGGTTCGGCCTCGAATAGCGGCATGATGTTCGTAGCCACCAAGTCTGCGGATCAGCGTCGCGGCAAGGGACACTCGGCGGCTGACATCGTGGCCCGTCTCAGCCCGAAGCTCCAGGCCTTGATCGTTGCCCCGAACGGGGGCCTGGTCATGATGATGCAACCTCCTGCGGTGCAAGGTGTGGGCGCATTCGGCGGCTTCCAATTCGTCCTGCAGGATCAGGGCAAGAACACCTTGACGGACCTGGACCGTGTTGCTCACCAGCTGGTGAACGCCAGCCGCATGCGCAAGGACGTGACCGGCCTGTACACGGGCTTCTCGGCGAACGATCCCCAGGTCCTGGTCACCATCGATCGCGAGAAGGCGAAGGCGATGAATATCGCTCTGTCACAGATCACGACGACCTTGAACGTCTTCATGGGCTCGGAATATGTGAACGACTTCGACTTCAACAACCGGACCTATCGGGTGTTTGTGCAAGCGGACCAGCCGTTCCGCATGACCGCCAGCGATCTGCACAGCTTTTACGTGCGCTCAGAGACGGGGCAGATGGTGCCGCTCGACAACCTGGTCACTGTGGTCAATAGCTCGGGACCGCCGGTGATCAATCACTACAATCTGTTCCGCTCCGTTGAACTCGATGGATCGGCGGCCCCCGGTTATAGCTCTGGTCAAGGCATTGTGGCCATGGAGGAGCTGGCCAAGCAAAACATGATGCCCGGCATGACCTTTGAGTGGACAGGGTTGACGCTGGACGAAATTGAGTCGTCCGGTAAAGCCCTGGTCATCTTTGGATTGGGCATCCTGGTGGTGTATCTGACGCTGGCCGCGCAGTACGAAAGCTTTGCGCTGCCGTTCATCATCCTGTTGGCCGTGCCGATGGCGGTGCTGGGCGCTCTTGCCGCTGTGTCGTGGCGAGGCATGTCCAACGATGTGTACTGCCAAATCGGCCTGGTGATGCTGATTGGACTGTCGGCGAAGAACTCCATTCTGATTGTGGAGTTTGCTGAGCAGTTGCGGCGGCAGGGCAGGTCCATTGCCGAGGCGGCCATCGAAGCCGCGGAACTTCGCCTGCGCCCGATCCTGATGACCTCGTTCGCCTTCATCCTGGGCATTTTGCCGCTGGTGTTTGCGACGGGTGCAGGAGCCCTGGGACGGCGCTCGGTAGGCACAACCATTGTGGGCGGCATGTTGTTCTCCACAGTGCTCAACCTCTTTTTCATTCCCACGCTCTACGTCATTCTGAGCCGCCTGCTGAAGCGGGAAAAGATTTCACAGCAGCCCGAGTTGGCCGAAATGCACGCTCACTGAACTGGTTGAACGACAGCGCATTATCTGCCCCAGGGCGCCCTTCGCGGTGGCCTGGGGCTTTGTCTTGGTCCTGAGAACACAGATAGGATCGTCAGCTTAGGGCTTTTCGCGGTGGGCAATGACGTAGTCTTTGATGCGGTGGTACACCCTATCGGGAAGGATGCCGCGATCGAGCAGATCTTGCTTGGAGCGGTAGGGCCTGAAGCGGAGGATGCGTCCTGCCCAACTGGGGGTCATCCCTGGCACCTTCAAGAGCTCTTCGAGGCTCGCGCGATTGATGTCTACGCGCAGCTCCGCAGCAGGGATCGCCGTGGGCCCAGGAGCCGCGCCTGGTTCGACTGTGCAGGCTGCGACCAATAGGAAACCCAGGACGCCGACGCCGATGGTCCGCTTGAGCACCGACCATTCTCCGTCAACAGCGCCAGCCACGCAATACGGCTGGGATATTGCAGTTCCTGTTGTCGACCCGGTTGCGGCGGTGAGAATAGAGGTATGGCACTTCCGTTTCATGCCCCCCGTGTCCCCAGCCGGCGGACGATCCAGTTTTTGAGGAGAACTCGCATTGGCGCGTTGCTGGTGCTGGCGGCGCTGCTGGCTCTCTGCCTGGTCTTCGCCTGGCTCACACGCGATGCCATGTCTACGTTCCAGACCAACCGCGCGCAGGGCAGGGGTCTCGGTGTCGGCGCGAAGGTAGTGGATCAAACCCCCTGGCAGACAGCACAAGCGCTCGCGCCGCTAGCGATAAGCGCGGAAGAGCTTGCGTACGCGCGAGAGGCAGAGCGCCTTGCCGATCACGAGGTGGACCAAGCGTTTGCGGCTGCCCTGCGCCAGGCCACACTGGATGCCGAGCACCCCACTTTGACCGGCGAAGCCAAGCAACTGGAGCAGAAGATCACCGAGCTGCAGCAGCTGGTCGCCCAGGATCAGGCCGTAGTTCGCCAGCTCTCCTCATCGGGAGCTTCCACCGGTCACGGCGCAAACGGCGCTTCGTCGAATGATGATCAATCGGACCTCGATATTGCGAAAGCACAACTTCAGCTGGATTCCGATCAGCTCTCGGACGCCGAGCAGGATCTGGATCGTGCTTCAGGCGATCAGCGATCACAGATTCAGAGCGAGCTGACCGCGCGCGAGCAGGCGATGAAAAAGTACGATAGCCAGCAGCAAGCGGCAGGCCAGACTGCCGTGCTCTCGGCATCGCGCTACGGTACGCTGGCGGGGCGGGTGAAGGCCTGGAATAACCAGAGGAACCGCTCGCACTTGCTTGCGCAGGCAATTGAGCAGACGCAGGCAGATATCCAGAACCTGATCTCCCAGCATAACGCTCTGCAAGCGAAGGCGGACACGGCGGCTGCAGCTCCGCGCGATAGCAGTTTGAGCCGCAATGCACAGCTTTCGACCATCCGCGATCGCAGTGCGCAGCGCCAGCTCCTCAGCATCTACGACGACCGTATCCAGACCGAACAGCAGCTGGTGACGATCTACAGCAAATGGCTGGCGCAGGTGGCGTTACAACATCGAATTCTGCTTCACATGCTGATGCAGTCGTGTGCCTGGGTGCTGGTGATCCTGATTTGTATGCTTCTGGGGGATCGCTTAGTGCGCCGGCTGATGGAGCGGCTGGCGATGGATCGCCGCCAACGGCAGACCCTGCGCACTGTGGTGGAGCTTTCGGTTCAGATTCTAGGCGGATTGTGCATTTTGCTGGTCGTCTTTGGCGCGCCCCGAGAGACGCCGACGATTTTGGGATTGACCACCGCTGCATTGACCATTGCCTTGCAAGATTTCGTTTTGGCCTTCTTCGGGTGGTTTGTGCTGATGGGCAAGAAAGGCATGCGCGTGGGCGATACGGTTGAAATCAATGGAGTCGGGGGAGAGGTCATCGAAATTGGGCTGCTCTCTACGACCCTGCTGGAAACAGGGACGCTCTCCGCTCAGGGCTATCCGACGGGCCGCCGCATCAGCTTCATGAACGGCTTTGCCATTCGCGGGCAGTACTTCAACTTCTCGACGTCGGGTCAATGGATGTGGGATGAGTTCAATGTCTCCCTTCCGCCCTCCGGAGACACCAATCATGCCGTGGCGTCGATTCTGAAGGTGGTGGAGGAGGAGACCGCCCAGGATACCCGCATCGCCGAGCAGGAATGGAAGCGGAGTTTGCCTGCGGAAGAGTGGGACCACTTTCATGCCGTACCGTCCGCGAATCTGCGGCCCTCGGGAGGCAATATCGACCTGGAAGTCCGGTTCGTGACGCGCGCCTCTGAGCGTTTCCAGACGCGCAACCGGTTGTATCAGCGCGTGATTGAATTGCTGCACCAGATGGGAAGTTCGCAGTGAGGAGCAAGAACTGATTGACAGGCCTGGGGGGTAGCGGATAGGGTAAGTTGCAGATGCAGATCCGCCACCATCATGGCCATCACCACCATCATGGACATTCCATGCCGGCGGACTGCTACGGCCTGATGTAAATACGGCCCAAGTTCAAGACCACCAAGCCCGCCGGCGACTCCCGCCAGCGGGCTTTTTCATTGCATCCACCCAAACCAAGCGAAGGACTGTGAACGTGACGGCGACAATCGATTTCGACAAGATGGACGGCCTGGTCCCAGGCATTGTGCAGGACGCCAAGACCGGCGAAGTGCTGATGTTGGGCTTCTTGAACCCCACCAGCTACGCGAAGACCCTGGAGACAGGCTTTGTTACCTTCTGGAGCCGTACCCGCCAGAAGCTGTGGATGAAGGGCGAGACCAGCGGTAATCGCCTGCGCATCATTTCGGCATCTACGGATTGCGATAACGACACCCTGTTGTTCCGAGTGGAAGTGGAAGGCGATGGCCTGGTTTGCCACGAGGGCACCGTTAGCTGCTTCACCCGTGCGATCACCATCGATGCCGCCAAGGAGGGTGCCAATGCCTAAGCTTCGCCTCGGAATCCCTAAAGGCAGTCTCCAGGACGCCACGATTGCGCTCTTCAAGCGCGCGGGTTGGAACATCTACGCCGACGGCCGCTCCTATTTCCCAGCTATCGATGACAGCGAGATCGAGTGCATGCTGATCCGCGCGCAGGAGATGGCTCGCTATGTCGATCACGGCGTGCTCGACGCCGGCCTCACGGGTATCGACTGGGTGCGGGAGAGCGGCCTGGACCTGACTAGCGTGACCTCATTGACCTACGCCAAAACCAGCCGCCGCAAAGTGCGCTGGGTGCTGGCTGTACCGGAGAACAGTGGATACGAGAAGGCTGAAGATCTGGAAGGCAAGATTATCGCCACCGAACTGGTGGAGACCAGCAAGCGCTACTTCGCCAGCAAGGGTGTGAATGTGAAGGTGGAGTTCAGTTGGGGCGCAACGGAAGTGAAACCTCCCATGCTGGCCGATGCCATTGTGGAAGTAACAGAGACGGGCAGCTCATTGAAGGCCAATCATCTAAAGATTATCGATACGGTCATGGAGAGCGAGACGCACCTGATCGCCAGCAAGTCGGCTCTTTCCGATGAGTGGAAAAAGAACAAGATCGACCAGATTGCGCTGATGTTGCGCGGAGCGATCGACGCCCAGGCGCAGGTTGGCCTGATGCTGAATGTGCAGCGCGCCAACTTGGACTCTGTGCTGGCTGTGCTTCCGGCGTTGAACTCTCCCACGGTCTCGCAGCTGAGCAACTCGGAATGGGTGGCGGTCAATACCATCCTGGAAGAGCGTGTAGCGCGTGATGTCATTCCGCGGCTGAAGGCAGCCAACGCAACCGGCATCGTGGAGTATCCGCTGAACAAGGTCGTTCTATGAAGCTGATCCGGACCAAGGGGCGAGGAGCGCGGCAGACAGCGGAGACGCTGGCCGCGCTCGAGCGCCGTGCGGGAGCGGCCCTGGAAGCGGTTTCCCCAGCAGTGAAGCGCATCGTCAATGATGTGCGCAGCAAGGGCGATCGGGCTTTGCTGCGCTACGCCAAGAAGTTCGACGGATTAGCCGGGCCGGGAGCTCTGCGCGTCAGCCGCGAAGAGATGGCAGCTGCGTGGGACGGATTGGCGGTCGAGATGCGGCTCGCGCTTTCTACCGCGGCGGAACAGATTCGTGCCTTCGCGGTGCGGCAGTTGCCGGAATCGTGGAGCGACGAGCCAGTCGAAGGCTTAATCACCGGACAGCTGGTTCGCCCGCTCAGTGCAGTGGGATGTTATGTGCCGAGTGGCAGGCATCCGTTGCCTTCCACGCTGCTCATGACCGCCATCCCCGCGCAGGTGGCCGGTGTAGAGCGCATCGTCGTGGTCTCTCCCAAGCCCGCGCAGGAGACCCTTGCGGCCGCGCATCTGCTGGGAATGGAGGAATTTTATCGACTGGGCGGAGCTCACGCCGTAGCAGCTCTGGCCTATGGAAGCGAAAGCCTTCCCCGCGTGGACAAGATTGTGGGTCCGGGCAATCTATACGTCACGGCGGCCAAGCGCATGGTGGCATTTGATTGCGCCATCGACATGATTGCCGGTCCTACAGAGATTGTGGTGACCAGCGATCGCGGCAAACCCGCGGATATTGCATCCGATCTTGTGGCGCAGGCGGAGCACGATCCCGAGACGTTGTCTGTCTTCATTACCACGCGCGCAGAACTGGCCGACGCAGTGCTGGCGGAAACGAAATTGCGCAGCCGCGAGAACACAGTCGCACGACAGGCACTCGCCCGCAACGGCTGGGTGGTGCTGGCGGCGGATGCGAGAGAAGCGCAGGAGATCACGAATCGGCTAGCCCCCGAGCACTTGACGGTCGATTCGCGAACAGATCTTGACTGGGTGCAGAATGCGGGCTCGGTGTTCATCGGGCGCTGGTCTGCGCAGGCCATGGGAGACTACATCTCCGGTCCGAACCATACACTGCCTACCGCAGGCATGGCGCGAGTGCGCGGCGGGCTGAGCGTGAATGATTTTGTGAAGCTGATAACAGTTCAAGAGTACTCGGCTGAGGCGATGAACGAATTAGGACCGCATGCCGAGCTTCTGGCGGAAGCGGAAGGCCTGATTGGGCATGCTGAGGCGATCCGCGTTCGCCTGCGCGGGAAATCGCGAGCCAACAGCGCCCAAAGGAGGAGAATCGATGGCTGAGCTCGAGACGGGCGTAGCTCCTGCGCCGCGAGCGCGGGTTCGCGCAATGAAGGAGTATCACCCTCCGCTTGGTTGTCGCGACGCGTTGCGGCTGGATTTCAACGAGAATACGGTCGCGTGCTCGCCCGCGGTTCGCGAGGTGCTGGCGCGGATATCGACAGGAGACCTTACCCGGTATCCCGAGCGCGAGCCTGTCGAAGCGCGGGTTGCGCAGACTTTGGGCATCAAGCCTCAACAGGCTGCACTCACCAACGGCGTGGATGAAGCGATTCACGTGTTGTTCGAGGCTTTCCTCGACGACGGCGATGAACTTCTTCTGCCGGTGCCTACCTACACCATGTATGAGGTGTATGCCTCTGCGACGGACGCCAGCGTGATAACCGTTCAGGCTGCGGATGATCTGGAGTTTCCCTTCGAACGTCTGCTGGCCGCCATCACTCCGCGAACCAAGATCATTGCCATCGCGAATCCCAATAGCCCGGCGGGCAGCGTGGCCACGCGCGCGCAGATTCTGGAAATTGCAAATAAGGCGCCGCATGCGCTCGTGCTGGTAGACGAGGCCTATTTTCACTTCTTCGGCGAAACCGTCATGGACTTGGTCGGCCTGCAACCCAATCTGGTGGTGGCGCGCACCTTTTCCAAGGCGTACGGTTTGGCCGGCTTACGCATCGGACTGCTGGCAGCGGCTGAAGAGCAGATGCGCTGGATACGTCGCGTGCTGTCGCCTTACAGTGTGAACTGCATTGCCCTGGCCTGTCTTCCAGCGGCTTTGAACGATACCGCCTATCTGGATCAATATGTGGCGGAGGTCCGGGCTGCGCGCGCGGAGTTCGAGTTGGTTCTGGATCAGGAGGGCGTGCGTCGCTGGCCATCCCAAGCCAACTTTGTGCTGGTAGAGATCGGAGCGCAGCACAAAGACTTCGTGCGCAGGATGAGCTCTGCGGGCGTGCTGGTGCGGGATCGCTCCAGCGATCCGGGGTGCGACGGACGAGTTCGCATCACCATTGGCACGCGCGAACAGATGAAGCAGGCTGCGGCGGTTCTGCATGATACTTTGGCAGCACTCAATTGGAAGAGAGAGAAGGCATGAGCGGAGAAGAGAACAGGGAGCAAGGAGCAGAGACTGGAACCGCGAAGCGCGCCGCCAGCTTTGAACGGAATACGACAGAGACGCGCATCGCCATCAAGCTGACCATTGAAGGGCAGGGACGCTACACGGTGAAGACCGGCATCCGGTTCTTCGACCACATGCTGGAGCTTTTCACCCGGCATGGCGCTTTCGATCTGGAGCTGAGTTGCGACGGCGATCTGGACGTCGATCAGCACCACACGGTGGAAGACGTGGGCATCGCCCTGGGCGAAGCATTCGATCGTGCTTTGGGCGATAAGCGCGGCATTCTGCGAGCCGGCTATTTCCTGATGCCAATGGATGAGACGCTCGCTATCGCCGCCGTTGACCTGAGCGGTCGCTCCGCCTTCGCGGTGGATACCAAGGTTCGCACCCGCCTCGTCGGTGATCTTCAAACGGAGCTGGTGACGGATTTCTTTGAGGGCTTTTCGCGCGGAGCTCGCGCCAAAGTGCATGTAAAGACGATGTATGGGCGCTCCAATCACCACAAGATCGAGGCCATATTCAAGGCCTTTGCACGTGCCATGCGCGTGGCGTGCAGCAAAGATGCGCAACTGGGCGAGATGCTGCCCTCGACGAAAGGTTTGCTCTAATGCGCGTAACGGTCATCGATTACAAAGCAGGCAATCTGACCTCCGTGATCAAGGCACTGCGTCATCTGGGTGCTGAGGTCGAAGTCACAGACACGGATCTGACGCTGATTGAAGGTGCGGAACGCATCGTTCTACCCGGCGTAGGCCACTTCAACGCGACCAAGCGCCTGGATGACACCGGCATGACTTCGGCAATTCGAAGCGCCATAGCCCGTGGTGTCCCTTTCCTGGGCATCTGCGTTGGAATGCAATGGCTTCTCGAAGGCAGTGAAGAGGCTCCGGAACAGCCTGGCTTGGGATATTTCACGGGACGCTGCAAGCGTTTCCCTGATGGTGGCGAGAAGGTTCCGCACGTGGGCTGGAACATGGTGCTGCCGCGTACGGAGCCGAAATCGAAGCTGCTGGCCGGCGTGCGGCCCTCCGGAGGCGGCGAGTATGCCTACTTCACCCACTCCTACTATGTTCCGACCCAAGGCCTGGCTCCCAAGACGCAAGCAGGCAGCTCGATGCATAGCTGGGCGGCCCTGACGCAGTACATGTTGACCTTCGCTTCGGCGGTGGAGCACGGCAACGTGATGGGCGTGCAGTTTCATCCAGAAAAGTCAGGCGATACAGGACTGAAGATCTTGAAGAATTTCCTAGAGTGGAAGGCGGAAGGCGGATGCTGACCAAACGGATTATTGCTTGCCTCGACGTGCATGATGGACGGGTAGTAAAGGGCGTACAGTTCGTGGACCTGGTAGACGCCGGCGATCCCGCAACCCAAGCGGCACGGCATGCGCGGGAAGGCGCCGACGAAATCGTGCTGCTGGACATTACCGCGACCCACGAAGGCCGGCAGACTCTGCTCGATACAGTGCGCCGCACGGCACTCGAGCTGTTTGTGCCCTTCACGGTGGGCGGAGGCATTCGCACCGCGCGGGACGCGGAACAGGTGTTTGAAGCCGGCGCGGACAAGGTCAGCGTGAACTCGGCAGCTCTCGCCCATCCTCAATTGATCGATGATATCGGGCGCAGCTTTGGCGCGCAGGCGGTAGTGGTGGCGATTGATGCTCGTCGGGATCCTCAGGCAACGGATCCGGTGCGGGACGCGCAGGTGTATGTGCAGGGGGGCCGCAAGCTAGCCGGCCGGCGCGTGGTGGAGTGGGCGCAAGAGGCAGAGGCGCGTGGCGCAGGCGAAATTCTGTTGACGTCAATGGACTCCGACGGCACCCGCGCAGGTTTCGATTGCGAATTGACGGCTGCGGTAAGTGACGCAGTAAAGATTCCGGTGATTGCGTCGGGTGGAGCGGGAACCGTGGCGCATTTCACGGATGTCTTCGCGCGCGGCAAGGCCCATGCTGCCCTGGCGGCGAGCATCTTCCATTTTGGGGTGTCGAGCGCGCGCGCGCTGAAAGAAGAGATGGCCGCGGCCGGCGTTCCGGTGAGGTTGCCATGCTGATTCCTTCGATTGATCTTTTGGGCGGACGCATCGTCCAACTCGTGCAGGGCGAGAAGTTGCGTCTGGCTTTTGATGACTTCGAATACTGGATCGAGAAGTTTTCGCGCTTTCCGCTGGTGCAGCTGATTGACCTGGATGCGGCCATGCGTCAGGGAGACAACTCGGCGCTGGTGGCGCAGATCGCCAAGCGGCTCCCGGTACAGGCCGGAGGCGGCATTCACTCCATCGATCGTGCTCGGCAGGTACTTGAGGCTGGCGCCAAGCGCGTCATCATCGGTTCTGCGTTATTCTCCGGGGGCGAGAGCGGTCCCGGTGTGAACACCCGGTTCGCATCGGATCTGGCGGATGCAATTGGGGTGGAACAGGTGGTTGCCGGGATTGACACGAAAAACGGCCGGATCGCCGTGAAGGGTTGGAAGGCACAGGTGGAACTGACGCCGGATGAGGCGATTCCGCAGCTCGATCCCTACGCGGCTGCGTTTCTCTACACGCACGTCGATGGCGAGGGGCTGATGCAGGGGTTCCCAATTTCCACTGCCGAGCGGCTACGCAAACTGACCCAGAGACAACTCATCGTGGCCGGCGGCATTCGCAGTCAACAAGAGGTGGATACGTTGGACGCAATCGGCGCCGATGCGGTCGTGGGGATGGCTGTCTATACCGAGTTGTTGGCTGTTTGATGGCACCAAAACGGCGGAACTAGACTGCATCGAATTCCTGTATGGCAGCTGATTCCTCCTTCGTATCCGTTATGCTGTTGAGCATCCATCGGATTCGAAGGGGGAAGGTATGGCAGCCGGTATGGGCGTGAAGCAAAGCGGCATACGATTAGCAAGACGGCTCGACGAGGTCGGATTCTCTGACATTGTGCAGATCCGCAACAAAGTGATGGCCATGCGCGCGGAAGGGCTGCAGATCTTCTCCCTGCACGGCGGTGAGCCATACTTCGAAACCCCCGATCACATCAAGTTTGCCGCGGTGAGGGCCCTGGTCGAGAACCAGACGCACTACGCGCCCTCCTCGGGCATCCTGCCGCTGCGCCAGGCGCTGGTGACCAAGCTGGCGGAGAAGAACCGCATTCAAGTGACCACGGATGAGGTGATCGCCACCGTGGGCGGGTCCCAGGGCCTCTATGCGGCGTTTCAAAGTGTGCTCGATCCCGGCGACGACGCCCTGGTCTTTTCCCCCTATTGGACGCCGATCGGTGACCTGGTCACGGGAGCCCAGGCCCGGCCCTTGCTGGTGCCCACCATCACGGCGCGGCGCAATGGCATCCGCAAGACGCTCGAACAGTTTTCAACGCCGAAGACGCGCGCCATCTACTACAACACTCCGCAGAACCCGAGTGGCCTGGTGTTCACGCGCGAGGAGGCGATTGAGGTCGCATCGTTCGCGCTGGAGCGCGATCTGGTCGTAATTGCCGACGAGGCCTATGAAGATCTGGTCTACGAGGGCGAACACGTCTCGATCGCTTCTCTGCCGGGCATGGCCGAGCGCACCATCACCTGCTACACGTTCTCCAAAACCTATGCGATGACTGGATGGCGTGCCGGCTACGTGGTGGCGAAGGAGCCATTCATGACCGCGCTGCGCAAGATCGTTCTGTACTCTACCAACGGAGTGTCAACACCGGTGCAGTACGCGATGGTGGAGGCTTTGACCACGCCGGAGTCCAAGATCGCGGAGTATCGAGAGCAGTACCGGCGCCGACGCGATTTGCTGGTTACCGGCCTCAACGAAGTCGGGCTGGATTGTGAGCCGCCGGCCGGTGCGTTCTACGCCTTTCCGAACACGGAGAAGATTCACAAGAACAGCCGGACCGCTGCCCAGATCTTGCTGGAGAAGGCGCACATTGCCACCATCCCCGGATCAGTGTTCGGAGCCCAGGGCGAGGGGCATCTGCGCTTTGGCTATGCGATTCCTGAGAAGGAGATTGAGGGCTGCGTGCAGGCGTTGCGCAACTTCCTCAAGTAAGCAATCCACCAGACCGGGCCACTATGGCTCGACGGTCTGACCGGTGGCGCGGCTGGTTTCGACGCGAGAGGCGCGAAGCAGCCGCGCAATCTGTTTGAGGTGCAGTTGTAAGGCGTAGGCGCGCAGGATCTCGTCCTGGCTGTACGCAATGCCCTTCGGACGAAGTGTGGTCAGCTGTTCCTCCAATCGCACGATGTCGTCTTCCAAATGCAAGTCCTGCGGTGGCACGTGGAATCGCCAGTTGTGGACGCAGCTTGCGACGTATTGGAAGCCGGTGCGGATATCGCTCACAAGCTGGCCCAGTGCGGGCTCGAGGTGTTGCGCATAGTCGTCCTCGGCGCTGTTTTTTACGGCCAGCTCGAGGGCTACCAGCGTATCGAAGATCGAGCGGCCGAACTGGGATAGGGTGCTGATTCCCTCGCGCCATCCGGGGCCTCCGGAGGGCTCATTGCGAAAGGCCTCAAGCAGCTGATTGTTGGTGCGCAGCATGGCCAGCGCATCCTCATGCAGCTTGGGCAGGTTCTGCGGGGTTGAACTGCGGAAGCCCTCGATGATGGCCTCGAAGAAGGCTCCCAGAACCAGGAACTCCTGGGCAAGGCCATCGCGCAGAGCGAGGCGGGCACGGTCGGGGAAGACCAGGGTGCTGACGGCCAGAGCCACTAAGATGCCGAGGACCACTTGGAGAACGCGATCGAAGGCGATCGCCTTGTGTGAGCTGGATTGCACCAGCATCACGATGGTGATGGTGACGCCGGCCAGCCGGGAACTGGTGCGGAAACCGAGCAGACCGCAGATGACCATGGCGGCGAAGACGGCCAGTATGTAGTTCCAGGGGAGCACGCCGAAGAGGGAGAAGGAGAAGCCCAGGGCGGCTCCGATGAGGGTGCCGAGAATGCGATCGCGCGAGGCGGTGATGGTGGCGCCGAAGTTTGATTGCAGCACGATGATGGCGCTGATGGCTCCCCAGTAACCATCGTGCAGGCCGAAGCGTAGCGCCAGCCACCAGCAGAGCGCGGCCGCCAATGCTGTTTTGGCCGCCTGGATGAGCAGGCGCTTGCGTTCCCAGGAGAGCAGGCCGCCGCGGGCTGCGGGATCGATGCCCAACTTGAGTGCGAGTTGTTGTTGCGACCAGGTCTTCTTGACGTTCAGGAGCATGCGTCCTCGTGGCTCTCGGGTGTGGTTCCATTATCAGGATGCACGACCGGAGCGATGGGTTAAGGTGACGATTCTCACGGAGTGCGGACGCAGGCGTGGCCGGGACCGGCCCGTGTAGCATGTCGGCAGGGACTCTATGATGCGCGTGGGTTATCCAGCCAGGCTGGATGCGGAACTGTTGAGCGTTATGCCACCGGGAGTCGAATTGATTCCCTTGCACGATGGTCTAGAGCAGATCACGGACATCGATGTCTGGATTCCGGATCCATTTCCGACGCGTGCCATGCGCATTTGGCCGTATCTGCGGGGCGTGCGTCTGGTGTTGGCACTGCTGGCGGGAACGGAGTGGATTCCCGAGGTGGTCGGGCCGCAGGTGACGATTTGCAATGCCCACGGGGCGCACAATATCTCCACCGCGGAGTGGACCGTGGCGGCTATTCTGACCGCTCTGAAGTACTTCCCTTACTATCTCGAGTTGCAGCGCTCCGCCGACTGGCGCGGCCGCAAAGGAGCCTCGGAGCTCTATGAGCGGGTCAACGGAGATGGCAGGCCGTTTTATCCACCTGTATTGCAGGAGGAGCTGACGGGCAAGACTGTGTTGATGGTTGGCTACGGCGAGATCGGCAAAGAGATCGAGCGCATGCTGGAGCCGTTTCGGGTGGAGATGCTGCGGGTGGCGCGGAGTGCGCGCACGGAGCCGGTAGTGCATGCGGTCTCCGAGCTGGAGGCGCTGTTGCCCACGGCCGAGGTTGTGATTCTGATTCTGCCGTTGACGGCGGAGTCACAGGGCCTGATGGGCGCCGAGCAGTTCGGACGGATGCGGCAAGGGGCGCTGCTGGTGAATGCAGCGCGAGGTCCCATTGTGCAGACCGACGCGCTGGTGGAGGCTCTGAACGCGGGAAGGATCAGGGCGGTGCTGGATGTGACGGATCCGGAGCCGCTGCCGGCGGAGCATCCGCTTTGGCGTTGTCCGAATCTGTTGATCACACCGCATGTGGCTGCTTCAACGCCACAGTTTGCGCGGCGGGCGGTGCAGGTCGCCGCGGACGAACTGCGGCGATTCATGCGCGGGGAGCGGCTGCGCAATGCGGTGCAGACGGCCGTTTAAAGAACTTTGCCATAACGTCTTAGGATGATGTGCGGAGGAGGTTGATAGTGTTCACACCGCAGGCGATTGGATTTGTGCGCAGCCCGTTTCAAGAGCCCACGCAGGTTCCGCGGGGACTGGGGGCCCAGCATCCCGAGGAGGGGGTACTGGAGATTTTGCCGGAGTTTTCGGAGGGCCTGGCGGACATCGAGGGGTTCTCGCATTTATTCGTGATTTGGGTGTTCGACCGGGTGAAGGGGTTTGAGTTGACGGCGCTGCCGCCGTCTGACCCGCGGCCCCACGGGGTGTTCTCGTCGCGCTCCCCGCTGCGGCCGAATCCGATTGGCCTGACGGTGGTGGAGCTATTGCGGCGTGAGGGCAACTCGCTGCATGTGCGCGGGGTGGACATGCTGGACAAGACGCCGATTCTGGATATCAAGCCTTACCTTTCCAGCATTCCGCAGGAGCGGTTGCGGCGCGGGTGGCTGGCGGAGGCTGAGGAGCGGCAGCGGACGGCGATGCGGCTGTAGAGAGCTGCCGGCACGCAGTTCCACAGTTTCACGCACTCTGTGAGGCTGTGAAGGTAAAAATTGTTAATTCAATGACTTAGGCTGCGAAAGTCGGCCAAAAACGCGATTTTAGGACAAGGCGCTCAAGTGCTGCTTTCCGTAAAGACCCGCTCAGCAGGTTAGCCCCGCTGCGCGGGTTTCCCACGTTAGCGGGTCAGCGCTTTTCTTGATCTGCTTCCATTATGGCAAAAAACAGGGAATTGATCGGCAAAACTCAACCGTTTGGAATCAATAGCTTAGAAGAATTTGCTCTTGACAAGATTTTTGACCCACGCGGGTTGATACCTGAACCAGCCGGGAAACTCCGCCTTAAGTAGGGACTTGGTAGACTCCGATAAGAAGCAAACTCGGCGACAGCCGAGGGAGCTCGAAATCATCCCGTTTGAAGCGATCGCTGCGAATGCCCTGGGGCTCGCCAGCCTTCCTGAGGAGCCCTTGGATGAGTTCAGCGACGAAGAGTTCTCCTGGTTCAACGAAGCGGGCAGCTTCCGCCAACCTTCATCGGGAAGAGACTCCTTTCGAGGCGCTGGCAGGCATCTGCTCGGTTCTGGTGGTGGGCCTCTTCATTCTGACCTTCCTGGCTCAGAACCGTGTGATTCCGTCAGGCTCGATGAAGAATACGTTGCTTGTGGGCGATCATCTGCTTGTCGACCAGATCACGCTGGCGCCGCCCGCTTCCTGGATGCCGCTTGTGAGGTATCGCGAGCCGCGGCGCGGCGACATCGTAGTGTTCATCAAGCCCGTGTTTCAAGCCGGTATTGATGTGACTGACGCCGATGGGACGCCGGAGTACACTCCCCTGGTGAAGAGATTGATTGGCGTGCCCGGCGATCGTATTCACCTAAACAACGGCATTGTGTTTGTGAATGGTGTCGCACAACCGGTGGGATTTGCGCAGCCGACTACGCCGGATAACTTCAACGAGTTTCTCGACAATTTCCCCGCAGTCCCCCCGTCGGAGGCGATTGGGGCAACAGAGTCGTGGAGCGTGAACATCTCGAGTTATGTTCACGACGGCGACCTGGTGGTTCCGCCCGGCATGTACTTCATGATGGGCGACAACCGGCACAACAGCCTGGACTCGCGCTTCTGGGGCTTCGTACCGCGCGCCAACATCATTGGCCGTCCTCTGTTCAACTATTGGTCGTTCAAGGCCGCCGATGGACAACTTGAACAGCCAGGACTCGGTCACAAGCTGGCGTGGTTCGGCCATGTTCTGGCGCATTTCATTCCAGACACGCGGTGGGATCGCACGCTCCACGTCGTTCGGTGAACGGAGATTGTAAGGAGATCGCAGGGACCGTCCGCTCATCGCAAAAGATGCGATGAAGGGGGCACAGCCCGGGGAGGCATTCCGTGGGTGCGGAAAGGATGAGTGGCTCACTGCCGGGTCGTTCAGACCGGATGTATATCAGTTCGCACAGCTAGATGATATCGAATAGGTATATCATTTAGCTATGAGAGTCCTGGTGGATGTGCCGGAGACGGATCTGGCGTTGCTGGATCAGGTGGTTCGCAAGCAGACAATCTCGCGCGCGGAGTTTATCCGGAGGGCGATTGCTCATTCGCTAGCCCCTTACCGGGGCAAGATGAACCACGCGGCATTCGGCGCCTGGGCCGGAGATCTTCGCGAAGATGGGCTCGCCTATCAGGAGAGGATGCGCGCTGAATGGTGAGTCTGCCGCCGGCAGCACCGGTTCCCGCCCTTTTCGATACGTGTATCCTGATCGACTATTTGCGTGGGGTTCTGGCAGCCCGGGCGAAGTGCGACCGGCACGAGGATCGGGCCATCAGCATTGTGTCCTGGATGGAAGTCATGGCCGGTTCCACTGAGGCAAACGAAGGGGATGCGCGGCTCTTTCTGGACAACTTTGCAGTTCTGCCAGTGACGATGGAAGTAGCAGAACGCGCATTCGCGATTCGGCGGGAGCGGGGGATCAAGCTGCCGGATGCCATTATTCAGGCAACGGCCGAGAACGACGGGCGGGTGCTGATTACGCGGAACGTGCGGGATTTCCCGGAGGGAAGTGCTGGAGTGAGGGTGCCGTACCGAACTGAAGGGGGAGCCTGAGATCTCCCGCTCAAGCGGAGCTTGAACGGGGCACCCCGCGAGGCGAGAGGTGTGGGTGAACGTGGGTGTTCTCCCAGGTCTCAAAAGCGAAACCTGGGGCACCCGGTAGTTCTTCCCAGGTCTCCAACAGCGGGAGACCTGGGAGAACACCCAAAGGGTTGGGAGGAGTTACTGGGCGGCGACGGCGGCGGCTTCGGCGGGAGCCTCTTCGCCCACTTCGCCGATGACCTTCACCTTGATCTGGGCGGTCACTTCGCGGTGCAGCTTGATGGCGACGTCGTAGTTGCCCAGGGCCTTGAAGGGCTCACTGAGCTGGATCTTGCGGCGGTCGATATCGAAGCCCTGAGCGGTGAGCTCGGCGGCGATGTCGGCGGAGGTAACGGAACCGAAGAGGTGGCCGTTTTCGCCGGACTTGCGGGTAAAGGTGAGGACGACGGGCTGGAGCTTGCCGGCCTGCTCTTCCGCGACGACCTTCTCGGCGGCGGAGCGGCGGGCGGCGGCGGCCTTCATCTGCTCGATCACGGCCTTATTGGCCAGGGTAGCCTGCAGTGCCAGCTTGCGGGGCAGCAGGAAGTTGCGGCCGTAGCCGTCGGCCACCTTCACCACGTCACCGCGGTGGCCCAGATTGGCTACGTCTTCTTTCAGAATGACTTCCATCTCTAAATCTCCAAAGTACGACCGCGCATTTCACGTCCACTGGTTCCATAAGACCCGGAACCAGGCCGGTGGTTGCGCCGCGTCGGATTCTACATCGGCATCGGCGAGTTTGTCGTCCATCCTGGCAGCTCATTTTCGGTTACGAAAGTGAGCTAAAGGGTTAGACGCCGCCGGGGCCTTGTTAGTGCTTGGTCGCGAACGGCAGCAGGGCGATGTTCCGGGCCTGCTTGATGGCGCGGGTGAGGCGGCGCTGGTGGGTGGTGCACACGCCGGTGAGGCGGCGGGGCACGATCTTGCCACGCTCGGCCACGAAGCCCTGCAACAGGCGCACATCGCGGTAGGGGATGGCGTCAATCTTCTCGGTACAGAACTTGCAAACCTTCTTGCGGCGGAAGAACTTGCCGCGGGCGCCGGGTCCGCCGGGGCGGGGACCACGGGGTCCGCCGGGTCCGCCGGGGCCACCTGCTGCGGGAGCTCCGCCTTGTGCTGGTGCGCTCGTCTCGGGCGCCTTGCTTTGTGTCTCGTCTGCCATGGTGTTTCCTCGTTATCAGCTTTCAGCCTTCAGCTCTTCGCTGTCAGCTCAAGCATTGGTAAGTGGGCCGATGCCGGCCGGAGTCTTTGGAGGGACTAGGGGCTGAGGGACCAGGAGAACGATCCGTAGATCCTGCCGTTCTGCGTCCTTTTAAGTCCCTGTTCCCGAGTCCCTTGTCTTTACGCGCTGGCCTGAGCGGGCTCGGAGGCGGCGGCTTCGGCGTGCACGGCGGGCGCTGCGGGAGCCACCGGAGCAGGAGCAGGCACAGGCGCGGGCGCAGGCGCTTCGGCGCTGAGCTTGCGGCGGGAGGCGCGGATGGCCTTGATCTTGGCCAGGCGCTTCTCTTCCTCATCCATGCGCACGGTGATGAATTTGATGACCGGCTCGGAGACGCGCAGGCGGCGTTCCAGCTCGGCGACCAGCACGCCGTCGGCTTCGATGGTCAGCAGGACGTAGTTGCCGTCGACAAACTTGCGGACCAGGTAAGCGAGCTTGCGCCGGCCCATCTTTTCGGTGGACTTGACCACGCCGCCGCCATTGGTGACGGTGGTGCTGAAGCCAGCGATCAGCTTGTCGAGATCTTCTTCGGCCACATCGGGCCGAACGATGAACATTACCTCGTATAAACGGGACATCCGGGTTTCTCTTTCCGCCGCTTGAGCGGCAGTTCACAGTTCACAGTTCTCAGTTCACAGCTCTCAGCGCTCAGTTTTCGGTGTTCAGAGGATCAGCGCTGGAAGAAACTCGATGGCAACGCGCTGTTTTCTATCCCTGTTTCCTACTCCTGCTCCCTGTTCACTGCTCCCTGCGATTAAATTCATTCATCGCGGGTCCTGTTCCCTCCTGGACGATGCGCCGGGTGGCGGTGGCCACCTTATCGAGCACCTCATCGAGGACGGTCAGGTCGCGTTTGGCCATGGGGGAGAGGAGGTAATCTTTTCCTCCGCGCCGGCTGGCCCCTGCGGCGAGGGCTTCGGGGGGCAGGTTGGCGCCCACTCCGATGCGCAGCCGCAGCCATTCCTGACTGCCCAGGGCGGCGGTGACGCTGCGGGCTCCGTTGTGCCCGGCAGGCGAACCGCGTTCCCTGATCTTGAAGGTACCCAGCGGCAGGTCCAGCTCGTCGTAGATGACCAGCAGGTCCCGGGTTGGGTCCGCTTCGTACTCTCGAACCAGGGCGGAGACCGAAGCCCCGCTCAGGTTCATAAATGTCTCCGGCTTAGCCAGGATGACTTCGCGTCCTGCGATGCGGCAGGAGGCGGTCATCGCTTTGCAGCGCCGGTTTTGGACCACCACGCCCTCTTGCTGAGCGATGCGGTCGACGGCCATGAACCCCGCGTTATGCGGCGTCCAAAGGTATTCCAAGCCAGGGTTGCCGAGGCCCACCACCAGGAAGGGGCCCCGGCTTATCTCCTGATTTTGTGCCTGACGATCGTCCGTCAAGGCTACTTCTTTGCGCCTTCCGCCTTGGCAGCGTCGGTCTTGCCCTTCTTGGCCACTTCAGGCTCCGCGGGGGTACCGGCGGTGGCTACGGCATCGGCGGAGGGAGTTGCCTCTTCGCGGATGGAGACGACGTGAGCCACGGTGGCGTCCTCTTCAGCGAGGAACTTGAGCTTGCCGGAGTGGGGCAGGTCCTTGACGCGCAGCACCTGGTGCAGGCCGAGCTCGGTGACGTCCACGTCGATGTGGCTGGGGATGTCGGCGGGCAAGCACTCGATTTCGATCTCGCGGAGCACCTGATCGAGGATGCCGCCGTGCGTCTTGACGCCGACGGCGGTGCCGACCAGCTTGATGGGCACGCTGACCTTGAGGGCCTTGTCGAGGGCGATGCGTTTGAGGTCGATGTGGATGAGGGAGTCCTTGATGGGCTCGCGCTGCCAGTCGACGATCATGGCCTTGGCGGAGATCTTTCCGTCGAGGTCGAGGTCGAAGATGGTGTTGTGGCCGGACTCGGAGTAGAGGATCCGGGAGATCTGCTTGGGATCCACTTCGATGGCCACGGGATCCTGGCCTCCGCCATAAAGGACGGCGGGAATCTTGCCGGCGACGCGAACACGGCGGGCGGCGTTTTTGTTGAACTTGCCCTCACGGGCTTTGGCGGTAACGACTTCAGGCATCGGTCTCTCGTTTCTCAATCGGGCACGGAGAAGCAGTTTCTAGCTTTTAGCTCCTAGCTTCCAGCCTCGGAGTTCTTCGCTCGTCGCTGTTCTTTTCGCTCCCTTTGTTGTGGCCAGCGGCCAGCTAACAGCTGACGGCCGACAGTTCGATCACATTGCGCATCCGCGGCAGCGACTGTCAGCTGCCGGCTGTCAGCTGTTAGCTGAAGAGCGTGGAGACGCTGGTTTCCATGTGGATGCTCTCGATGGCCGCGCCAAGCAGGCCGGCGATGGAGAGCACCTTGAGCTTGGGCAACTTGCCCGGGGCTTCGGGGACGGTCAGCTTCAAGGCCGGCTCCCGCAGCGGAATCGTGTTGGTCAGCACCACCTGCTCCAGACGGGAGGAGGCGATGCGGTCGATGGCCGGTCCGGAGAGCACGGCGTGGCTGGCGCAGGCGTGGACCGAGATTGCGCCGTTGGCGTACAGGGCGTCGACGGTCTTTACCAGGGTGCCGGCGGTGTCGATGATGTCGTCGATGATGAGGCAGGTCTTGTCTTTGACGTCGCCGATGACGTGCATGACCTCGGCCACGTTCATGTCGGTG
>CBJOJD010000035.1:0-24002 GCA_966443485.1 uncultured bacterium | reverse complement strand
ATCCAGCACCTCGAAGATCGTGGTATTGCTCAGGTCCAGGTCCGAGAGGCAAAAGTCCTTCAGATCCTCCGGCACAAATGCCTTCGGAACCGCGCTGCGGCAGCGCTCCAGCAGGAACAGCTCATCGCCCGCCAGCACATAACCGGGCTTCAACTGCCCCGAACCGGCCCGTGCCGCCTCCACTTCGGCCACAAAGCGGCCCACGGCGGTAAACCCGGCGCCCCATTTACCAGCGCTCAAAGTGGCAACCTCCGTGAAGTGGCGACAAAAACCATCCGCTCCAGAATATCGTGGAAGTATGGCACTCCGCAGCGCCGTTCATTCACAAGGAACCAAGTTGTTGAGGATATCGCGACCCGCCGCGGATGAGACCGTAGCGCCGGCTTCCTAGCCGGCTGTAGCGCGGGTCTCCAGACCCGCGCATTGTGGATCTTTCCGAACTTTGTTTCTCGTTAGCAGATCAGCCGCGAGCGATTCAGCTTGATGCCATCCAGCCGCCCCAGCAGGGTCACCGCGATGCGCTCCGGATCGAACAGCCGCTGCGCCATCTTCTGCACCTGCTCCGCCGTCACCGCCTCAATGCGGGACGTGATCTCCTCCGCCGAGAAGAACTGGCCGAAGTAGATCTCTTGCCGCGCCAGGTTGGCCATGCGCGAATTCGAGCTCTCCAGACCCATCAGGATATTGCCCTTGAGCTGATCCTTGGCGCGGGTCAACTCCTCCGCCGGCAGCGGATTCTGCTTGAGCTTGCAGAACTCCACCATGATCAAGTCGATCGTCTCCAGCGCGCGCCCGGCCGAAGTCCCGGCATAGACGCATAGCGTTCCTGTATCGCGATACGGGCTCAGGTCCGAAAAGACGCTGTAGGCCAGGCCGCGCTCTTCACGAATCGTCTGGAACAGGCGCGAGCTCATCCCGCCTCCCAGCACCGTATTCAAAATCAGGGTGGCGTAACGGTTCTCATCGGTGATGGGCGGAGAAGGCACACCTAGGCAGATCTGCACCTGCTCCAGCGACTTCTTGTTGCGCAGCACGATGCGGGCGCTCGACAGAGGCGCAGGCAGTTCGCTGAGCGGCTCCCCGCATGCCAGGTTGCCGAACTTCTCCGCCACCGCGGCCACAAAGCCGTCATGATCCAGATGACCCGCCGCTGAGAACACCATGTTCCCCGCGTGGAAACGCCCTGCGTGATAGTCCATCAGCTTCGGCTGGTCGAGCCGGGCCACTGTCGAAGTGGTGCCCAGAATCGGCTTGCCCAGCGGATGATCCTTCCAGAAA
Source organism: uncultured bacterium (assembly GCA_966443485.1). Lineage (GTDB taxonomy): Bacteria > Acidobacteriota > Terriglobia > Terriglobales > Acidobacteriaceae > Telmatobacter. The sequence goes on along the minus strand of CBJOJD010000035.1, from coordinate 22,724 downwards.
TTCTGGGTAAAGAGCTCGTGCACCAGGACGTCGGGATTGTCCTCGTCGATCTTGATCTCTTCAAGAATCACGCCCCGCTCGCGCTCGATGTCCGGCGAAGCGAACACAGGATTCAGCACTAGGTCGGCCAACACATCCAAAGCAATCGGAACGTGGTCCGCCAGAGACTTCACGTTGAAGCAGATGGTCTCCTTGCCGGTGAAAGCGTCCAGATTGCCGCCGATGGAATCCATCTCCCGGGCAATGCTCTGCGCCGACCGGTTGCGCGTCCCCTTGAACACCATGTGTTCCACAAAGTGGGAGATCCCGTTGGTCTCCGCGGGTTCCCCGCGGGAACCGGACTTGATCCATACCCCCATGGCAACCGAACGCAAATGCTCCATGCGCTCAGTCAGTACGATTAGCCCGTTGGGCAGTATGGTGCGGCGGAGATTGCGTTCGATGGTCATCGGCTCCTGTTCTTCTTAATTCTAGGCCAGACGGCACCTCCCTGCGCGTCAGAACCGTTGGCCCTGCCAGATAGCTATGCTCCATTGGATGAGCGCGGATCAGGGCCGGCTGCATCGTTCCGGAAAATGCTCTATGCTGGGCTCCAGGCGTGCCCGCACACAACCCCCAACTCGTCCCCCTGGAACCAGTCCCCTCCCCGGCAAAACCGCTCTTTGGGTTGGACGCAGATGCCCTGGCCACCGTCATGTCAGAGGCCGGCGAACCCGCCTGGCGCGGCAAACAGCTCGCCGAAGCCATTTACCGCCAACGAGTTACCGACCTCGATGCAGTCAGCACCTTCTCCAAGGCTCTACGCCGGAAGCTCGCCGACCAAGGTTGGCAAATCGGCCGGCAGGAGATCGTTCAGATCTTCAAGTCGGTGGACGGAACGGAGCGCTACCTGGTTCAAGGCCAAGCTTCCCCCGGCAAGTCCGGATCGGACACCGTCGAGACCGTCTGGATGCCCGAAGGGGACGAGGGAGAGGCTGGCGACGGCACCGAAGAGGATGAAAAGAGCTGGCGCCGTGCCACCATCTGCGTCTCCAGCCAGGTCGGCTGCGCAGTGAACTGCCAGTTCTGCCTCACCGCCCGGCTTGGCCTTCAACGTAACCTCACCCCGGGCGAAATTGCCGGACAAGTCGTTGCCGTCCTCGACCGCCAACGGGTAGAGATCGGCCGGGAACGGGTAAACCTGGTCTTCATGGGGATGGGGGAGCCCTTCCTCAACTACGACCCCTTTATGGCCGCCGTGCGTCTCCTGGTCCAGGAGGTGGGTCTAAGCCCCCAGCGCATGACCGTGTCCACCTCCGGCATCGTGCCCGGCATCGAGCGCTTCGCCCAGGAACCCGCGGAGTTCCGCCCCAAGCTGGCCATCAGCCTCAACGCGCCCAACAACGAGGTGCGCAGCGAGGTGATGCCGATCAATCGCAAGTGGTCGATCGACGATGTCGTCGATGCAGTCCGAGCCATCCAGCTTCGCCCTCGCGAGCGGATCACCTTCGAATACGTCTTGCTGGGCGGCGTGACCGACCAGCCGCAGCACGCCCGGGAAGTGGCCCGTCTGGTGCGGCGCAGCGGTCTTCCCGCGAAAGTGAACCTGATTGCCTGGAATCCCGGCCCCGGCGTTCCCTTCGCGATGCCCGCTCCGGGTGCGGTGGACGCATTTCGCGAAGCCCTTTCCCGCGAAGGAGTTCCCGTCTACCTGCGCCGTCCCCGTGGGCGCGACATCTACGCCGCCTGTGGACAGCTGAAGCGCACCGTGGAAGGATAAAAACCCTCCCACCGGGGCCGGGAGAAGGCGCCGCCAGATTGGACGGTTCTAGTCCACAGAAATGCGCAACCTGCCTGGAATCTCGAACCCCAGTGTGTCCGCACACTCTTTCAGCAGCTTCAGCGGACCACCATCGGTGTACACCTTGCGGCCGCAGATGCTCTGCGCACGGGGCCTTCCCGACACAGTCAGGGAGAGCAGAGCGGGTTGCGGTCGCCGGTTCTGGACCATGTCGGCTATCTCCATGCATTGGGCGTCAGAGAGAGACTCTCCCATGACAATCAGATCGAAGTCCCTCTTGGAGAGCAGCGCGCCGGCCTCAGCCATCCTGCCGGCGGATTCCACGTGGAAATAAGTCCCGAGGATAAGCCGGTGAACCTGTAAACGCATTTGGTCCCAGCCAACAACCAAAATTTCAGACTGATCATTGGATTCAGATTGAATACTCATAGCATCTCGCTCCATTTAGCAAACCAAGGCAGTCAAATCTGAGTTGGCAGGAGAGAGTAAAGGCTTGCTGAGAGAATTCAGTGGGCGCCGTCATTAAGTGCCACCGTCGCGCCTCTTTGCGATAGCACTACGAATACCAATTTACTATTTTCCGCGGCGCGAAAAATAGCTGGGAATATCCCCAGGGTCACTTTGAAGGTCTCACTTAGGGGCACAAAACGGAAGGGTTGCTTTGAGGAAAAAACGCGATCAAGCGCCGCTGCGAACGTGCGCGCGTCCTAGCTGGAGCAGCGCTTCCGTCACGCGATCGGACGCGTGGCGCACTACGTTTTCTTCGCTGGCAAAGTCGCCCATAATGCACCGCACGCCCATCGCCTCGATGCGTTCCACATCGGCAACAATGGGTGCGGCATTCTCCGCAGCATAGCGAGCCAGCGTGTCCGCCGAAAATGGCGCGGTGTTTACCAACGCGTAATCAAAGATCGGTGCATGGGTGTGCTCGTAGATACGCTCGATGTGCTCCGATGCGCTCAGTCCCAGGCTCTCATTGGCCTGCGTCATTAAGTTGCAGACATACACGCACAGCCCACGTGCGTTGGCCAGTGCGGCAGGCATGCCCCGTACCAGAAGATTGGTAATGAGCGATGTGTAGAGCGATCCGGGTCCTACCGTAATGAGATCGGCATTGGCAATCGCTTCCAGCGTCTCCGGCATGGGAGCTGCATCGGCAGGCTCAATCATCAGCTCTGCAATGCGCCGCTTGCTCGCCGTGATGTTAGTCTCGCCACGCACGATGGTCCCGTCGTCCATGCGGGCCACCAACGTGGCGTTCGACGGCGTCACGGGATAGATGTTGCCGCGGGTAGCCAGAATCTTCGAGGCAAACTGCACAGCGTGCGTGAAGTCGCCCGTGATCTCAGTAAGAGCGGCCACGAACAGATTGCCGAAGTTATGGCCTTCCAGGCCGTCGCCCACGCGAAAGCGGTACGCGAACAGCTTGGAGAGTAAGTCGCCCTCTTCGCTCAGCGCCACCATGCAGTTGCGCAGGTCGCCGGGGGGCAGCATGTTGAAGTCTTTGCGCAGTCGCCCGGAAGATCCGCCATCGTCCGTCACCGTGACCACAGCCGCCAGATCGGAGATCGCGCCAGGAGTCTGATCCGGATGGCCCGGATGGGTCACATGCTGGCAAAGGCCGCGGAGGAGAGTGGATAGTCCCGTCCCTCCTCCGATCGCGACTACTCGCAACGGTCGTGTGTCGAGATGCCCTTCCTCGCCGGCGGACAACACTGCTGAACTCTTTTCCGCCACTCTACCGTTCTTCACTGGTGAAATATCCACAACTCGCCTTACGGAACCTCAGGATACAGCAGCTCAGTAAACCGGGGATCGTCCACCATGCTCTGAAAATCGTTATCTGAACGCGCCTGCAGGCGGTTCTTGGAGTTCAACTCGATGGCTTTGGAAAGGTTGCTCAGGCAGTCCTGCGCCCGGCCTGTGATGCTGTCCAGAACCGCCAGCCCGTAATAGGCGTAGTCGGCCTCCGGATGGTCGGCCAGCAAGCCCTCTAACTGCTCGCGGGCCTCCTCGAAGAAGCCCGTGTTGAGCTGGGAGATCGCGTAGTCATACCGCTCCTCCGGCGTGTCAAAGGACAGCGCCGCGCGCTCCATCTGCCGTTGGCAGGTCTGGATGTACATCTTGCAGCGTTCCAGAATCTCCGGAGGCGCAGCCGGCAGCAGCTTCTCAAACGCCGCGAGCGCCTTGTCGTATTTGGCCTGCTGTACCAGTTGAACCGCCGACTGGTATTGCTGGAAGACAGGCCCGGTGCTGGCTTGGCCGGCCGCCTTCGTGTTGGCTGCGGGGATTTTCTTGCGGCTGGGCGCCGCTGCTCTGACCTCTTGCATCGTCACTCTACTCAGATAGCGTGTTCCTCGTTCAGAACCCCACCATCGTCTGCGACGGATGCGGCCCCTGCACGAGAGTTCATGCGCTCAGGCAACTTTTATACGCAGAACCTCGCTCCACGTCAAATCGTTCGCCTGCAACTGCACGAAACAGCGGAAGTTATCGCCTCTCCCGGCCATAGATCGCCGGGTTCAGCGTAGGGTCGTTATACATCTTAAGCTGTCGGTACAGCTTGAAGCGGCGGCGGCCCGCCAGCGTCTCCGTCCACAGCGCGTCCAGGCACCCTGCCAGATCGGACCGCTGCTCCTCCAGGATGGCCAGCCGGTCGCGATTGCGCTCCACATGTCCCGCTGGAGCATCCGTCCGCTCTGCCTCTTCTCTCGTGTGATAGATCTTCAGGGCCAGAATCGAAAGCCGGTCGATCATCAGCCCCGGCGACTCCGAATTCAAAGCTGCTTCCTGCTTTGGCAGCCCTTGCGGCCGCAGTGCATCGAGCAGTGCCTGATCCAGTGCCTCGGCCAGATCGTTGCGCCGTTGGTTCGTCTTGTCGATGCGCCGCTTGACCGCCGCCAGATCGGCATCCGACGCTCCCGGCGCCCGCGCCTCGTCCTCGATGTGCCATAGTTCAAAGTTGGCTCGGTGCTGGCGGGCCACCTGGGTGAGCCACTCACTCTTTCCCTTTAGAGCCCCCTCCGGTACATCAACTTCGTGCCACGCTTGGGTGCAGTGATCATGCAGGCTGACAATCGCCTGGGCCGAGAGCATGCTGATTCCTTCGTGAAAGCCGGATGAATTGCAATGCCTATGGTAGAACTATCCTCACCCGAGGTCCAAACCGGCTCCCCGTCCACGTGGACACGGACTCTACGCAGCGAGGCACTGATGGCTGAGCACCCCCAGCGGATTCTCTGCATCTCCACCTACGAGAAGGGGCAGGACTTCCTTCGCCAGTGCGCGGAGATGAACGTCCTTCCCACCCTGCTAACCGTCGAAAAGCTGCGCAATGGCGACTGGCCCCTCCAGGTCCTTGAGGACATCGTCTTCATGCCGGAAAACCTCACCCAGGAGCAGATCCGCAACACCGTCTGCTGGATGGCGCGGGGACGCAACTTCGACCGCATTGTCGCCCTGGATGAGTTCGACCAGGAGGTCGCCGCCGCATTGCGCGAACACATGCGCATCCCCGGCATGAACATCTCCACCACCGCCTGCTATCGCGATAAGCTGGCCATGCGCACCGTCGCCCGCGAGCGCGGTTTCCTCGTCCCCGAATTCTGCCGCGTCATCCACTACGACGAGCTGCGCGCCTACATGGACCGGGTGGCCCCGCCCTGGCTTCTCAAACCTCGTACTCAGGCCTCCGCGCTCGGCATCCGCAAAATCCATGATCCGGAGCAGCTTTGGCGGGCCCTCGATGAGCTGGGGGATCGCCAGAGCGAGTTTGTCCTCGAGCAGTTCGTCCCCGGCGACATCTTCCATGTCGACTCCATCGTGAGCGAGCGAGAGGTCAAGTTCTCCGCCGTCCATCAGTACGGCCGCCCGCCCATGCAGGTCATGCACGATGGTGGCGTCTTTACCACCCGCACCATCGACCGCGCCAGCCGTGACTGGCAAGAGCTCACCACCTTCAACGCCGCCCTCGCCCCATCCCTGGGCTTGATCCGCGGCGTGACCCACGCCGAGTACATCCGCGCCCACGCCGACGGCCGGTACTACTTCCTGGAGATCGCCGCCCGGGTGGGCGGAGCCTTCATCGTCGACCTCGTCCAGGCCGCCACCGGCGTGAACCTCTGGCGCGAATGGGCCCGCCTGGAGCTCGAAGACCTCCGCGGGAATCCCTACACCCTGCCTCCGTTCTATGAAGAATATGCCGGCAGCGTTCTTTGCCTCGCCCGAACCGCGGAGCCCGATACCTCCATTTTCGATGCTCCGGAGATCGTCCAGCGCATGCACAAGCATCATCACGCCGGGCTCATCGTACGCTCGCCCGATCCGGCGCGTGTCGCCCGCCTCCTCGACGAGTACAGCCAGCGCTTCGCCGATCTCTATCTGGCCACCATGCCCGCGCCCGAAAAGCCAACCGCGTGACTTAGATAACGGGAGCACCCTGCTGCACCCGAACCCGCGATAATTTGTTCTGGAACAGCGCGAGCTGGCATTCCCGCGCCTGGAAGAAACAGCCAAAACTGAAAGGACCGGCCCAATGGACTCCACTCTGGCAGATAACCTGGCCCTGCTGGCTCGCACACCCGCTGCCTTCGACGCTCTCCTTCGCGACCTTCCTGAGTCCTGGACCACCGCCAACGAGGGCGCCGACAGCTGGAATGCCTACGACATCGTCGGGCACCTTGCCTACACAGAACGCGCCGACTGGATGACGCGCGCCAAGACCATCCTTGAGCACGGCCAGGCTCGCGGCTTCGATCCGCTCGATCGTTTCGCCCAAAAACGCGAGAGCCAGGGCAAATCCCTCTCTCAATTGCTCGATGAGTTCGCTCTCTTGCGCCGCAAGAACCTCGACGAAGTACGAGCCATGGATCTGAGCGAGGACGATCTGGCCAGGCGCGGCAGGCATCCCGCTCTCGGCGACGTCACCTTGGGTCAGTTGCTGGCCGCTTGGGCCACCCACGACCTTACCCACCTGCACCAGCTGTCCCGCATCCTCGCCTACCAGAACCGCCACACCGTCGGCCCCTGGAGCAAGTTCCTGGGCGTACTCCACTGCAACGGACACAGCGCCTAGCCGAATCCCAGCAACGCCGAAATCTGCATTCCGGGCACGGAGCATAGCTTCCATAGAAGTGGAGGCATTCACCCGCGCATCTCAATTTTTGATCGGAAAAGGTCAGGAAGGTCTTCGGTGGTGAGCTCGCTGGGATTCGAACCCAGGACCCACGCCTTAAAAGGGCGTTGCTCTACCTACTGAGCTACGAGCTCTCGCATGCACCACGTACTGAGCTCTAGTTTACACGGCCTCCCCGAATCGCCCTAGTCCCCGGAGGCTGCCCAAACGCAAGGACGGCATCGCGCACTTCGCGAACCGGACTCCACTCGCGCACCGTTCATTCCCTCCTGGACCACCGCATCTTTTATCTGGACCCGCAGGCCGCCTCTTCCTCGCATCAACCCCTCCGCATCTGCCTCTGAGCCCTCTCTCAGCGCACGACATCCACCCGAGAATCGACTTCCACAACGCCCCTCAAGCGAGCTTCGCTCGCAACTGGGTAAATCGGTGTCCCAAAACGAGTCATTCCGTGACTCACATCGCCTAAGTCATAGTTAATAGGAGTGACGTAAATCACAAAAGATCAAGGCGTTTTTGTGGACCGGATCAAATAGCACTGTCTCACCCTGCAACAGTCGGCATCGCATAGTAACTCGATTCGCGACGCCGGCCTCGTTACTTTGGTCCGAATCTCCCCCACTTCACCCCGCACATCTGCCGAATGAACATAGGCATGTGATTCGTTTTCTGCCTCTTACAAGCCCATAGTTCCGCGCACTGAGAGGGGTAATGTTACCCCCACTCAAATGACGGAAGGTCACACTATCGTGCTCTCTGGGCCCATGTTTTCCCATGCTAAAGTCTTACCTAAATAGCGTCGATGCAATGGTTAATTTACTGAAGTAAATACTGGGGAAGCTGGCTTACAGCGGGCGCGGTCATAGTGTGTTCAGTCACTCTTCACTCCTGCCGCCCTGTGACAGCAGTTACGGAGTTAGTCCGGCTTGTAGCTTACTTTTGAAGTTCATCGATCCACATAGCCGAGCTTAGTTCCGCTTTTGCCATCGTGCTTGCTCTGCGCCCAGCGCTGACCAAGCCTTGTTGAGATCCGCGGGCCAATGCAGTCTCTACCGGCCGTGCAGGTTGCCGGTTGCGCGCGGGCGTGTGTCTTTGTCGAGGAGAGCAGATGATCACAGAAAGTCCGGAGTGTGCCGACCCGACCGCAGTGGGTGCTGCAGCAGAAGCTCAGCGGCTTTTTGCGGGACAGACGATCCGTCCCAAGGCCAAGGGCAACAGCTGCGAGTACCGCATCTTTGGCGTGCACATCTCCTCCCGCGGCATGCGCCGCTCCATTGAGCAAGTCTCGCGCTGGGCTCGCCAACGCAAGGCAGCCAAGCTCGTGACCTTCACTAATGTGCACATGGTCACTGAAGGACATAAGAACGCTAGTTTCCGCTCTGTACATCGGCAGATGGATATGAACTGCCCCGACGGCATGCCCATCGTATGGCTCGGCAAAGCCCTTCGTCATCCCGTGGAGCGCGTCTCCGGTCCCGACTTTATGCAGAAGTTCTGCGCTCAAACCCGCGACCTGGGCCTGCGCCACTTCTTTTACGGAGGCGGTGACGGGATCGCCCAAGGCGTGATTTCGCAATTAGAGGCAGATTACCCCGGCATTCAGATCGTGGGGTCGTATACTCCTCCCTTCCGGCCCTTATCTGCGCAAGAGGACGACCAGATCGTGACCGCGATCAATAACTCCGACGTCGACGTGCTGTGGGTGTGCCTGGGATGCCCCAAGCAAGAGATCTGGATGCATGAACACCGCGACCGCCTCAATGTAGGCGTAATGCTGGCGGTCGGTCAGGCCTTTGACATCTCGGCCGGCGCAATTCGCCGCGCTCCGGCACTGCTTCGCGACCACGGCTTTGAGTGGCTCTATCGTTTGGGCACCGATCCCAAGCGCCTGGCGCGTCGTTACTTCACTTCCAACACCTTGTTCCTGCGGCTGCTGGCGCAGGCCACTCTGTTTCGAGTCGTGCCTAGCCTGAGGCAGCGCACTCAGGAATTGCAATAACTTCGGCCCCTGGTCTCACTTGCTCTAAATCGTTACTGCAGGACGTATTTGCGGAGGTTGTATGAAGAAAGCTTTGATCACCGGCATCACCGGCCAAGACGGATCCTATCTGGCAGACCTTCTGCTCGATAAAGGCTACGAGGTTCATGGCATCAAGCGGAGGAGCTCCTCCCTTAACACCGATCGCATCGATCACCTGTACCAGGATCCGCACGAGACCGGCCGCCGCCTGATTCTTCACTACGGCGACCTCTCCGACTCCAGCAGCCTCGCCAGCATCGTGCAAAGGGTCATGCCCGATGAGGTCTATAACCTGGGCGCGCAGAGCCACGTGAAAGTCTCCTTCGAGAACCCGGAGTACACGGCCGACGTCGACGGCGTGGGTACGCTGCGTCTTCTCGAAGCCATCCGCATGACCGGCTTGACCAACCACACGCGCTTCTATCAGGCCTCCACCTCGGAGCTCTACGGCTTGGTCCAGCAGATTCCGCAGACCGAACGCACTCCCTTCTACCCGCGCTCGCCCTATGCGGTGGCCAAGCTTTATGCCTACTGGATCACCGTGAACTACCGCGAGTCCTACGGCATGTACGCCTGCAACGGCGTCCTGTTCAATCACGAATCGCCCAATCGCGGCGAAACCTTCGTGACCCGCAAGATCACCCGGGCGCTGGCGCGCATCAAGGTGGGCCTGCAAGACCGCCTGTATCTCGGCAATCTGAACGCCCTCCGCGACTGGGGCCATGCCCGCGACTACGTGCAGATGCAGTGGCTGATGTTGCAGCAGGAGACTCCCCAGGACTACGTCATCGCCACTGGCGAGCAGCATAGCGTCCGCGGGTTCGTTTCCTTGGCCGCAGCCTATCTCAACATGAAGCTCACTTGGATCGGCGAAGGTGTCGACGAGGTCGCGATGGACGATCAGGGCCGCATCGTGGTCGCTGTCGATCCCCGCTACTACCGCCCCGCAGAAGTCGAAACCCTCCTGGGCTCTCCCGAGAAAGCCAAGCAGGAACTGGGATGGACGCCCAAGATCAGCTTCGAAGAGCTGGTCCATGAGATGACCGCCGCTGATCTCAAGCTGGCCGAACGAGACGCCGCCATGCACAAGATGGGCTTCACGGTGTACAGCTATAACGAGAACTAACTCCAGGATTCCGGCCTAAGTAGGGCCGGAATACATCGGACAGGAAGAATGAGAGCTGACAGCAAAATCTACATAGCAGGTCACCGCGGACTGGCCGGTTCTGCCATCCATCGCGCCCTTGTCTCCCGCGGTTATCACAACCTGCTCACCCGCGCGCACGCCGAATTGGAGCTGCGCGATCGGGAACAGGTGCTTCGCTTCTTCGACAGCGAGCGCCCGGAGTACGTCTTTTTGGCCGCGGCCAAAGTAGGCGGCATCCTGGCCAACATGACTTACCCCGCCAGCTTCATCCAGGAAAACCTGGAGATTCAAAACAATATCATCGAAGCCAGTTACCGCTACGGGGTAGATCGGCTCCTGTTCCTCGGGTCCAGCTGCATTTATCCCAAGCTTTGTCCCCAGCCCATCCGCGAAGAGTATCTGCTTACCGGGCCGCTCGAGCCGACCAATCGCCCCTATGCATTGGCCAAGATAGCCGGCATCGAGATGTGCTGGGCCTTCAACCGCCAGTATGGGACCCGCTACATCGCGGCCATGCCGACTAATCTCTACGGGCCCGGCGATAACTACGACGCGCAGAACTCCCACGTCTTGCCCGCCTTGATCCGCAAAGCACTCGAGGCCAAGGTCTCTGGACAAAAGACCATGATCGTATGGGGCAGCGGACGTCCACGCCGTGAGTTCCTGCATAGCGATGACCTGGCGGTCGCCTGCCTGCACCTGATGCAGCTCGAAGGCAGCGCTCTTGATCTCGTGTTGAACGCAGACCATCCTCCCCTCGTCAACGTCGGCGCCGGATACGACCTGACCATCCGGGAGCTGGCCGAACTCGTGGCCCGCGTCTACGGTTTTGAAGGCGAGCTGGTCTTCGACGCCTCAAAGCCCGACGGAACGCCCCAAAAGCTCATGGATTCCAGCTTCATCAACTCCTTGGGCTGGAAACCGCAAATCGATCTGGAATCCGGCATCCGCGGACTGCACGCCGAGGAGTTCCTTCTGGAGCACATCGGCCGCCCAGCTCCGTGCTGAGTCCGCAATTCCAGCCGATCTACATAAAGAGTTCTGATCTCGAAAGTGAGAAGTGATTCATGGCACCGGTAACACAACTAGAACCCTCCCGTACGATCTCCAGCCCGTCCTGGGTGCCGTCTCATGCCGAGGACGAACTGAGCTTGAACGACCTCTGCCAGATTGTGCTTCGTCGCAAGTGGATGGTATTGCTGATCATCGCGGTGTTTGCGGTGCTCGGATTCGCCTACACTCTCGTCGCGCACAAGAAATACACGGCAGTGGCCATGGTCGAGGTTGCCGGGCAAAGCAGCCCGGAGATCGGCCTGCAAGATCTCGCGCAGGGGAACCAGTCCGACGCCAGCACTCCGGAGATGCTCACCACCGAACTCAACACCCAGGTGGCCCAGCTGAGCAGCGATCCTACGCTGATCGCTGTCTCAGACAAGCTGGGGCTGGAAAAGGTGGCTCCTTATGCGGTTCCCGCCGAGACCGCTCCCTCTATCCCTATCTATAAAGAGCGCGGACTGCCCATCAGCAAGACCGTCTTCGAGCGCGATCGTGTCCTGAGCATGATGAGCGGCAAGCTCAAGGTGTCTGTCGTCAAGGGCACGCGCATGATCCAGGTCTCCTACACCGACCGGGACCCGGCTCTGGCAGCGAGCATCGCCAACGCCATCATCGACACTCAGATCGAGCAGTCGTTTGCCAACCGCGTCGATGCTTACCAGCAGATCTCCACCTGGATGTCTCGTCAGCTCGCGACCCTCAAGGGCGATCTCGAACTGAACGAGCAGCGCGCCCAGCAGTTCCAGACACAAAACAGGCTGGTAGGCGCCGCTCTGCCCCCAGCCGAAGCCAAAGGGCAGGCTCCAGCAGGGCCTGAAGCTGCACAGAACATTCCCCTGGGACGGTTGTTGGAGCTCAATCAGCAGCTGACCGCCGCGGAAGTAAACCGCATCTCCAAGGAAGCCATCTACCGGATGACGCTCACCGACAGTCCGGAGGCGCTGCTCAGCATTCCCAACAGCGGTCTGGTCTCCGACCCGGCTCACCCCAACATCTTCACTCCGGGCGGTAATGGCCTGGCCGTATTGCAGGCTCTCCGCCAACAGCAGGCGGCCGTCGACACGCAGCTGACCGACGCGGCGAACAAGTACGGTCCGAAGAGCCAGCTCATGATCGATCTCAAGAATCGTCAGGCCAGCCTGAATACTCAGATCCAGCTCGAAATGCAGCGCATCAGCGATCAAGCCAAGAGCGATCTGGAACTGGCCAAGAGCAACGAAGCCGGACTGCGTGCCCAGATCGGCGATCAGGAAGGGCGCGTCGCCTCCTGGAGCTCCAAGGAAGATCAGTTGCAGCTGCTGGTCGGCGAAGCCACCGCCAGCCGCGATCTCTACCAGGACATGTACTCCAAGTTCCACGAGGCTAAGTTCGCCAGCGGCATGCGTTCGCCGCGCCTGACCACCGTGGATCGGGCCAAGACTCCCAGCAAGCCCTCTGCACCGAAGACCACCATGGCCTTAGCCGGCTTCCCCTTTGTGGGAGCCATGCTCAGCATAATACTGTGCTTCATCCTCGACTACTTCGACAATTCCCTGCACTCGCTCCGTCACATCAAGTCGTCTTTGCAAGTACGCGTCCTCGGAAAGTCCCTGCCTCGCGCCGGCAAAAGCTGGTCTGCTCGCAAGAGCTCCAAGGCCTCGCTGCTGAATGGGCACCTCTCGGGAGCAGGCGCCGAAGATAGAGCCATCCCCGAGGCCTACCGCTCGGTGCGCACCGCCATCCTGCAGGAGTGCCCTGAACTGGATGGACGCGCACTGGCGCTGACCAGCGCCTCTGCCCCTGAGCAACTGCAAAACTGCGGCATGACTCTGGCCCGGGCTTTCGCTCTGCTCGGCGGTGACGTCCTGGTCATCGACACGCATCTGCATGGCAAGGACTCCTCCGGCATTGGCCTCTCCGAGTGTCTGCAAGGAAAGGCGCGGCTGGTCGAGGCAGTGGTCCCCGTCGAAGGCAGCAATAACCTCTACCTCCTTCCCGCTGGCTCCTCTGCCTGGAACGGCGCTGAGCTGCTGCAGTCCAACGCATTCAACCTCTTACTCAGCGACGCTCGCGCCCGCTATCGCCTGGTGCTGCTGCTGGCTCCGGATGCGGTCCGCTTCTCCGACGCGGCCGTAGCCGTTCAGCAAGCCGACGTCTACGCCCTGTTGATCGAACTGGGCAAGACGCAGCAGCGCGATGTCGAGGAATTGATGAGCTCCCTTCAGTCGGTCCCAGCGCCGTTTCTGGGCTGCATTGTGAATAGCTAATGGCACACAGGATTCTCCAAACCATGCGGCATCAGGAGCAGAAGTTTATGGCAGTGCACCACATCATCCGCAAAGCAGGACTTGCCGGTTGCGCCCTGTGCTTGGGCATGCTCACCGCCTCCTGCGCGCTCGCGCAATCGGTGGGTCAGTCATCGACCATCGAGGCCGGCACAGACAATCAATTCCCTCTCGTGTCGGAGAAGATGCAGCCGCTTGCCACCCAGATCGGCGGCGTTCAAGTAACACCCGAGGATTTCGATAAGGTTAAGCTCAGCGCCAGCTGCGTCCTCATCGTCGACGTGGTCGGGTTTCCTGACATGTCCAACGTGGAGCGGCGCTTGAACGCTGAAGGACAGATTCAGATGCCTTCGGCGGGCAGCATCAACCTCAAAGGCCTCACCTTGGCCCAGGCGGAATCCGCCATCGCTTCAGCCCTGGTTGAACGGCAGGTGGTCAAAAGCCTTCCTCAGGTGAACGTCAGGATCGTCGAAGTTCCCATGAAAGTGGTGAACGTTCTCGGCGAAGTGCGTGCTCCGGGACGCATACAAGTCGTCGCCCCCAAGCACCTCAGCGACATCCTGGCCTCCGCGGGCGGAGAGAGCTTCGTAGCCGGCAAGGACGTCGAGATCCAGCACACCGACGAGCAGGGCGCCACCACCATCCAGCACGTGGAGTACGCTCCCGGCCTCTCCACCTCTCCTCTGCAGGATGTGATGGTACAGCCCGGCGATACCGTCCTGGTGCATCGTGCGGGAGCCGTGTATGTCCTCGGCGCCGTTGGCAAGCCCGGAGGCTATCTGATGGTGGGCAACTCCGCTCCTAACGTGATGCAGGCCCTCTCGCTCGCGGGAGGCCTGGCCCTCGACGCCTCGGCCGATCACATGCGCATCATCCGCCCCAAGGGCAATGGCTTCGAGGAAATCAAGGTGCCCTTCATCCGTTCGGGCAATCTCACCTCCTCGAATGTCCAGTTGCAGCTCAACGATGTTCTCTTTGTTCCTCGCAGCAAGTGGAAGACGGTTGTAGTTGACGGAAGCACGATTCTGGGCGCCAGCGTAGGCGCAATTCTCTACCGTGTGCCCTAAGCTCCACCGCGGCCAAGTTTGGAAATGGACTCAACAGCCAGGTATCGAAACTGAAAGTACGATGGAACAGACTCCCAAAATCGCGGTCCTGATGACCTGCTTCAATCGCAGAGAGAAGACCCTCGCCTGCCTGCGCGCGCTCGCAGCGCTCAGCTCCGAGGTGCCGCGGCACACCGAGATCTTTCTCGTCGATGACGGCAGCAAAGACGGTACTGCGGAGAGCGTGCGCACCGACTTTCCCGACGTTCATCTCGCCATCGGCAACGGTTCGCTCTACTGGAGCGGCGGCATGCGCGTGGCCTTTGAGGCCGCCTCCGCCCGCAACTTCGACGCTTACATGCTGCTGAACGACGATACCCTGCTCGATGCTCACGCCTTCGACGTAGTTATCAAAACCTGGCTCGATCTCAAAAGCAAAGGCGTCACCGCCATCGTTGCGGGAAGCACCCGCGACAGTCACAAAGGCAGCTGCACCTACGGCGGGTGGAACATGCGCAAAGGCCTCATCCGCCGCAGCCTGGTGCGCGTCCTCCCCGATCCTCAGGAGCCTCGCGAATGCCTCACCATGAACGGCAATTGCACGCTCATTCCCGCAGAAGTAGTGGCCCGCGTCGGTCTGCTGGACTCCGCCTTCACGCATTCTTTCGCTGATTTCGATTACGGATTCCGCGCCCATGCGGCTGGTTTTCGGGTAGTGGTCGCGCCCGGCTTCATCGGCACCTGCAACGACAATCCCGTAGACGGCACTTGGCGCGATCGTTCCCTGCCCCTGCGCAAGCGCTGGAAACATCTCAATTCGCCCAAGGGTTCGCCCTTGCATGACTGGTTCGTCTACTGCCGTCGGCATCTGGGTCCAGCGTGGCCCCTGTATGTCGCCTCGCCGTACGTGAAGACCCTCGTTTCAGGAATGCTCGGGTAACCTATGCGGCTTACAAAACGACAATGGGCGAAGTGGTTTATGGTGTTCGGGCTCTGCATGGACTCGGACGTCTTCATTCGCCTTTTTGGCGGATTTACCGGAAGCGGCGGCGGCCAATCGAGCCTGCTGCATAGCGGCAGCTCCAATCCCATCCTGTTCCTGCTCACCGTGACCCTGGTGGGCGTCGGCTTCTTCGCCATGCTGCCCATTCACCGGCCGCTGATTCGCACCTTGCTGGCTGTGCCGTGGTTCCTGGCGCTCTACGCCGAGTGTCTTGTCTCTGTGCTCTGGTCGGTCCAGCCCTCCGACACCTTCCGGTACGGCGTGACTCTCTGGGCCTATCTCGCCTGCACCCTCGTCTTCACCTACTACGTTCCTGTCGAAGAAGCCACTAAGGTGGTCGGAAACACCGTATTCGCTCTCGCCATCCTCAGCCTCATTCTGGAGTTCGTCAGCCCCGTCCGTGGCGCTGCTCCTGGATGGACCGGCATCTACGGCGAAAAAAATCACTTCGGCATCGGCATGACCATCGGCATGCTGGCCATCGCCGTTCCGCGCGAACGCTGGACCTTCTTCCGCGTCTTCAAGATCGCATTCATGTTCGGCCTGCTGATCATGTCGCAGTCGGCCACCGCCTTCATCTGCACCATCTTCGCCGGCTATCTCCTGGCCTTGTTCCGCTCCTCGCCGCGAAGCCGCAAGTCGATCCTGGTCATTCCCGTCGCACTGTCGCTCATCGCTTTTGTTCTCGTCCCCCATTTCCTCGATCGCGTTCTCGCCGCGGGCGGAAAAAACACCACCCTGACTGGACGCGATGCCATCTGGGGCTTCGTGCTTCAACAGATAAAGGCCAAGCCGCTGCTGGGCTGGGGATACACCGCGTTCTGGAACTCGCAAGGAGATCTGGTCGTCCAAAACCTGAACTGGAATCCTCAAAGCGCGCACAACGGCTTCTTGGAAACAGCTCTCAGCCTGGGCATCCTGGGCATCATCATCACCCTTGGCATTCTCTGGATGGCCTTCCGCCACGCCTTCTTTATACGCCGTAAGGTCAACGAGCTTGCCGGCACCTGGCTCATCCTTTCGCTCGCGGTCCTCCTGCTGCACGACATGACGGAGACGGACTTCCTGATTCCCGCGCCGCTCTGGTTCATGTTCACCGTCAGCTATTTTGCGGCTCTCCGCGCCTGGGCTCCTCTTCGCTCCCGTGCCGCGGTTCAGGCTCCTGGAGCACTGCATATCGCCGGTCGTCCCGCGCTCAAAGGAGTGTCTCAATGAGCAGCGATTCCCGGCATCTCGAAGCGACCAGCATCGGCTCTCCGCTATCCCGGAGGCATTTTCTTTCGCTCGCCACTGTGGCTGGAGCCGGCTCCATGCTGCTTCCCTCTGCCTGCGCTCAGTCCCCCGACATGCCGCTCCTGCGCCAGCCTATTGAAGTGCCCAGAGACTTTGTGGGAATGCACTTCCATCGCTGGCCCATCGGCCAGCCCCTTTCGCCCGCCCCCACCGACAACTACGGTGCGGTCCGCTCTCATGACTTCTCCGGACCTGGCAAGGGCATCTTCTGGACCTCCATCCACAAAGCACCCACTGCCTTCGATTGGTCGCTGATAGATAAGTGGGTCGATGCGCATCACCGGCAAGGCAAGACACTGGTCTACACCGTCTACGGAACCCCGGAATGGCTGGCATCCGTGCCTGCACAGAAAGATCCTTACTGGCATCAGGGTGGATCGTCCGCGCCCAAGCAGCTGGAGCCTCTCTCGGACTTCATTCATGCCTTGGTAAGCCGATATAACTCCGGCGGAACTCGCCGAATCCAGTTCCTCGAGATCTGGAATGAGCCGTTCTTTCGCAACGACCCGAAGGACTTCTGGATCGGCAGCGCCGACCAGCTCGCCTCCATGGGTCGCGCCATCTATCAGGCAGCCAAGTCGGCCGACCCGGGCGTTCGCATCCTTACCCCTGGATTCACGGGGGATCTGGTCGGCAGTTTCCGCCCAGAGAAAGTTCTCGCCCACGATGGCGTAGTGCAGCAATATCTCGCGGCCTCCGACGGCCATGGCGCGAGCGGCGCGCAGTGGTGTGATGCGGTCGCCTTCCACGCTTACAACTCCACCTTGACCGCCGGACCAGGCGGACTGGTGGAGCGCATCCTGCTGCTCGCATCCCTTCTTGCAGCACTCAAGGTTGAGCATCCCTTGTACTGCACCGAAGCTGGATTCATGCCCTCTACGCCCTTCGCTCATGCGGACTCGCACACCCGGGCCGTCATGTTGCGCAAACTTGCCACGCTCTGCGCTGCGTTAGGCGTGCGCGGATTGTACTTCTACTCGCACGACGACGATTATGTAGGAAACCCCGCCAAGGACCCGGTAATCTCCCAAGCCATCGACACCATCCACCGCGATCTCGCCGGGCAACGCCTCAAACAGGTCAGCGTCAACTCCAAAGGAAGCATGTTGGTAGAAACCGATTCGCAAAGGTGGTCGCTATGAGAGCGCATTCACTCCTCACGTCCGCCTACAGCAGCACGGTTGGCCGCCGCAATGGCAACACTCAGCCTATGGAGCGTCGACCACATGCGTAGCCTCAACCATCTCGGAAAGGGCTTCTGGGAGACCGTCCGCAACATCGGCTGGGTCAGCTTCGGCCGCATCGTGCGCATGGGCGGCTCGCTGGTGGTTGGAACGGTCGTCGTCCGCTACCTCGGCCCCTCGCAGTACGGCGCCTTCAGCTTCGCCTTTGCGCTCTACGGCCTGTTCAACATCGTGTCCAATCTCGGACTCGACTACCTCGTTGTCAGCGAGATCGCTCTCACCCGCGATGACGAGGTCAAACGCGAGATCCTGGGCACTTCCCTCTACCTTAAGGTCGGCGCCAGCTTCGTAACCACAGCTGCGGCGATTTGGTACACCTGGATGAGTCACCGCAGCGAGACCGTCGTCATCGCCATGGTGGCCATGCTGTCGATTGCCTCGATCGCACAGGGCTTTGACGTGGTCGACTACTTCTTCCAGGCCCGCACCCGCTCTCGCGTCGTCGTCATCCCTCAGATCATTGTCTTTGTCCTGAGCAATCTCGCGCGCATCGCAGCAGTCCTCACCAAGTCTCCGCTGATCGTGTTCGGCGCCATTGCCGCTGCCGAAATCCTGATCACCGAAATCGGCCTGGCCATCGCCTACTACGTCTTGGAGCGCGACTTCTTCCGCTGGCGCTTCAAGTTCGCCAAGGCCGTCAACTTGCTCAAGGCAAGCTGGCCGTTGCTCATCGCCAGTCTGCTCATCATCGTCTACATGCGCACCGACCAGGTGCTGCTCGGCACGTTGAGCACGAAAGAAGTGGTCGGCTTCTACTCGGCGGCCTCCAAGATCTCCGAGATCTGGTACGCCATCCCCACGCTGATCTGCACCAGCGTTATGCCTCGATTGCTGGCCCGCAAGGCTCAGGATCCCGAGTTCTACTACTCGCGTCTACAGGTTCTCTACGGCATCATGGCGGCCGTCAGCATCGTCATCGCTCTGGCCAGCATGGTCCTAAGCAAGTACGTGATCCTTCTCCTCTTCGGGCGGGCCTATCTGCCCTCCGCTTCTGTACTGCAGGTCCACGTCTGGACCGCTCCCTTCGTCTTCATCGGAGTGGTCAGCGGCATGCAGCTGATTCATGAAGGGCTAACCAAGATCTCTCTTCAGCGCAGCATCGCAGGCGCCCTCTGCAACGTTCTGCTCAACTATCTACTCATCCCGCATTGGGGTGCAGTCGGATCAGCCACCGCGACACTTATCACTCAGTTCCTCGTCACCTATGTACTTGACGCAGTCAATCCCTCCACCCGACCTATCTTCAAAATGAAGACGCGCGCCTTCCTCGGCCTTTGGCGGCTGCCGCGTGCTACCAAACTGGAGAAAGGGGAAATGGTGAGCGCATGAATCGTCCCCTGCATACTCCAGTCATCCTGATCGTCTTCAACCGCCCGGAGCCGACCCGCCAGGTCTTTCAAGCCATTGCCAAGGCCCGTCCGGCGCGACTGCTGATCATCGCCGATGGTGCCCGCTCGCACAAAGACGGCGAAGCTGAACTCTGTCGTCAGGTTCGCGAGATCGTCAGCCAGGTGGACTGGCCCTGCGAGGTCAGCACCAACTTCTCTGACGAGAATCTTGGCTGCGATCCCCGCGTCATCTCCGGACTTGACTGGGCCTTCTCCCTGGTCGATGAGGCCATTATCCTTGAGGACGACTGCCTCGCCGATCCCACTTTCTTCGAGTTCTGCTCGGAGATGCTGGAACGCTATCGCCATGATCCCCGGATCGCCGCCATCTCCGGCACCAACGACATTCAGGACAAACTGCAGCCGCCCGATAGCTACTTCTTCTCTCTCTTAGGCGCAAACTGGGGCTGGGCCACCTGGAAAGACCGCTGGGCGTGGCACGATCGCAGCCTCAAGAGCTGGCCTACCATCAAGCATCGCAACTATCTCTCGCAGCTCTTTCCCAAAAAAGCGCAGCGCTTCTGGGAGGAGATCTTCGACCAGTGCCATCAAGATGGCGACCTAAGCCCCTGGGACTACCGCTGGGTCTACACCCGCATCTTCAACTTCCGGCTCACCGTGGTCCCTCACGTCAACCTGATTCGCAACATCGGGTTTGGACCCGACGCAACCCACACCTTCGGTCGCGATTCGCGGCGAATGCCTGAGCTGCGTTCGCTCACCTTCCCGCTGCAACATCCACCCTGCATCGTGTGGTCCCAGATGGCAGATCATCTAGCGCAACAAAACCTCTACAACACGTTTTCGCGCAAACTGCTGCGCAAATTGAGACTGCTGGACGAATAGCTTTCGAGTCGATCTGGAGAAGAGTACGTTGAAGCAACTTAAGTCATTGGCGATGGATGTGATCCTGCCCTGTTTCTCGATGCTGGCGTCGGATGTACCCGCGCTGCAGGAGCACAGCCACATCCTGGTCCTCGCTCCCCATCCGGATGACGACATCCTGAGCTGCGGAGCATCCATCGCCTCTCTTCGCCAGCAAGGTCATCACATCCAGGTCGTGTTCGTCACGGACGGAAGCGCCTCGTCCGTCTCCGAGAAGATATCTGCGCGAGAGTTGGCTGCCCTCCGATCCGCCGAAGCCCGCAACGCCCTGCGCGTCCTCGGATGTTCCTCAGACGACCTGCACTTTCTTGCCTTCTGCGATAGCAGTGCGGAAGCGAAGGTAGAGCAGATCGCCGAACGACTCAGCGAGATCATCGCACAGATCAATCCCACGCGCATCTACTCGCCCTACGGAATTGATCCTCATCCCGACCATCGCAAAGTTGCGCAAGCGGTTGATCTGCTCGTTGAACGCAATGCGGTCCGCTGCCCTGTCTACGAATACCCGCGGTTTCAGGCCGTCACCGCCATCTCCCATCTCTTCAATCCTGCCATCTGGCGCAAACTTCGCCGGCTCCCCTCCGGCCACCTCAACACGCTCAAGCGCACAGCCCTTCAAGAGCATCGCACGCAGTGCGAAAACCTCACCGGAGAGGCCTCCTGGGAAGTGTTACCGGAACACTGGCTTGGCATGTTCTTCAAACGCTATGAACTCTTCATTGAAAGGAGCATGGCCGTTTGAACCGGCTGGGATGGTTCTGAAGAAGGCCGTTCTAAAGGGATCCGTCCCGCATACCGATAAACCCCTTAGAATTGCCGCTTTCGTCAGTACCTAAGCATTCCAGCTCACCAGGCTTCCCGGTGAGTGCTGATGTACCCCGCGCCACCCTGGCAGTGGCAAACCTTGGTAGCCGTCGGACCCATCAGCAACTACGGCTCCTTCGAATGGACGAAGATATGCAAAGGATTCCCCTCCGCATCGCGCTGTTGACCAACAGCATATCGCCGCACAGCATCGCGTTGTGCGAGGCCATGGGCGCGCGCGTTGACGAGTTCCGAATATTTACCTCTGCCGCGGCCGACAGCTACCACGACTTCCCCCCAATCCAGAGCGATCTCCAGATCGAAGTACAGAAGTCATTCAATACCTTTCGCATCATTCGCAAAGCATACGGCCACTGGCAATCAGGCGAGCTCCACATTCCCTATGACACCTACACCCGGCTCTCTGCCTATCAGCCGGATGTCGTCTTGTCGCTTCAGTTCGGCGTGCGCACCCTCTTCTCGTGCCTCTATCGCCTCACGCACCGCAACAGCCGCTTGATTGTTTGGGCCACACTGTCCTGGCGCACCGAGCGCAAACGCTTCTGGTTGCGGCGTGTCGTCCGCCGCTGGATCCTGCGCATGGCGGACGGCGCCTTTGTGAATGGGCGCGAGGGAGAACGATACCTGCGCTCCTTGGGCTACCAGGGGCCGTGCTTCACCGTTCCCTACGCCATTGAAGACGGCTTGTTCGTCAATCCCGATTACAACCCTCAAGACGACTCGATCCGGCTCATCTACCCCGGCCGCCTCATCCCGCAGAAAGGCATCCGTTCCTTCTGCAGCGTGATGGCGCAATGGTGTAAGGAGCACCCTGCCCGCAGAGTCAAGCTGATCCTTGCCGG
Organism: uncultured bacterium; assembly: GCA_966443485.1. Taxonomy (GTDB): domain Bacteria; phylum Acidobacteriota; class Terriglobia; order Terriglobales; family Acidobacteriaceae; genus Telmatobacter. Next base: position 797 of record CBJOJD010000035.1, on the reverse strand, counting down.
AGATGGCCGGGAAGCCAATGCCATTCGCGCTTTGAAGCTGCCCCCCAACTTCAGCATTGAGATTCTGGGCTGGGTCTCTCAGGAGACCCTCGCCGCAGCCTATAAGCAAGCCGATGTTTGCGCTTTCCCCACCCTGGGCGACGAATGGGGCGTGGTCGTGAACGAAGCCATGATCGCCGGCCTTCCCGTCCTTGGCAGCATCCATAGTCAGGCGGCCTTGGAGCTCATCGAAGAAGAGCGTACCGGGTGGCTGTTTGACTCTGAAAGCGAAGCGGACACGTACCGCGGCATCGATCGCGCCCTCCGCGCCAGCGCTCGGCAGCTCAGAGAGATGTCATCGCAAGCCAAAGCCAAGATCGCTGGCTTCCATCCCAATATCATCGCGGACCGTGCCCTAAGATCCTTCGCCGCGGTCAGCAACACAGAAGCTGCCGTCGACAACAAGCACGACTACGCCTTTCAGGCCAGTGCCGAAGAAAGCTGGAGCGCCAAGAAGTGAGAGTGCTAATCGCCCATAATCGGTACCAGCAAGCCGGCGGCGAAGACGCGGTGGTCGCGGCGGAAGGCGCCCTGCTCGCTCAGAAGGGGCATGCGGTCGAAACCCTGCTCTTCGATAACGACCAGATCAGCGGCGCATGGTCCAGTCTTCAGGCCGGTATCCGATCCTTCTATTCCCTGCCTTCCCATCGCAGGGTAAAGCAGGCCATCGAGCGCTTTCGTCCCGATCTCGTGCATGTGCACAACTTCTTCCCCACGCTCTCACCTTCAGTGCTCTTTGCAGCTCACTCCGCCGGAGT
>CBJOJD010000034.1:0-24016 GCA_966443485.1 uncultured bacterium | reverse complement strand
CACGATCTGGGGAATGCTGGCGGGTTGCTCCTCCCGAGGAGCGGGGCGGGTGGCGCCGGTGTTTTCCAGCAGCTCCAGGGCGTGGTCGGCCTCTTCGCGGCCGCGGAAGCGCGCAGAGCCGAAGAAGACCACGGTGTCCTGGATCTGCTCCTTGCGGAAGCGGGCCAGGGGCTCGACGTACTCCGCCACGATGCGAATCAGGCGGCCGTCGGCGCTGTTGAGAAACGCGGAGTTCTCATAGGCCAGGGGCGCCCGTTCCAAGGGCGGTGGGGGATGATTTCCAGGGATGGTTGCCACCTGGGGAACGGCAGTGTCAGATGGTGGTTGTGCCGCGGTGCCGGAGCCCTGCGGTGTGGTCCCTTGCTCTTGCTGTTCCATGACTTACCTGTCCCGATGGCGGATTGCGTCGCGCAGAGCAACCCAAAGATTGAGTAGCCCCAATCCGGATATGATGCCGCGTACTGCCCCGTGGGCAGCAAATACGCCGACGTTGGGAAATTGCAGAAAGATGGGATTCTGATCCCAGAAGGTGTGCGACCAGGGGGCGTAACAGACCGCCAGGCCGATGTACATGCGCAGCAACACCCGCAGGAACAGCTCAGCGCGCTCCAGCCAGCGGGGAATGCGCTGCGGGCCATGTTTGTGAGCGGCGGGAGGGGGTGCGGGGGTGGAGACAGACCCGTTGTCTACCCTGGGCTGCGGAGCCGGGTTCGCGGCGATCGGCGTCAATTCCGGCTGCTGTGCCATCCGTACCATGCCCGGCATAGTCCCCTTGGTGCCATCCGGTGCGTTGATCCTTGGACGCATAGCGCCGGAGATCCGTTCGCTCGGGCGCTCGCAGCAGGTCACCGGGCAATCGTTCCGCGGGTCGGGCTATTGCAACGGTAACACAGCGCAGAGGCTCTCCCCGGGGCCGCAGCGCCGCGCTGGGAGGCTCTGCGGACGGATTGATTCCATTGGGGGAAGAGCGTATTTTGGAGGCGTCGAGCGATCTTTGCCTCTTCTTATCCCTAAGGAGGCTCGTCATGAAGGTTACTGCCGTTCTTCTTGCCGTGGGTTTGGCCGGTACAGCGGGCGCGGGGGCGCAACAAGGCGCTGTTCCGCCCGTCGTCAATCACTCCGTATCTTCGGCTCCCGGAACCGGGGCACAAGGGCAGGGGTCCACCGTCCTGACCATGACGCTCTCGCCCTGTCCGGTCAGCATACAGGCCAAGCACGGCCCTGGGAGCGGGATGCTGGTGGTTCGTGATCCGGGCGGCAAGCGCGCGCCGGATGACGCCCAAACCCAGCCGTCTCAACACATCCATCTGATCCTGGGCACCAAGGAAGCACCGGGCGCGGTGGGAGCCACGGTGACTGCACGGGGATTTTCTGCGCGGGCGCGGATGGACAATACTGCGCAACAAAGCGTCTCAGACCTGCGCCGGACCTTGGATGTGAGCTTTGCTCCAGAGAAGGACGGAGCTGTGGCCGCGGAGATCGTTCTGCCGGGATTCACGGCCGTGACTTCCATTAAACTTGAGGCGCTCAGATTTGCCGACGGTCGGACGGTCGACCTGGCGGGGCGGCAAACCTGCGTCGTGACACCCGATCCCTTCATGCTGGTAGCGGGAAAGTAAGTGACGGTATGCAATCTTGTTGACGCTATCTCGTCATTTTGACTTCGTCTCGCCGCGTCAGTGATTGGTTTGTTCTAATTTTTACCCGAATAAAGCCTTTGTTTTGACCAGAAATAACCGCCGGGGTTCGGTCCTGTCGGTTTGGCCTCCAGCTTGCTTGTATAGAAGCCAGTGCGGAGGTCTTAACCATGTTGCAGAGCAGGTTCTACCAGTCCGATCCTCAATTCGCAGTCAAATTAGAGCGGTGGATTTCAGGGTCGCAGATGGTGCAATCTGGCCAAACCTTCCCGCATGTGACGCCTGCTCTGGCTTCCAAAGAAATTCTCCTCAACCTGTGCGAGAACATATTCCTGGACACGCACATCCGACGCACCTTCAGCGGCCCTTCCGCCTAGAGACTTTCCCCAGTAGAGAGCGGCTGGCTCGCGCTGGCCGCCACATCCTGTCATTGGGCGATTCACCTACCAGCGCAAGCACCGTCATCTATCCAGACACAGCATTGCGGCGGACGGCTCTTCAAGGAGAGCCGTCCTGAACGCCGCACAGGACTACAGGCTGAAGTAGACGCCGATCATGGGCTCAGCGGTGTGGGTGAAGGTTTTGGTGGAGCCGTAGAGGCTGCTCAGGTTGGGCGAGCTGTACAGATTTCCCCGGTACTGAAAGCGCAGGCCCAGGTGCGGCAGGACGCCCCAGTCCAGCCCCGCGCCGTACACGTAGACGGCCTTGGTCGATGACTTGCTGTTGGTCTGGCTGCTGACCGGCTCATTCAACAAGACGCCGAGACCGAGCACGCCGAAGGGGCGGAAGTTGGCCACTCCCAGCGACGGAACCCAGTCCGCGGTGATCTCGTGCGCATTCGCCTTCACGGTGTTGGTAGTGATGGGACCGCAAGGCAGACCGCAGTTCGTGGTCGAGACGTAACTCTGGTTGGCCCGATTGTAGGAGTAGGTTCCTTCGAATCCCATGATCGGGTTGGCGATGTGGCGCAGTTCAAAGAGGCCGCCGGCGGAGTTGGCCGGGCTCTGCTGTACGCCGTTGCCGGTGGTGGTGCCGCTGAACGCTCCATACAGGCTGAGGGCCGCGCTGGTCTGCGCGGAGGAGGTCTGCGCCAGGAGGCCGGAAATTCCCATCACAATGAGTGCAAAACGGATTACCTGCATGCCATGTTTTTTCATTTTGTTCTCCGGGGGATATCTGCTGCTAGAGAGATGACACTGCAGAGTGTTGGACGTTGCGCGGAGGCAGGAGGTTTTTCTGCGGAGGATCAAGGTCGGCAACGCCGCCCCGGAGCGTAGATGAAGGATGGCAGGCAAGATTCCCCTTGCGCGCGGCAGCGAGCGTGCTCGCCGCCTCACGCAAGGCGAAGGTGATCCTAGACGGTTTGCAGCTGTGGCTGGAAGACGGCCTGCTCGTCGGCGCTGGGACCCCAGCTGGAGGGCACTGCAACATCGAGCAGGCGCAGATAGACGCTGAACTGGCCGCGGTGCTGGTACCAGTGGTTGAGCATGATATCGCGCAGGAAGCGGAAGCGAGGAATGGCGAGCGTCTCCTGGGTCCCGGCGAAGATGCGCCACGTGGCCTGCATGGCATCGTCATCGAACTGCGGCAGAACAGAGCGCACGGTGGCGATGCTCTCATCCATGGTGCGCAGAATTTCATTCAGGGTTGCCGGTTGAGGAAACTTGAACTCCGGCACTTGAATGCTGTCATTCTGCGCACCGCGCACTACACCGCCGGGGACGGTCGCCAGATGAAAGGCGAGCTGGCCTGCGGTGAGGGATTTGGCGTGCGGCTTCCAGGTGAGCTTGTCTTCGGGCAGGCGCTCGAGGAACTTGCGGGTGACGGGGGCTTGGCTTTCAAACTCGGCGAGCAATGATTGTGCAATCGACACGATGACTCTCCTTGGGGATGAAGTTGAGACGATGCGCCCACCTTCGCACCGGCAGCGAGGAAGACAGGCGCGAAGATGAGCGGTAACGCGTGTGTGAAGCTGCGGAGAAACGACGCTACTTGCGCAGGCCTTCCGCGCGCTTGCGGGCCTGCTCGTGGATGTAACCCCAGCCCGTGGACAGGCCCTTACGATGCGACTCGTTGATGAGGCCGAACCCGGCATGGCAAAACTTGATGACCGTCTCTCCGTTCTCTTCGCTGAGCCGGTACTGCACGTTATTGCTGACCGGATACGACATGAAGAGCGGACCGCTGAGTTCGATCAACGCGGGACGCTTGATGGCCTGCACCGTGGCCCAGTAGTGGCCGTTGTTGCTGCCGAGGTCGCGGAACCAGCGTCCGCCGGGCCAAGCCTCAAGCTTGAATGGCATGGGAGTTCCGTCGGGGTGCTCGTTGCCTGGTCCGAGCTGCTCGAGCAGCGCATCGAAGGTCGCCTCGATTGAGGCCGCCACGCGGATCTCCTGGGTGATGTTCAGGGTTACGTCTTCCATGTTGATGGGGCTAGCAGGGGCTTCGATCATGATTCTCTCCTTGGGGTATGCCGGCTCACTTGGGTTGAGAAGCAGCAGCCTTTTCGGCGCGCTCCTTTACGCGGAGCAACTGATGGCTCCAGTAGCGCTCGAAGGTGGCTGTCCATTCGTGCAGGGGACGAATGGCAGGGGCGTTCGTGCTGTAGTACTTGTGACGGCCATTGCGGCGTACGTGAACCAGATTGACGTCGCGCAGTACGCGCAGGTGTTTCGAGACGGACGGCTGGTCGAGCTTGAGCACGGCCACAATGTCGCCGACGGGCAGCTCCTTGACCACGAGCAGAGAAAGAATCTCGCGGCGGCGGGGCTCGGCGACGGCGTTGAAGACATCGGAGGTAGTAGCGGCGCGGGCCATGGTTTGAATAATGCATGCCTATATAGGAATATGTCAAGCGGGAAAACTGCGCGGGCCGAAAGCGCAACTCGAGGATATGCCTATGTGCCTCTGATGCGGAGCTTAAGAATGCGTCCTTGAGGACAGGTGGCCAGCCAGCTCCAGTGTCATGGGAGCCATAAGCGCCAGGGTGAGGAACCAGCCTGAGCGGGAGGCAACATCGCCGGCGGCTCCAGCGTAAACCACCAGGCAGAGCGCAGCGTTCGCCAGGTATGCGGTGCAGAGTGCTGCCATGCAGGCGCGAGTAGGAGGGATGCGGCGCCGTCGTCTCCACAAAATCACGAGGCTAACGATCGTGATGCCCAGGCCCAAGGCGATCACGATAAAGCGTTGCCACTGACTGGTTCCGGCAAGATGCAGGAGAAAAGGGCTCTCCACCAGCAAAGTGCCGGCCGTGGCAAGCGTCGCTAAGCTCCAGATCGCGCAGCGTAGATATCGTGCCTCAATCTCAGGCGCGAACAGCAGATGGAGGCGAATTCCGATCATGGGCAGAGCAAGAAAGAACGGCGCCGCCGCAAGAAAGTGCCACCAGTTGCCCTGATTGCCTGGAACATGCAGCGTGAGCGCGTTCCATGGGGATGTGTGGAAGGCGAAGGGGAGAAATGCCGCTTCGCCTGCCACCAGCCACAGCAAGAGGCCGAGATTCTTAGCCCAATCAAGCGTTCGGCCGCGAACACGGCGCGCACTCTGGACGCGGCTCATAGCAGTCGAAAGCTGACCCACATCGATCTCCGTTCTACCGGGCGTTTCGAAATCTGATTGCCAACGAAAGAACGAATCCACGCGGAGAAATGTTTCACCGGAGAGCGCAGAATCTTATCGCCCGCGGATGCGCAAGAATCACGCGATCCGCTTGCGCATGAAGAGAGTGGCTTGGGGATTGTCGTTGTAGCGGGCACAGCTCGCGTAGCCGCGCCGCTGATAGAGAGCAATCGCGGTCTTCAGGCCATCGTGGGTGTCGAGGTAGATCCATTCGAAGCGATGATCGCGAGCGAAGTCTTCCAGCGCATCGAGCAAAAGATCGCCGACGCGGTTGCCGCGTGCTGATGGCTTCACGTACAGGCGCTTGCACTCCGCCGCGTTTGGGATGGCTGGAAGGCCGCGCAGCACCACGCACCCTGCGAGTTGGTCGCCAAGGTAGGCGAGCCACATGCCTGCTCCGGGCTCGTGCAACATCTTTTGCATGCTGCCGGGCTTGTCGCGCTTTACCACGTTTACCGCCTCGTAGTACTCCTCGAGGATGTCTGCTGCTTCTGCGGTCATGGTGTTGATCCGCTCGATACGCGCGGCGGGCCGTTGCGATCCAGACAAGATGCGGCGGACGGACTGAAGCGAGCTCACCAGCAACTCGCGATTGCTTGCGGAGAGTGTGGCCAGCAGGTCCCGCAACTGGCGGTCGGAAAGCTGATTGATCTTCGCTACAGATTTGCTGCCTTTCGCTGTCAGCGTGAGCTTTTTCTGTCTGGCGTCGACCTTCGAGGGCGTCTGGCGAATCAGCCCGCGGCGTGTGAGTGCCGTGAGCAGACGGCTGATGTACCCCGGGTCCAACTGCAGGCTACTGCACAGAACAGCAGCGGTAGTGGCTGGACTTGCGCCGATCTCGTAGAGCAGGCGGCCTTCCGTAAGCGAGAACTCGCCATCCAGATGCCGCTTGCGCAGCAGGCCAAGCCGCGCGGTGTAGAAGCGGTTGAATTCGCGGATTGCGCCGATCTGCGTCGCGAGTTCCGGGCCGAGCGAAGAGGGGTAGGCCATGCATGCAGCGTATTCCAATTAGTTGCCAAAAGCAAGTATTATCGCGAGCACTGCCGCCGGCCGCCGCGACCCCGCTGAAAACGTTTGCACCGCTGCGGGGAACCGCTTTAGGATGGGCGCTAATGAAGAATCTTTTGCTTTGCATGCCGTTGTTGCTGGCGGCCAGTGTGCCTGCGGCGTTTGCCCAGTCGACGGCCGCTCCCGCTGATCCCTACGCGCCCACCCTGGGTGTGAAATCCGCCGCCGAGATCGATCGCGAGTGGCAGCAATCAGTGAGCAAGTATGACGGTGAGCGCAAGCGCCTCCTGGCTGAAGCCGACCGTCAGGCCAACGACGGACCTTATCGCCCCGATTGGGCCACCCTGGTGAAGTACCAGCAGCCGCAGTGGTACAAGGACGCCAAGTTCGGCATCTTCATTCACTGGGGTGTGTATGCGGTGCCGGCCGCGGAGAACGAGTGGTATCCGCGCAATATGTATCGGCCCAGCGAGGGCGCCTACAAGGACTTTCAAGCCCGCTTTGGTCACGGTGATCCTTCTATCGGCTACAAGGATCTAATTCCCAAGTTTCGTGCCGAGCACTTCGATCCCGCCGCCTGGGCGGCGTTGTTCAAGGAGTCCGGCGCGCGTTATGTCATTCCCGTGGCCGAACACCACGATGGATTCTCCATGTACGACTCGGGACTGAGCGATTGGACCGTCGTCAAGATGGGTCCCAAGCGGGATACGCTGGGTGAACTCTCCGCAGCCATTCGCGCCCAGGGCTTGCACTTCGGGTTGAGCTCGCATCGTGCCGAGCATGATTTCTTCATGGATGGCGGGCGCAGTATCCGCTCCGACGTGAACGATCCGAAGTATGCCTCGCTCTACGGGCCAGCGCATGAATGGCTCTCGTCGCCCAACCAGACCATGATGGATGACTGGACCTACGTGAGCCCGCAGTTTGCGGCTGACTGGCTGGCCCGCGCGACGGAACTGGTGGAGAAGTATAAGCCGGAAGTGGTGTACTTCGACTGGTGGGCGGGGCAGCCGAACTATCGTCCCAGCGTCACCGAGTTCGCAGCCTTCTACTACAACTTCGCCAAGGCTCATGGCTACAACGGCGTGATCGACATCAAGGACTACGATTTGAACTGGAAGGCGGGCGCGCGCGATTTCGAACGCGGCGGCCAAGACCGCATCCAGGCCGATCACTGGCAGACCGACACCTCCATCTCCAATGCCAGCTGGGGTTATCTGGAGCACGACACGTTTAAGACTCCGGAGTTCCTGGTGCACGAGCTGATTGACATCGTGAGTAAGAACGGCAACCTGCTGCTGAACTTCGGCCCCCGCGCGGACGGCACCATCCCCGATGAAGTGCAGACCACGCTGCGCGACATGGGTAGCTGGTTGAAGGTGAATGGCGATGCCATCTACGACACCACACCTTGGAAGACATTTGGCGAGGGGCCCACGAAGCCGCTGGCGGGTGCCTTCCATGATGAGGAGACCAAGCCCTATACGGCTGAGGATTTCCGCTTTACCGCCAAGGGCGCTGATGTGTATGCGATCGGCATGGCCTGCCCCAAGGACGGCAAGGCGGAGATTCATTCATTGGGCTGGGCCCATGAAGGGGCAGCCATCGCCGTGGGGAACGTGGAACTGCTGGGATCGAACCAGAAGGTGACATGGTCGCAGCGCGCCGACGCATTGGAAGTAACGTTGCCTGCTGGTGCCGCATGCAAGTATGCGTATGCTCTCAAGCTGACTCCGGCAAAGTAGTCGCGATCTCGAAGCACAACCATAGGGCAGGAGCGTCTCCGCGCAAGTGGAGGGTCTTCTGCCCTGTTTCTTTCTGCTGAGGTCGATCGGCAGGATTGGCTGCTGCTCGCTTGCCGCTTACAATGCCGCCATGGTCAATCGCCGCGAATTCTTGCTGGGTTGCGTGCCTGCCGGTCTGTCTCTCGCCCACCTGGGGCCCCTGAGTGGAAGTGCATGGAGTGAGGAGCCCACCGGCACTTCACAGGATCTGGCGCACGACCCGCTCCGTCCAGCTTGTCACCTGCTTCCTCCGCACAACTGGATGAACGACCCCAACGGCCCTATCTGGTGGAAAGGGAAGTACCACCTCTTTTATCAGCTCAATCCGCACGCCGCCGTGTGGGGCGATATGCATTGGGGACACGCAGTGAGCAGCGACATGATTCACTGGCGTCACGAGCTGCCTGCGCTGGCTCCCACGCCGGGTGGACCAGACCGTGGGGGATGCTTTAGTGGATCGGCGGTGGTGCTGGATGGCGTTCCGACTTTCTTCTACACCGGCATTCAAGAAGCACCGCCCGACCAGGTGACCATCCACGACGGCAGTGAAAAGTGGCGTGAGACACAGCTGACGGCCAAGGCGGAAGACGATGGTCTCTTGCACTGGAAGAAGCAGGCCGAGCCGGTGCTGCCTACGCCCCCGCAGGAAATCAAAGTTACTGGGTTCCGCGATCCCTGCGTCTGGCGCGAGCACGACGGATGGTACATGGGGGTGGGGTGCGGCGAACGCGGCGTGGGCGGCTTCGTGCTGCTGTATCACTCTCGCGATGGCCATCAATGGCAGTATCTGCACAAGCTGGCAGAGGGCAAGCCGAATGGCAAACACACCGTGAATCCCTGCGACAGCGGAGAGATGTGGGAGTGCCCGGACTTCTTTCCGCTAGGCCAGCGTCATTGCCTGTTCTACTCCACGGAGGGCAAGGTCATTTGGACCACCGGCGACTACGATACGCGCGCTCACCACTACACGCACAGCAGCGAGGGCGTGCTCGATCGCGGAGCCTATTACGCGCCGAAGAGCTTCACCGCCCCGGACGGACGCCGCATCCTGTGGGGCTGGATTCGGGAGACGCGGCCTGAAGCAGCCTATGCGGCCGCGGGATGGTCTGGCGTCATGTCCTTTCCGCGCGAGCTCAGCGTCGGCGCCAAGGGCGAACTGCAGATGCGGCCAGCACGAGAAGTGGAGTCTCTGCGCGGGCCCGAGCAGAAATCGCTGCTGAAACCCGATGCGCCTCTGCGTCGAAACCTGGATGCCTTGCAGTACGAGGTGCAAGTCCCACTCAACTCGCCTGGCGCGGATGCTGTAAAGGTCGAGCTCCAGGTGGAGCAGCGCCCGGTGTGGGAACTGGTCATCGACTGGCGCGCGAAGGAAGTGCGTTCGGGCAATGTGCGCTTTGAATTGCCCAGCGATCTGGGGAAGAGCAGCTTGAGAATCCTGTTGGATGGCTCGGTGATCGAGTCCTTCATTGGAGACCGGGAGGCGCTGACCAGCCGGGTGTACGATCTGAAGCCGGGCGCCACCAGCTTGGTGGCAACCCTCGCGGGAAAAGGCGAGATCGCGGTACAGAGCTGGCCATTGAAGCCCATCTCCGCGGATCGCCTGACCACCTAAACCGCAGGGCCAATTCGTCACTTATTCGTCGCCCCGCAGCGGAACGAGCCACTATACTGACCGCATTTTCTGTGCGAGGTGCCCCATGCGACGGATCTCTACCCTTGTGTTGTTAGCTGCTTGTTTTCTGCCTGCCGCGGCGCAGGACAAGAAGCCGCCCACCGACCTGCGCGGCGTGCTGCTGGAACAGCTGCGCACGACGCACAACAGCGAAGACTGGTTCGTGCCGGCCAGCATCGCCATCGACGGCCTGACCGCCGAGCAGGCGCAATGGAAGCCGGCAGGCAAGGATGCGCACTCCGTCGGCCAACTCGCTTACCACATCTGGTATTGGGATCAGCGGTCGCTGGCCAAGTTCAAAGGCGAGAAGGTGCCCGCGTTTGATGGCAACAACAACGAGACGTTTGACAACTTCACCGCAGCCCAGTGGGATGACCTGGTGAAGAAGCTTAATCAAGTGCTCTCGGATTGGGAGGCGGCCGTGCAGTCGGCGGATGAGCATAAGCTTGCGGAGAATGCTTCCCTGATCGCGCACATCGGGGCACACAACGCCTACCACATCGGGCAGATTCTCTATGTGCGCAAACTGCAAGGGTCGTGGAATCCCGAGAAGGGTGTGAAGTAGCAGGCGGCTATTTCGTTCTCCGCTCCACATTATGTACGCCCCAATCCGCTTCGCAACCTTTCGCAGGAATGCTGCCAGGTGCGTGCTAGCGTAAGGGGCCATGATGAAGTTGCAACGCTTCCCCGTTGTTGTGTTTGCCATCGGCATGCTGGGCATGGGCATTCTCGGACTTGTGGTCGGAGACTTCGCCATGGTCTGGCAGCCGGTGGATGCCTGGGTGCCGGCGCGCCGTGCCCTTGCCTATGCTGTCGCTGCGTTGATGGTGCTCGTCGGGGCAGGGCTGCTGTTCCGAACCACGCGAGCACTGGCCGCGCGCGTCGTCTTCCCCTATGTGATTCTCTGGACCCTTCTGAAAGTGCCTGCGCTGATCGCCGCCCCGGGAGTGGAAGGCGTCTGGCTCGGCATTGGGGAACTTGTCATGCTGATGGCGGGCGCATGGGTTCTCTATGCCTGTTACGGCGAGACGTCGAACTCATCTGTGTTCGCGCCGCTCAGTGCAGCGGCCGGAGCGTATCGAGCCCGCGTGGCCCTGGGACTGGCGCTGTTGCCGGTGGGACTATCGCACATCGTATACACGCCGCAGACAATTGAGCTGGTTCCTCACTGGTTGCCCTTCCGCATGGGATTCGCAATTCTCACGGGGCTCGGTCAAATGGCTTGCGGCCTGGGCATTCTGTTCGGAGTGTGGCCGCGCGTAGCGGCCTTCTGCGAGGCAGGCATGGTGAGCCTGTTCGCCCTGCTGGTGTGGGCGCCACGAGTATTGAGCGCGCCAAAATCACGCCTGAACTGGACGGCCTTCTGGATATCGTGGGTGATTGCTGCTGCCGTGTGGGTCGTTGCGCAGAGCATCTCTTCGCGCGCCGCGCGTACCGCCGAGGAAAGCGTCGTTGAAGGTGAATCGAGAAAGCAGCAAGTAGCGCTGGGAGTGGCGGGGAGCGCCTAAAGCAGCAGACGGCCGCGAGACGGGAGTGCCTCGTTGTGCTCGCATCGCGCTCTGCGGAGGCCTTTCGATCCTCTCTCCGCAGAGTGCGATATCGAGCGATTAGAAGCGCAGTGTGGGACCGAAGGTGACGCGCAGGTTATTGTTCGCGCCGTTGTTGACCCAGATCTCATCGCCCGCTTCTACGCGCAGACCAAGCGGTCCAAAGAAGGCTTCGATGCCGCCGCCGGGATAGGCTGCAAAATGCGTGCTGCCGTTGCCGAACTCTGAAACGGCATCGCCGAAGGTGCTGCCCGACGGTGCATTGCTGCTGCTGCTGAACTCAATGAAGCCTGCCTTCCCGGTCACGAATGCGCGGAACGGCCCGGAAGTTCCTACCTGGAACTTAGGACCGAACAATCCAGTGAGCGGGCGCAATTTGCTGGTGATGGTGGTCGACGTGCCGCCCGCGGTCCCGCCGCTGGCGTTGACCGTGGTGTAGTTCTGCTCGAAGTCATAGTTCATCTCCGCTTCGAGAGCCACGTTGGGGTGAACGTTGAATCCCACGCGTCCGCCGAGGCCCAGAAAGTTCACTGCGCTGGCATGTGCCGGGTTCACGCGACACATATCGCCATACACCCCGACTTCACCATGGTTCAGTGTGGAAGGGCTCTTCGGTGGATTTTGCACCTGTGCTAGAAGTGACGTGGGAAGCGCCAGCATTGCTGCTATTCCAGCGCTGAGTAGAATGCGTCTCATGTTTGTTAGCTCCAAAAACAGATTTGGTCCGCTCACGCCGATGCATGTGAGCAGCCCAGTGGCGCACGACTTGCCGCGCCCTTGCACCAGTGTCTAGATGCCGCTGTCTGGGAGCAGGTTGACCATGCAGCAGGAATCACCAGCTCTGGTCGTGCCTTTTCATGGAGTTAGGCCAGTTGTGCGCATCGGCGAAGCTGCGCAATGCCGCCCGAAGTCGGCAGAATCCTGTGCTGGCCAGACCAGAAGCAATCCCCCGCCAACAGGGCGGCATCCAACTGAGTACCTCGATGAGAGGGTCGGAGTCCCCCGCGACCTATGAATAGGATGAGAGTTTTCGCCAGTGTTTGCTGCGTGTTTCTGTCCCTTGGCCTTGGTGGATGCAACGTGTTCAACTCCAAGACCGGCTCCGGAACTCCAACGCCGAACAGCACGGGATTGAAGTCGATCAATCACATCGTGTTTCTCGCGCAAGAGAACCGGTCCTTCGACCAGTACTTCGGCGCCATGCGCGATTACTGGGCAAAGAACGGCTATCCGGATCAGTCCTTCGACGGATTACCGCAGTTCAACCCCGCATCGGGAACGGCGCCTCTGAATGGGCCTGCGCCATCGATTCCGGGTTGCGATCCCACCGCACCTCCGCCGAGCGATTGCGTCTTCGACGCTAACAATCCTGTGTCCTCCTACCACCTCCAGACCGAATGCACGGAGAACACCAGTCCCTCCTGGAATGAGAGCCACGTGGACTGGGATTACAGCGATCAGCTAGGCCAGTCGGCAGCCACGTTGAACGGCTTTGTCTACACGGCGGCCCATGATGCGCGCACAGCAAACCCTGCGTTTACCGATACCGACGGCATCCGCGCCATGGGTTACTACGACGGCGGCGATCTCAACTACTACTACTTCATGGCATCGAACTTCGCCACTTCCGATCGCTGGTTCCATCCTGTGTTGTCGCGCACCCATCCCAATCGCCAGTATCTGATCGCCGCTACATCGCAGGGCCATGTGTATCCGCCGGACTCCAACAGCAATCTCCTGACGGCCACCACCATCTTCGAAGAGCTGCAGAACGCAGGCATCACCTGGAAGATTTACGTAGACCCGCAGAACAGCAGTTGCAGTGGGCCGCCCTACGATCCGACGTGCCTGGTGGGGCTCAGTTATGTTTCGGAGTTTGCCTTTGGGCAGACCATCCCCACAAAGTACCCGCAAAATATCGCGCCCATCTCGCAGTACTTCACCGATTTGCAGAATGGAACCCTGCCGCAGGTTGCGCAGATCGAGCCTGCCAGCGACGCGGGTCTTGACGAGCATCCGTCCAACTGGGATGGCGTTCCCAGCAACGTCCAGACCGGCGCAAACTTCGTATCGTCGCTGATCAATGGCCTGATGCAAAGCTCGTCATGGAAGGACTCCGCCTTCATCCTCACCTATGACGAAGCGGGTGGACTCTACGATCATGTGTCACCGCAGCCCGCGGTCAGTCCCGATGGCATCAAGCCTGTCGATCTGCAGTCCGGAGACGTGTGTTCAGGAACCACCGGGCCGCTCTGCGACTTCACCTACACTGGCTATCGCGTACCGCTGATCGTGGTCTCGCCCTACACGAGGAAGAACTACGTCTCGCATACCGTGGCAGACTCGACCGCCATCCTCAAGTTGATCGAGACGCGGTTCAACGTGCCGGCGCTAACCAAGCGGGATGCGGCGCAGATGGACATGACGGAGTTCTTTGACTTCAGCAATCCGTCGTGGCTGACTCCGCCCACTCCTCCAGCTCAGAACACCACGGGTGCCTGCTATCTGGATCATCTTCCCTGACGCGAGACGACCTAGAGTGCACAACAACTTCGCGGCCGTTCTGTGGCACATAAATGTGCGCACCTTTGATCTGGGTGTGGCATCCTAAGCGCCATGGAATATCGCTTACTGGGAGGCTCGGGCCTCAAGGTTTCCGCTCTGAGTTTTGGCGCTGCTACGTTCGGCGGCGCCAACGATTTTTTTGCCGCGTGGGGCAGCACACAAGTCGAGGAAGCGCGCCGTCTGATCGATGCCTGTCTCGAGGCCGGCGTGAATCTCTTCGATACTGCCAACGGATACTCCGACGGCCGATCCGAGGAGATTCTGGCCAAGGCACTCGAGGGCAAACGCGATCGCGTGTTGATCTCGACCAAGGCCTACTTCCCCATGGGAGAAGGGCCCAACGATCGCGGCACCTCGCGCTATCATCTGCGGCGCGCCATTGAAGACAGCCTGCGCCGCCTGAACACCGATTACATCGACATCTACCACATGCACGGCTTCGACGCGCTCACGCCCATCGAAGAGATGCAGGAGACGCTGAACGTCTTCGTACGCGAAGGCAAGGTGCGCTATATTGCCTGCTCCAACTATTCCGGCTGGCACTTGATGAAGTCTCTTGCCGTAGCGGATCGCTACGGCTGGACGCGCTTCGTAGGGCATCAGGTGTACTACTCGCTGGTGGGCCGCGAGTACGAGTGGGAGCTGATGCCTCTCGGCATCGATCAGAAGGTGGGCGCCTTGGTGTGGAGCCCCTTGGGCTGGGGACGGCTCACCGGCAAGATCCGCCGCGGTCAGCCTATGCCTGAGCAGAGCCGCTTGCACAAGACCGCCGACGCTGGCCCGCAGGTGCCGGAAGAGTACTTGTACAAGGTGGTGGACGCCATTGACGCAATCGCCGCCGAGACCGGCAAGACCGTCCCGCAGATCGCGCTCAACTGGCTTCTGCAGCGGCCCACCGTCTCATCCGTGATCCTGGGCGCGCGCAACGAGCAGCAACTGCGCGATAACCTGGGAGCCGTCGGCTGGAATTTGACCCAGGAGCAGATCAAGCGGCTCGATGACGCCAGCGCCGTCACGCCCATCTACCCTTATTGGCACCAGCGCAACTTCCCGGAGCGCAATCCGCCGCCGGTATAAAGCCAAAAAGATGAGATCGGGTACTTGGGATTCAAACGTGAATGGGGAGGAGCTGAACATCGCTTCCTCCCCATTCGTGCAACGGCGGTACTCCCGGTGTGGTCGGACCGAGGGCTCTCAGTAGCCGAAATCGATGCTGCGCTGGTGATGATGGAAGACGTAACGCCCAATCATCCAGCCCACGGCGCTGCCGACCAGCACGTCAGAGGGAAAGTGCTGACGAGCGAGTACGCGGGTCACGCTCACCCCGGTAGCTAGACCGTAGAAGGCGATGTCGTTGAGCACGCCGGGATATTCCGAAGCGGCTACGGCAGCCGACGACCAGGCAATGATGCTGTGATTCGACGGGAACGAAGAATTGAAGCCTACGCTGGTCTGGAAGAACTTGCCCTTGGCGTTGTCCGTGGTGGGCCGCTCGCGCAGCGAGACGATCTTGAAGATCTCGTTCACGCCAATGCTGTCCAGAATGGCTTCTCCGCCCAGGATTCCAGTCTCCGCCGCGTGACTGTCATGACGCAGGTGACCTAAGCCATAGAAAGCCACCGGTGCCACGATGAACGCGCCGACCAGGCCGTTGGAGGCAGTCTCGGCGTGGTTGTTCAGCGATGTGTCGATGAGGCGCGAACTGGTCATTACCTTGTGATCGGTGGTGGCCAGGGCGGCGGTGGCGACGACCAAGGTGATGGGGCCGACGGCATTCGAGCCATTGAGATGGGCGGGGCTGGTCCAGATGGCTTCCTGGTCTTTGAGGATGTTGCGCGGAGTGTTGGCGAGAGTCGCGGCATCGCGTACGTCTGCCTTGCCCTCCGGTGCATCAGGAAGTTGCTGCCCCACGCTGGTCTGGCAAAGGGCCATGGCCAGGGGAGCTGCTGCGATCAGAACCCGCCGAAGGAGAGTGTGCGACATACAAAGCTGCATACTCTGATGCTAAATCTTTGTTCCCGCGATCCTTCGAATCGGCAGATTGCGCCGGGTGGCGGATCGGAACCGCTTCAGCGGGGGGCTAGGACCGCTCTCCGGCCAGTGCCGGCTCCTGCTCGCTGAGGTAGATCTTGGTGTAGTCCAGATAATTCTGCGCGTACTCGAGGATGAGCTTGCGGTCGGCATCGCCCAGCTCGCGACGCATCTTGCCCGGCACGCCGGCCCACAAGGTGCGCGGCGGCACGATGGTGTGTTCGGGAAGCACCGCTCCGGCGGCGATGATGCTGCCCTCACCGATCCGGCAGTCGTTCAGAATAGTGACTCCCATGCCGATCAGCACCGCATCTTCCACGGTGCAGCCGTGCACCGTGGCGTTGTGGCCGATGGTGACCCAGTCGCCCACGTGCACGGCGTAGAGATTGCGCTGGCCGTGGAGAACGGCGCAGTCCTGCACATTAGAGTTTGAGCCCACGCGAATGGCATTGACATCGCCGCGGAGCACAGCGTTCATCCACACGGAGGAGTTTTCGCCCAGCACCACATCGCCCAGGACCTGGGCGGAGAGATCGACGTAGCAGCTGGCGGGAATCTGAGGGCGGCGACCCTGGTAGGTGCGAATCATGGCGGTGTGCCTCCGGGCAGTGCAGCAGGTCCAGTGTAGTGCAAAGAAAGCTCGTCCAGGAGGGGGCGTCGTTTTAGGAGAAGGGGATGGGAGGTCCGCTCCAGATCGGGAAATTTGCACCACCCGCAGGGCAGAGTCGCCCGAATCCTGTTCCAGGGAAAAAAGATCTGCCAAAACTTGACCGCGAGGTCGGACTTAAACGTATCATATAGCTTGCCCTTTAGGCAGGTTTGGAGGTGGGAACCCCTTTGGCAGAAGTTCGTGTACAAGAAGGCGAACCGCTTGAGAATGCGCTGCGCCGGTTTAAGCGCAAGGTCCAGCAGGAGGACATCATTAAGGAAGTAAAGCGTCACTCCTACTACCTGAAGCCGGGCGAGAAGCGCCGCGTGAAGGCCGCCTTGGCCCGCAAGCGGAATCGCAAAAAGGCACGCAAGGAACAGGATTAACCGCGTTCTCTCCCCGGTCGTCGTAGGCCGGGGAGAGAGCAAAACCGCCACTCTAACCGAAGTTGTAGCTCACGTTCCGTATCTTTCCTGTTGCGCCATGTAGAAGAATGATAAGGCAGCAACCGGAGTGATGACGCTGCATGCGAAATTCTCATGCTGGCCGCAAGGCTGGCATATGCTCCCCCGCCTCCGACTGCGGAGACACAGAGTTTCGCCGCTATCCGTTCGCGGCCCGGGCCTCGTTGTTCATCACGAGAAGACAGGAAGACGGGATCGGGGGCAGAGGACGACGGCCCACGGCACCCGCTCTTTCCTGCGATGGGGAAGCCGGCCATGGAATTTACCGATCGAGTCCTAAAGTGCGTCGACTGCGGAGAGGAGTTTGTCTTCACCGCGGGCGAGCAACTGTTCTTTCACGACAAACAATTCAAAAACGATCCCAAACGCTGCAAGCAGTGCAAGGCCAAACGCAGCGCTGGGGCCTACCGGGTCCGAACCGAGACCCGCACGCATTGCTCCGCCTGTGGGGAGGAGACCACGGTGCCCTTCCGGCCGACGCAGGGCCGCCCGGTGCTGTGCCGATCCTGCTTCCAAAAACAAACGCCCCCGGCGCCGCTGCCGGGCCTGACCGCCGGGGCCGCCGTGCTCACGGCCTCTCATTAGCCAGCCATCTTACCCTCACCCGCCGCCTAACCTTGGCAACAGGGCGGGGCGGATGGGGCTCCTGGTCCAGCGACGGGACAGGGCTCCACTACTTCCGCGGCTTCAGCGCGCGATGACCGATGTCGCGCAGGTGATACATGCCTTCGAAGCTGGTCTCGGCCAGCGCGGCATAGGCCTGGTTGAGAGCCTCCTGCAGGTTGTCGCCGGTGGCGCTCACCCCCAGCACGCGGCCCCCCGCCGTCACCACCTGTCCGTTCTCGAGGGCGGTGCCGGAGTGAAAGACCTGGACACCGGGAATGCGGGCGGCTTCGGCCAGTCCGTGAATCGGGAAGCCCGATGGGTAGGCTCCCGGATATCCGGACGAGCTGGCAATCACGCACGCCGAGGCGCCTGGATGCCAGCGCAACTCCGTCTCCGAGAGGCGGCCATCGATGCAGGCCTCCAGGGCGTCGACCAGATCGCTCTCCAGGCGCAGTAGAATGGCCTGCGTTTCGGGATCGCCAAAACGGGCATTGAATTCAAGTACTTGCGGGCCTCGGGCCGTCATCATCAGGCCGCAGTAGAGGACCCCCACAAAGGGTGTCTCTTCGGCTGCCATGCCTTCCACGGTGGGCACAGCGATGTGGTGCAGGATCCAGTCCACCATGCCCGGGTCGAGCAGCGTGTCGGTGGAGTAGACTCCCATGCCGCCGGTATTGGGTCCGGTATCGCCCTCGCCGATGCGCTTATGGTCCTGGGCGGGCACCAGGGGTGTGACATGTCGGCCATCGCTGAGGCAAAGGAAGCTGACCTCTTCGCCGTGCAAGAACTCTTCGATCACCACCTGGGGTTCAGCCTGGCCCAGCAGGGTCCCGGCAAACAGGCTCTGCGCAGCCTCCACGGCAGTGCGCCGCGATTCGCAGATGATCACACCCTTACCCGCCGCCAGGCCGTCGGCCTTCACCACCAGCGGAGCGTGAAACATCTCCACCGCGCTCTCCACTTCCGCCATGTTGTTGCACACAGCGTAGTTAGCGGTGGGAATCTTGTTGCGCTGCATGAAGCGCTTGGCGAATCCTTTGCTGGACTCGAGCATGGCTGCCTCGCGGGAGGGGCCAAAGACGCGAAAGCCGCGCTCCTGCAATACATCCACGATGCCCGCGGCCAGCGGCACCTCGGGACCCACGATGGTCAAGCCCGGCTGCTCCGCTTCAGCGAGGGAGAGCATGGAATCGAGGCTCTTCACGTCCGCGGGCACGCAACGCGCGATGGCCGCCATGCCGCCATTCCCGGGGGCGCAGACCACTTCCGTGACTTTGCTGCTTTGCTTTACTGCCCAGGCCAATGCATGTTCGCGTCCACCCGCTCCCAGAATCAGAACCTTCATCTTCGTCCCCTTACGTCTCCGGTCTGCAGCCGAAGCTCCGAAAGGTTATGGTCGGCAATCAGGCGGGGGGCAGTCAAACCCAACGCTATACTGGGGCCAGTTCCGTTGTGAGCGCATAGCGTGGAAAGCCGCATTCAACCCTATCGTCAGACCAGGGAAGCCGAGATCCGGCGCGCGCAGCAGCGACGGTTGCATCGCCGCAACCAGGTCTTCGGGTTGCTGCTGATCGCCGCAGCGCTCGTGGTCTGGCGGCTCTTTCACACCAACCGTGCTTGGATCTTCCCCGCCGGCTGGTGGCGTCCATGAGCAGCGAGGAACTCACGGTTGGCTAGCGAAGTGACGGACGAATTGACGACAGGGTTGCGGAGCAGCACGGATTCCCTGGCGGTGCTGCTGCTGGGGCCTACCGGGAGCGGCAAAACCGCGCTCTCGCTGGAGCTGGCCCAGCGCTTTGGCGGCGAGATCATCAGCTGCGATTCGGTGGCGGTGTACCGTGGAATGGACCTGGGCAGTGCCAAGCCCTCGCGTGCCGAGCAGGCGCGGGCCCTGCATCATCTGATCGACGTCGCCGATCCCGATCAGCCTTTCACCGCAGGAGCGTACAGCCGGGCGGGGCGGGCGACCTTGCACGAGATTGCAGGACGTGGTCATCTGCCCATCGTGACGGGAGGCACCGGCCTTTATCTGCGGGCCCTGACGGAGGGGCTGTTTGCCGGACCGGAGCGTCACGAGAAGCTGCGGGACCGTCTGCGCGCGAGCAGCGAAAAGCGCGGAGCAGGCTGGCTGCATCGCGTGCTGACGCGACTCGATGCCGCATCGGCACAGCGCATTCATGCCAACGATACGCCCAAGGTGATTCGCGCCATCGAGGTGTGCCTGGCGGCGCGCAAGCCCATGTCCGAGGTGCTGGCGCGGGATCCGCTCACCGGCTTTCGGCTGTTGCGCATTGGGTTGAATCCTCCTCGGGCGTTCTTGTACGAGCGCCTCAACCAGCGCTGTGCAGGGATGTTCGCATCGGGGCTGGTCGAAGAGACGCGTCAGTTGCTGGAGCGCTATGGCCCCGTGAAAGCGCTGGATTCGCTGGGGTACCGGCAGGCCCGCGCTGTGCTCCGCGGCGAGATGACAGAGCCTGAGGCCATTGCCGCCGCGCAGCAGGGACATCGCAACTACGCCAAGCGGCAGCTCACGTGGTTTCGCCGCGAGCCCGAGGTGCATTGGATTGAAGCCTTCGGAGATGATCCGGCAACGTTAGGCCGGGCGGTCGAACTGGTCGAAGGTTCGCGGCGTTGACTCCGTCTTCCAATCCAGTTCCGAGAGACGAGTCGGAGAACAGGTTCGGTAAACTGGCACTGTAGACGCGCTTGAGTGCGCTGGAATGGAGCACGATTTTGGCAGAGACGACGGAAACACTGTACGACGTAGCGATCATTGGCAGCGGACCGGCAGGATACACGGCGGCCATTCGCGCCGGGCAGTACGGGCTGAAAGTGGCACTGATTGAGGCATCGGACAAGCTGGGTGGAACCTGCCTGCACGTGGGCTGCATTCCCACCAAGGCGCTGCTCTTCAACGCCGAAATCTGGGATCACCTGAAACATGCCGAGGAGTACGGTATCACCGGCATCGGCACGCCCCAGCTGGATTGGGCCGCTGTGCAGAAGCGCAAGAGCGGCATCGTGACGCGACACACCAAGGGCCTGGAATTCTTGATGAAGAAGAACAAGGTCAAGACCATCTCCGGCTACGGAAAGCTGACCGGTCCAGCGAAGGATGGCGTGCATACGGTGGAGGTGACCGCCGCCGATGGCGCTAGCTCCCAGCTCAAGGCCAAGAACGCGATTCTGGCCACGGGATCGGAGGCGCGCACCCTCTTCGGTCTGCAGCCCGACGACCGCATTCTCACCAATATCGAAATTCTGGCGTTGAGCGAGCCGCCCAAGTCGCTGATCGTGATCGGCGCCGGCGCGGTAGGCGTGGAGTTCAGTTCGATCTTCCGCAGCTTCGGGACCGAGGTGACCATCTTGGAATTTCTGCCGCGCGTGGTTCCGGTGGAAGACGAGGACGTCTCGAAGGAACTGACCCGACTGTTCAAGAAGCGCGGCATCGATGTCAACGCCGGCTGCAAGGTGGAGAAGATTGAGAAGACCGAATCCGGCGTGAAGGCCACTTGGACGACTCCCGCGGGCAAGACCCAGGAGAAGGAAGCCGAGAAGGTGCTGGTGGCGGTGGGGCGCGGGCCGCGTACCGCCAATGTGGGGATCGAGAAGACCAAGATCGAAGTGGAACGCGGATTCGTGAAGGTCAACGAGGCGCAGCAGACCGCAGAGCCCGGGGTGTACGCGGTAGGCGACATTGTGGCGGGGCTGCCGCAGCTGGCGCACGTGGGCGGCATGAGCGGCATCGTGGCCGTATCGAAGATCGCGGGACGCAACTTCCGTCCGGTGCGGCGTGACCGCATTCCAGGCTGCACATACACAGATCCGCAGATTGGGTCGGCGGGTTTGACCGAGGCACAGGCTCGCGAAAAAGGTTACGAGGTGAAGGTCGGCAAGTTTCCGTTCATGGGGAACTCGAAGGCCACCATCGTGGACAGCCACGACGGGTTTGTGAAGATCGTGGCCGATGCGAAGTTCGGCGAAATCCTGGGCGTTCACATCATCGGGCCGCAAGCCACAGAGCTGATTGCGGAGGCTGTTGCGGTGATGGAACTCGAGGGCACGGTGGACGAGCTGATGTTCACGATTCATGCGCATCCCACGCTGTCGGAAGCGATGCTGGACGCCTACGCAGCCGTGGAAGGCATGGCCATCAACGCGTAACGCGCAGCGCGATCAAGCGAAGCAAACGGGCCGTCTCGAGTCATGCTCGAGGCGGCCATGGTTTTGTCCTAGGGGGGCCAACGGACTATTGAGGGAGCCTGGGAAGCTGGTGCAGCTTCACAGTTTTTGGAACTCCCGGGGGCGGGGTCGCGATGATGGGCTTGGCCGGTATCCGAACGCTGGAGGGCAACATCATGAAAGCGTCGCAACCTGCATACTGCGTGCAGATCATGCGCACCTCGCGCAGTATCTGGGCCTTCGATCCGGCAGGGAGGGTGCTTGGAAAGCGATGCCCTTCGAGAGCTGGAATGAGTGAAGCCATGTTCTTGCCGCCTTGCAACAGGATGGCCTTCACCGGCTTATCAGGCTGGAAGGAGACGGCGTAGTATCCGTCGCCATTGAGGCTGGTTTTAGGAACGAATTGGTGGATCTCGATCTCCTTATCGAGCTCTGCGCGTAAGCTGCCGTTGTATTGGCCGTGGTTGAGAGCACTGGCGGAGAGCTCTTTGCCGGTGAGCTTGCGATAGTCTTCAGCGATGCGCGCGTGCAGGTCGATGTTGCCGGTGAGGTAAGCCGAGAGCCCGCCGCTATTGTCGGAGATTGAGGCGAGTTCGTAGAGGTGGGCAGCCTGCGTATTGGCGCCTTTCGCTTGCAGAGTGCGGGCGAGCTGATAACCGGCGAGGTCGTTCTGAGTGAGCTGCCAGGCAGCACGCAGATAGGCCTCAGCCGTAAGGAGGTCCTTGGATTCGAGTTCAGCCCAGCCCAGCATCGTCCAGCCCGCGCCCAACATTTGCGCCCAGTAGAGCGACTCGGGGGAGTCGGCCGCCAAGGTCCGCGACTTCTCTTCGAACGCTTGAACGGTCTGGCGGCAGGTCTCTACCGCCTTGGGCAGGCCGGTGGGCTGGCCGCTATTGAGTGTTGCGGCTACCTCGACCAGCGGCTGCAGTTGCACCAACATCTCATGGATACGCTGGCCTGGGTCGTTTGGGTTCTGGGCCTGCTGCTGCGAGCCAGGAGGCAATAGGGGAAAGTCGGCCGTGGTGTCGCGGTAGATGGCTTCGCGGAAGGCGATATATTCGTCCCAGTCGCTCAAGGGCACTCGTTCCTTCTTAAACACCAACCGGCGTTCCGCCCGAAAGACACCGTTTGCGAAGCTGTATTCGCTGTGGTATTCGGCCCAATCCTCTTTTAGATCCACTCCGCTGTGTGAGACCAGGTTCCATCCCGCGGGCAGCTCAACGGTCGAAGAATAGGTCTGCTTCCCCGGGGAGCCGATCTCGACGTCATCGCCGGGCTTCTTCTGCTTGACGCCCGGCATCGATTCCCAGCCCACCGGAGGCATCGGCGGGCTGATGCGGCGGCTTTCCCAATCGCTGTAGTTTTCGCGGGTGTAACCATAGGACAGCTGGAACGGCGTGGCCGTGTCTTCGACGGCTGACACATTGGGGTTGTCGACATCGCCGGCAAATCCCATGGTTCCGGAGATTCGCTGGACAAACTCTTTCCATTGTGACTGCGGTACCTGGCGGAAGGCGACACGCATCAGCATCTCCACGTCGCCGTGATAATTCTGCTCGATGTGTCCCTTGAACTGTCCTTGATCGGAGAGTTTGCCCGAGGCTTGAAATTGCGCGACTTGCGCGAACGGCAGGTCGGCGGGCGTGCGCTCCAGATAAGGCGCCTTGCTGGGCGGTATCGCGAGTGCCTGCTTATCGCGCAGCGTTCCCACCAGCACGCCTACCGGCGCCACCTCCGCGGTGGAGTCCATCCAGATCAGCTTGCCCGCGGAGGGCACGACGGTGATCACGTGATCAAACTGCGCGGGCGAGGGAACGGCGGGATCCAGCTCGCGAGTGCTCGAGATCAGCACTGGCCAAGCCTCGATGCCGGCAGCTTTCAGCAGGGTAGCCAAGAGGGTGTGCTTGTCTTTGCAGTCGCCGTACTCGTTAGAGAGGACATCGTCGGCAGGGTGGGGCTGATAACGTCCAATGCCGAACGAGAGCCCCACGTAGTGGGTGTGGAGGGCCACGAAGTTGAAGAGGGCGGCGATCTTTTCGTCTTCAGTATTAAGGCCTTTGGTGAGAGCGGTAGCTTTGGCCTGAATGGCGGGAGTGACCGTCATAGGGCCCGCCTGCAACGAGCGGTACCACGCGCCGACCTGGTCCCAGCTGGCGAACGTGGTGGCCTGCACGGCGGGCTTCCAGTGCTTGGTGGACTTCTACGGCGCATCGGGATCTGGCAGGGATAGATTGGTGCTGGTCCAGTGGTAGA
>CBJOJD010000033.1:0-24476 GCA_966443485.1 uncultured bacterium | reverse complement strand
AACGACCGGGAGGCAGTTCGTAGTTCCGAGTTCGCAGTTCGTAGTTTGAAAGCGTTAGGGGCTGCTTCGTAAATCGAAGCAGCCCCTTTGCAGTTTGAGGATCAGCCCGTGCCGGTTGCGGCTAGCGAACTACGCTTTGAAAGAGCTGGGATTTCAGCAGGCTTTCGAAGTCGGAGTCGGACGCGGAGAAGTGCACGAGCAGTTTTCCGGCGCTAGAGCTGACGTCTGTGTCATTCATGGCAATCTTCTCGCTCTGATCGCCGGTCATCTTGCGGTAGGCCACTGCGGCATTCAGCAAGGTTGAGACGGTGGCGGCAGCAAAGGAGTCGCCGGTCACGATGGTGAGGTCAAACTTCACACCGCGCTGGAAGTCCATGGAGTACCAGGAGACCTGGAGGCGTTTGCGCACGGACTCGTAGTCGGTGAGCGAGCCTGCTTCGCCCAGGATCTGCTTCATCATGGTCTGCGTGCCCTTCTGGTCGAGGATGCTCCAGAGAGGCTCACCGTCAACGGAGCGCATGGCGTCCATCATGGAGCCGTTGCTGAGCAGGCTCTGCACGTTGCCATCGCGGGCGTCCAGAGAGGCCTTCACCGCGTCGGTTCCGCCGAAGATCATGGTGGACTCGTCGACGAAGCACAAGACCATCCCCGTCTTGCTCATGGGGTAGATCTTGTTGGTGCGGATCAGGGTCGGCTTGACGGCGCGCTTGCGGAAGTTCGCCAGGATATCCTGCATCGGGAACTGACCTTGAGCGATGCCAAGCGTGACCACCTGGTCGTTGTCACCAGCGGGTCGAAAGAGCGCGAAGGCGAGCTGGTCGACGTCGTGATTGTCGTTCAGGCCCGATTTACGCAGTGCCTCGTCGAACTGCTTGAGATCGGGAGGCATGACGCGATCGCGCAGCTGCATGGCGGTGTTGGAGTTCTGCATCGCGCGATAATCGACCACCACGAGCTGCTGAACATCGCGCGGAATTGCGCCACGGGCGTCGGTGGAAAGCTGAGCGGCCTGAACGGACGCGGCCGCGACCAACACCAAGGCCGGAACTGCCAACTTCAAAGTATTGCGGAACAATTCTTCTCTTCCTCCAGGAGAGTGCGATGCGGCAGGAGATCTTCTGTTTGTTGCCGCAATCGCCAATCCTTCTTACGTACGTAATTTTACCGGTGCTCGGATGGGTCTGAGCGTTTTTAGGACTTGCGAGGCCAAGTCAGCGGGTTCGCCAGCCGGCGTTCCAGGATCTTAGCTTCTGGATCGAACTCAGTTAATAGACGCATCCAATCGCTTTCCTGCTCACAGGCGGCCTCAGGAATCAGTCCGATCACTTCCCCTTCGACGGGGGCGGTCTTGTGGCGGAGGGCGACCTTGGAGACAGTCCGGAAGACCTCAGAGAGAGGGGTCGCCTGGAAGTCGGTGATGTTCATGGAGAGCTGAGCGCGCCCGTGGGCGAGAACGCCGATGGCTTTGACGCCCTTCATGCCGCCGGCGGATGCGCGCACCTCGCGGGCGATGGCGCGGACCATGGCGACATCGGTGGAATCGAAGTATAAGTTATAGGCTACGAGGAACTTACGGGCCCCAACAGCACAGGCTCCGGCGGTGGGATGGAGGCCGGGTCCGCCCACGTCGGGGCGGCGGGAGGAGTCCTTGCGCACTGCGTCGCGGAGTCCTTCGAACTGGCCCTTGCGCACGTCCTCAAGGTTGGCGCGGTCGGGACGGGCGGCGGCAGCTTCGTAGAAGTAGACGGGGACGCCATAGCGGCGCCAGATCTCGAGCCCAGCCTGGCGGGCCAGAAGAGCGCATTGGTCGAGCTTGATGCCGGAGATGGGAACGAACGGGATTACGTCGGCAGCACCGATACGGGGATGGACACCGTGCTGGACGGTGAGGTCGATGAGTTCAGCGGCCTTGCCCACGCCGCGGACGGCAGCTTCGACGACGGCATTGGGATCGCCGGCGATGGTGACCACGGAGCGGTTGTGATCGGTATCCATGGACCAGTCGAGCAGACGCACGCCTTCGACGTTCATGGCTGAGACGATGGCCTCGACCTTACGGGGATCGGTGCCTTCTGAGAAGTTCGGAACACACTCGATGACCGGGGTATGCGGTTGGGCCCTCGAGGGATCGGGTTGAGTCTGCGTGGACATGATCACTTCCAGAAGGTGTAGCCGACCTGCACCTGAATGCTGGCATTCACGCCGGGGTTCTTGTCGCCGAGAGAGGCCGAGGAGATGTGCACCGCATTCACGCCCAGATCGATGGAATGCGTGGGACTGGTGAAGTAGTGCAAGCCGACTCCACCCTGAGGGGAAAAGTTCCAGACCGAGGTTCCGCCCGCGGTGCCATGAGGGACGAGCACGGCCGGGGGGAACTTATGGGTGGTGTAGATGAGTCCGCCTGCTCCCTGAAACCAGGGCTGAACGCGGCGGGACGAGGTGAGGAAGTTCCAGCGAAGTATGACAGGGGTCAAGCTGACGCCGTGATAGGTGCCGCCGCCCACCGGCAAGTAGTAGGGCTGGCCGTTGTCATTGAAAAGCTGCTGATGAGGGCTCGGGGTGAAGGCAAGCCAGAGAGGCATCACGTTGCCGCCCAGCTCGAATTGCCCGCTGAGGGGCCCGGCGTGGACGACCGGGGTCAGAGCCTTTCCGACCTGAAAGCCAGCCCAGAGGAAGGTGAAGTCGGAGCGGTTGCCGACACCTTTGCCCCAGTTCACGAATGGACCCATCTCCCAGCTTTGGGCGTCGCGGACGCGAGCGACCGGATTGTCGAGCTTCGCCGCAGGAGCTTGGGCGTGAGTGTAGGTAGCAAGAGAGAGCATGCACACGGCAAACAGAACGGCGAGTACCAGACGCTGTCTTGAATTCAAAATCGGGTTTCTCCGGACCTGGGAATTACGAAGGGCAAAAGTCTTCAAACCAAGCGGTCCTCTGTGGCTCAGAAGAAAGGCCGCCGATGGAGGCGGCCTCTTCCCTGCTCATTTCAAACAACTCAGCCAGCCACCTGCTCCATCTGCTCAGCGGTCATATCGAAGTTCGAGTACACATTCTGAGTATCGTCGAAGTCTTCGAGTGCCTCGAGCAAACGCATCATCTGGCGCGCACCCACGTCTTCCAGCTGGGTGTAGGTGGAAGCCACCATGGTGACCTCGCTGTTTTCCACGGGGATATTGGCTGCCTTCACCGCATTCAGCACAGACTCGTAGCTGGCGGGGTCAGTCATGATCTCCCAGGTATCGCCTTCGTCGTTCAGGTCCTCACCGCCGGCCTCGAGCACGATGTCCATGAGCTGCTCTTCGCTGGCGGCGTCCTTGGCGATGGCGATCACGCCCTTCTTGGAGAACATATGCAGAACCGAGCCGGTGGAGCCGAGATTGCCGCCGTGCTTCGAGAACATGTGGCGGATTTCGCTGACCGTGCGGTTGCGATTGTCGGTGGTGACCTCGACGATGATGGCCACGCCGCCGGGTCCGTAGCCCTCGAAGGTGATCTCTTCGTAGCTGACGCCTTCCAGTTCGCCGGTGCCGCGCTGAATGGCGCGCTTGATGTTGTCGGCGGGCATGTTCTCGGCTTTGGCCGCCAGAACCGCAGTGCGGAGGCGCGGATTGCCGTCGGGATCTCCACCGCCCTGCTTGGCGGCAATGGTGATTTCCTTAATCAGGCGAGTGAATATCTTGCCGCGCTTGGCGTCGAGCGCGCCCTTCTTGTGCTTGATTGTGGCCCATTTCGAATGGCCGGACATGGGAACCTCAAAAGATGTCAAAATGCGGGGGTTGTACGCTCCCGCCCCTGCGAGTATATCACCGGGCGGGACTGGGAGTGGATGTCCGGAGGAGGGTGCCCGACCACGCGCTGGGACCTCATTTTCGGCAGCAACCAGCGAGCAGCGGGGGCATGAAGACGGCATAAGCGTTCGAGTTGACTTCACATCGAGGGCAGGGGGCGCAGCCGATGCACAGCTGGTTTATGCGTCTTTTCCGGTATGAGAAAGTCCATAGAGGTAGGAGCATACGATTGAGATTGCTGGTTCGGCTTTTTGCCCTCCTCTTGAGTGGGTTCGTCCTCTCGCTCTCTGCGCATGGCCAGGGTAACTACGAGATCCAGGTATACGGATCGGACACGGTTCCGCCGCGGAACCTCATGGTAGAACTGCACTCCAACTTCACGAGCATGGGGCAGAAGCTCTACATCGACCGGCAGGCGCCGACCTATCACGCCGAGCATGAGACGGTGGAGTTGACCCAAGGGATCACTGACTGGTCTGAAGTTGGCTTTTACGTCTTCACGAGCGAGCAGAGTGGGCTGGGAACACAGTGGGTGGGCGATCATATTCGCCCGCGGGTGCGGGTGCCAGGCCGATGGGGATGGCCGGTGGGCGCAAGCTTGTCGATGGAGGTTGGCTATCAGCGAGCCTTATTCTCGCTGGATACCTGGACGTGGGAGATTCGTCCTATCGTGGATCAGCAGAAGGGGCGCTGGTACTGGGCGATCAATCCCGCACTGGAACGCACCTGGCACGGGCCCGATGTGGCGCAAGGAATGGGATTCGCACCCGCGGCCAAGATCAGCTTCGACTTCACCAAGCAGATCTCGGGAGGGCTCGAGTATTACGCCGACTACGGCAACATCGCACATATCGCGAACCTGCACGATCAGCAGCAGCAGATCTTTCCCGCGATTGACCTGAATGTCTCTCCGAAGTGGGAGATCAATTTTGGGGTGGGCATTGGCGCAACCGCAGCCACGGATCATCTGATCATCAAAGGGATTCTGGGCAGACGATTCGATTGGGGCAACATGCTGCATAAACAGCATTCGTAAGGATACGGATCGTTGAAGAGCGGCGGGACGAAGCGCATTCTGTTTGCCACGATCGGATCACTCGGCGATCTGCATCCTTGTCTTGGCCTGGCGCTGGAGCTGAAACGGCGCGGCCACACCGTCACCATTGCTGCGACTCCGTTTTATCGTGCCAAGGTAGAGGAGCTGGGGCTGGCATTCAAGCCGCTGCGGCCGGACTGGGATCCGACCTGCAGTGAGTTGGTTTCGCAGTGCCAGAACATCCGGCGCGGTCCGGAGATTCTGATTCGCAAACTGGTCCTGCCGCACTTGGGGAAGACCTATGCTGATCTGCTGGAGGCGGCGCGGGAGGCGGATCTGATGGTGGCCGGCGAGTTGGTGTACGCGGCACCGTTGGTCGCGGAGAAGCTGGAACTTCGCTGGGCGTCAGCGATCTTATCTCCCTGCACCTTTTTCTCGGCGCACGATCCATCGGTCCTGGTAACAGCACCGGAGTTGATGATCTTGCGCAAAGCCGGAGTGGGCGTGAACCGCGCCATTCTGGCCATGAGCCGCTGGGCCACGCGACGTTGGTGGAGTGAGGTCAAGCAGCTCCGCAGGCGGGAGGGGCTGAGCCCGGGTGGAAATCCGCTGCTCGAGGATAAGTTCTCGCCGGATCTCGTGCTGGCGCTCTTTTCGCCGGCCCTGGCCGAGGCGCAGCCAGACTGGCCATCCCAGACCTTGCAGCCAGGATTTGTGTTCTTCGACAAGGCACACCAGAGGCATGAATCCCTCGACGCAGTGGAGGCGTTTATCGCTGAGGGTGAGGCACCCCTGGTCTTCACGCAAGGCTCAACAGCGGTACACGATCCCGGGCAGTTTTACGAGATCAGCCTGGAGGCAGCGCGGAAGCTCGGCCGACGGGCGTTGCTGTTGGGAGCGAAGCATTCGCGATCTCTGACGGGAAGCGACGTGCTCGTGGCTCCGTATGCGCCGTACAGCGAGATCTTTCCCCGCGGATGCGTGGTGGTGCACCAGGGAGGATCAGGGACAACGGGGATGGCTTTGCGGGCACGACGTCCGATGCTGGTGGTTCCTTACGGATGGGATCAGCCCGACAATGGAGCACGCATTCAGCGCAGCGGCGCGGGGCTATGCATCGCGCGCAGACGGTACACGGTGAGCACTGCTACGGCCGCTCTGCGGCGGCTGATCGAGGATCGCAGTTTTGCGCATCGGGCCGCGATGCTGGGCGAGCAGATTTCGGCCGAAGCCGGCACGCTGGGCGCTTGCGACGCGCTGGAGGCAATGCTCGCCAAATGAATACAGGGCCGGCGTCTAGTTTCCGGCCCTGCAGGTGCAAAGAATGATTAGCTGAGATCGCCACCGCTATCGTCAAAGCTACCCGCTTCATCGAAGCTGCCGGAATCGCCAGAGTCGTCGATCTGCATATCGTCCAAGCCCGTGTCGTTGGCGACGGACGCATTGTCGAGGGACGGGTCATAGACATTCTGATCGTTGCCGGTGTCGAAGCTGCGGTCACGATTGGAGAAGTCTTCGCCCGATGCGCTGTAGCTGGCATCGCTGAAGCGCGCACCCCCTTGGTCGCCGATGCGATCGGAAGTATCGCGGAACTGCTGGTCTCCACCGAACTCATGATGCTCTGCTCCAGAGCCGGGCGAGTCGTAGTAATTGTTGACGACCGTTTCTTCCACGGGACGTTCAAAACCACCGCCCATTCCAAAACCGGGAGCCATACCGAAGCCGGCCATGCCCATGGATGGATGTCCCAGGCCGCCAATCCCGTGGATGAGTGACTCTACGCCTTCAAACGCCAGAGCCCCCGCCGCGACTCCTGCGGCCGTCTGCATGGCGCCCCGCAAAAAGCTGGGCTGTCCAGGAGCAATGGGAGAGGCGGTCTGGTACGGCGGCGCGTATTGCGCGGGCGGGTGCTGGGGCTGCGAGTACTGTGTGGGGACGGGCTGGTAACCCTGTTGGGCTTGTTGATAGCTCGGAGAAGGCGGGGGAGGAGTGGACGGAGCCGGTTCTTTTTCCCCGAGGAGCCGTCCGAGGAAGCTGGTGCTGTGGGCGGGCTGCTGGCGGGCTTGCTGAATCTGCTGCTGAAGTTGCTGCTGAAGCTGAGTCACCTGCGCCTTCGCTTGATCGAGGGCAATGTTCTGAACCAGCACGGTTTGCGCCAGAATGTAGACGGCATCGGGGTTGGCGCCTAGTTCGCGGCCGAGCAGGTTCTCGGCGTCGGGATCCTTTTCCTGCAGCTGGGTCTGGTTTACGCGCTGAGCCAGCGCCATCAGAAGCTGTTGTTCCTGGGGAGTCACTCGCAAATCCTCCGGCGGAGCCAACTCGAGTGCATGGCCCGCCTCTCCGGATTGAGACGCAGGTTCAGGCTCAAAGTTGCCCTGCCGGAAGCAGATACGCGGATGGGGGCCAGTCGGTTCCCAAGCCCGGCATGGCGTGCGGCGGCCTTTAAAGGAGCAGCCGCGAGTGGATCAATGCACCGACGTAAAGGGAGAGGCCGGAAGTCCGGCGCCGTTGAAGAGATTGCATTGCGGGCTGTTGGACCATCCGTAGCGAACCTGCGTGGGGGCGGGCACCTCGGCAGCGGAGGCTACGACGGTGTCTCCGTCAAGGATGGCTTTGGCGGGAAAGAACTTGCCGTCAGGACCGGCCACTTCAAAGCTGGTCAGTTCCCCGCCCTGGACGCTGAGGCCTTTGGCGTGATCGAACCAGACGCGGATCGCGGCGCCCTCCGGGGCGGCTTGACGGAAGAGCGGTCCGGAGAACTCTACGGACTCTCCATAGGCGAGGGCGCGCGCGGCGAGAGCCAGGCGGTGGCCGACGTCGACCTTGTCCGTGGGGTGAACGTCGTCAGGGTTGCCGATATCGATGGTCACAGCCATGGCAGTGTTGCGCACATCCAGCGTCTGGAACTGCTGCTCACGCAGCGTGGCCCAGTCCTCCGCTGGAGTGGATTTGAAGTTAGAGATCTGAACGTAGAGGAAGGGAAAATCGCCGATGGCCCATTGACGGCGCCAGTCCTCGATCATGGCGCGAAAGAGGCGGTGGTAAAGGGGAGCACGTTCCAGAGCACTGTTGCTCTCGCCCTGGTACCAGATCACTCCGCGGATGGGCAGCGGTGTGAGGGGGGCGATCATGCCGTTATACAGATTGCCTGGTCCCCACATGGCGAGGAGCGGGTGCCAGGGGAACTTCGGCGCGGGCTTCCCTGCGGCTTTGGCTTCGGCGATCTGCTTTTCGTGGTCCTTGTCTTCCAAGAGGGCCTCGGACTCATGGTCCATCATTTTGCCGCGGGTATAGAGCGCAGGCATAAGCGAAGCATCTTCGCCGATGGCCGTGAGCCGAATCCAGGAATCCACCACAGTACCGCCCCAGGTGGAATCGATGACTCCGACGGGCACGTGCTCGCGGTCGCCGATCTCGCGCGCGAAGTACCAGGCCACCGCGGAGAAGTCCTTGGCGGTATCGGGGCTGGAAGCGGCCCAGCCAGTGGTGTCTGCGTCATCCTGGGGAAAGTCCGAGGCGCGCTTGTTCACGATCAGGAGGCGCAGGTTAGGGTTCGAGGCCTGGGGCAGATCAGCAGCAGCCGTGGAGGCCTGATGCATGGTGAACTCCATATTGGATTGCCCCGAGGCCACCCAGAGGTCTCCCACCAGGATGTCGCGGATGGTCTTGTCCTCGGCAGGGGTTTGGGCAGAGGAGGGTTCCGGAGACGCGCCGTGGATCTTCATCTCAAACGGACCGCCGGCAGCTCCGGGCTTAAGATAGAGGCTCCAGCGCCCCAGCGGGCTGGCGGTGGTGGACCGAGTTTCGCCACGGAAATCGACCGTGACCTGCTCGCCGGGAGTTGCCATACCCCAGACGTGGACGGGCAGATCGCGTTGCACAATCATGTGATCGGAGAGAAGCTTAGGAAGAGTCAGCTGAGCCGCAGCGAGGGATGGGACACAAAGAGCTGAGGCGAACAAGAGACGCAGATTCACAGAATCTCCTTGCGGAAGACGATGTATCCGGCGCGATCGACAGCAGTTATCCGGAAAGGCAAAGTTACCAGATTGGCGGTTTGGGCGTCCCAGCACCTGACAGGCTGTCGTTTTCCTCAGCCTGCAACTTTTTGCCCCGCCATGGGTCTTTAAGAAAGAGCGCTCCCATAAGCTGCCTGCACGCTCGCACCGTCTGATACCTGTGAGAGCCGGAACGATCCGGCATCTAACCACTAGCGGCAATTGCCTGTACTTACCGCATACTGGGAAGTTTGACCAGGGTCACCGCAACTTCAACGAGGAGGAGATGATGCACCTGCAGCGCCTGCGCACCGTCGCGATTGCCCTCCTCATTGTCATAGTGCTGGGTGTGACACACCGGTGCCATGCACAAGCTGCTCTTCTCATGGAAGAACCCTACGGCTTCTTCGGACAGCTGAATCCGACGGGACACACGGCGATCTACTTCTCTCATATCTGCGCGGAGACACCAGTGAAGCTTCGACGTTGCAGGCCCGGAGAACAAGGTTCTGTGATCGCGCGCTATCAGGGGATTGCGGATTACGACTGGGTGGCGATGCCGCTAATTCCCTACCTGTATTCGGTCGAGACGGTCAATGAAGCTCCGGACCGCGTTGATCGCGATACAGTGTTGCGGCTCCGCAAGCGCTATCACGAGCAGCATCTTGGAGTGCTGGGTGCCAACGTCTTTGAAGGCAATCTGGTACACGGCGGTTGGACACAGCTGGTCGGCGTGTCGTACGAACGCCGCATCTTTGCTTTCCGGTTCACCACCACGGACGAGCAGGACGATGCTGTCATTGCTTTTCTGAACGGTCGCGCGAACCGCTCGCAATTCGATCTGATCTATAGCAACTGCGCGGATTTTGCGCGCCGCGTCCTGAATGTCTCCTTTCCGCGAACGGTCAAGCGCAGCTTCGTTCCGGATGCGGGGAGGACTACTCCCCGGCAGATCACCTACAAGCTCGAGAAGTACGCCAAGAAGCATCCGGAGATCGAGCTTTCGGTCTTCGAGATCCCGCAGGTACCGGGATATCGGCGGGCAAGCCATTCCACCAAGAGCGTGGCGGGCTCGCTGGTGACCACTGGCTATGCCGTGCCGCTCGCACTCCTGAACCCTTACCTGGCGGGAGGAATCTTCGTGGATTATGTGATGCGGGGCCGCTATCCGCTCATTCCGGACACGGCAGTTCATCTCGAACCCGAGACATTGGGCGAGTTGACAGCCGACGAGGTGGTTGAGGAGAATCCGAGGAACGCGGCGGTGGGCTCGGGGGCGAGCGCTCGCGGCGCGGCATTCGCACCTTCAGAGTGACGGAGATTCAGTCAGCATGAGCACGAAGCAAGACCTCAAGCACCATGCGCGTTTCGATCCTGCCTTTCACCTCATTGGATTTCTGGCTTTGGTCGTCAACCTGATTGTGGCGATCACGTATCTGGTCCGGCACCCGAGCTTTTGGAGCGCGTGGTTCGTGGTGCTGTCGATCGCCATTGTGTTTCCCTACTTTCGCATCCGGCTGTACCCGCTCAAGGTGCAGGATCGCGTGATCCGGCTGGAGGAGCGGCTGCGGTTGCAGGCCCTGGCTCCGCAGGAATGGCACAGCCAACTAAGTCACCTCAGCGAGGATCAGCTGATCGGGTTGCGCTTTGCCGGCGACGACGAAGTGGTTGCGCTGGCCAAGCAGGCGCTGGAACAGAACCTGACCCGCAAGCAGATCAAAGAGCGTATCAAGAACTGGCGCGCCGACGAGTGGCGGGTTTGAAGCTGGTCAAGACGGTGGAACTAGTGCGCCACGTTGGCAAAGAACGCATTCTGGTGCTGGCTCAGATTGCGCCCGTAGGTGAACACCACGCTGGTGCCGAACACCGTCAGCTTGGCCTGAGCGCCGGCGGCAAAGATCCACTTACCCGAAGATAGATCCCTGGAGGGCGCGGCCGCCCGGCCCGCATCGAACAAGGGACCCGCGTGGATGCTGAAGAATCCTCCGTCATAAATGCGCGCATAGACATCGCTATTGGACAGGATGAAGTTGGTCCCGAGCGGTGAGCTGCCTTTGCGTCCATCCCGGTCGCCGATCAGGCCGCGCAGCCAGAGATCGTTGTCGCGCTCCATCCCCAGCATGTAGAGCTCATCGAAGGGTATTTTGCCGAAGACGCGCCCGGCGCGAAGGCTCTGGCTGAGGTCATAGCGACCATGGGCCGCGGACGGGCGCCAGCTTGCCTGCGCGGAGCCACCCAGCTTGGCAAAGGCGTGGGACGGAGGAGACCAGAGGCGACCTACTTCGAACGATCCGCCTGCAGTGACGGTGACGTGGTGTTCAGGAAGATCAAGCACTGTGGACGAGATGGTATCGGTCTGCTTCAGCTGCACGCCATGGGCGAGCAGGCCGGGAGTCAAGGCTGAACCGGCAGTCACGTCGCGGAATTTGCGATAGGATGCGTTTCCCCCAATCGACCACTGCAGATGCGCACTTTGGAAAGACGTGAGGGCGGCAGATGCCGACACGGTCTGCAGGTTGAGACCAGCCAGGACGGGAGCGGTGCCAGTAAACGAGCGTCGGATGGCCCAGTTCTCATCGCGGGCGTCTCCGGTCAGACTCCAGCGCCACTGAGAGAGATTACGAAGCGGCGAGGAGAGGTCAACCCAGGCGCGGCGTTTCTGCGCATCCCATCGAAACAGCGAATCCAAATTCACCGCTGAGCGGTGGAGGTTGGAGTAGTCGACATAAATGGTCCGGTAAGGCACGCCTGAAAGCACGGCGATCGCAGTTTGCAGCGGGCCGCCGCCGAAGCCATTGCGCTCAAAGGCGTGGAACTCGGCATCGAAGGAGCCACCCGGGCGCGAGACGAGCGAGATATTGGCCACGGGAAAGATCCCCAGTCCGTTCAGCCGCAGCAAAGTGCTGAGGTACTGATCCCGTTTGAGAAGAGAGTGCGGAGCAAAGGCGAAGGACCGGTCCAGCAGCGAACGACGCAAACGGATCTGGGGATCGAAGTGAATCTCGTCGATGTGAGGCCGTTGGATCTGGTTCCAGTACTTGAGGGCGGCATCGAGATTGCCGTCCAGCAGGTAGGTCGTTCCGGCCAGATCGAGGGCGTACTGGTCGGCTGGGTTGAGACGCAGTCCGCGGCGCACTTCCCTTTCCGCACGCGGATAGTTCTTTTGCTGAAAGGCGATGCCTGCCAGTTCCACGGAGAAACGGGCCTGCTTGGGACACTGGCGTTCGCCTGCCCGGAAAGCGGAACGAGCCTCGTCCCAGCGCTGCAGGTGAGCAAGGGCAAGTCCTGCGGCGAAGTTGTCATCGGCGGTGGGATGGGGTCGGCTTTGCACCCAGCGCACTACCGAAGGCCAATCCTGGTGGGTGAAGAAATCCTGTACGTCGCTGGGACGTGAGGGGGCGGAACACTGGCCGGAGCTGGGGAGAGGATGCAAGACGAGTGCAACGGCTATTGCGACGCGGATGCCGGTACGGCAAGCAATAGCCAATGCTGGGTGGCGCTCCACTGACGTTCGAATTCGGCACGCTCCTGTTGGAGTAGTTTTCGTTGGGCCGGATCGTTCATGATCACCAGGCCGTGCGAGCTATCGATGCCGTCGATCACAACATAGTGCAGTTCCTTTTGGCCGTCGGGACGGAGAGCGACGATGAGCGGACGTCCCTGAGCGATCTGCTGCTCAAGATCCTTCCATGTGCCATTGACCGCGAAGGCACGATACCCATGCTGCTGAAGATACGCGGACATGGAGGAGGCGGGTATTCCGTGCTCATGGCGAGAATAGAGCGCATCCTGGATGATCTTGACCTGGGCTGCATCGGAGGCGGCTGGTCCCTGGTGCGCAGCCCAATACTGCATAACCATCGCTAACGAAGCTGCGCCGCAGCCATCTTTCGGCTGCGGCACAAACGGTACGTCGATCCATTGGGCGGACTGAGCGCAGGCCCAGCTGCTGGCTGCAAGCAGAGCCGCGGCAGATAGCAGGCGAACGCCCATTCTGATGCTCAATGCACCACTGCCACGATGATGATGAGGATGACCACCAGCACGATCAGAGTGAAGAGGCCAGGTCCGATGTACCCGGCGGAAAAGTCGCTCTGAGCCTTGGTGGCGCGTGTTGCGAGGTCATTGAGTTCCTGATCGCTGAGTGTGGGGATGGCGTTCCGCACCTGCTGGGCGTCCACGTGCGAATCGTGCATCACCTTTTCCGCAGTGGAGGTGGCAACAAACTCGTTGAGGGTTTGGATGTTCTTCTGCCGAGCCGCTGCGGAGTTGTCGAGCTGCTGCTGCAGTGCTTGCGAGCCGACGACGTGATCCTGGCTGGCAGTTGCCTGCGCGGACGCGCTACGCACGCCGGTAAAAGGAAGAAGAAGTGCTGCGCCCAACGCGAGGCGGACTGCAATGCTTGGGGTACGGAACTGTTTCATGGGGACTCCCGAATTCAAATTCTGCTCAATCGATTCGGATGCCGAACTAGAAAATGGAGTTGCAGACCCTGCGAGCCTCCATGAGTATTGAATCGCTCAGGGAAATGAGGGGGATTCAGCTCTGAAGCAGCAGCGAACTAACCCGCCCGATGTCCGGAGGGTTTGCTGGAAGAATCGACCTTGGGGGCAGGGGTGCGGGGATGGCGCCTGCCCGCCACACTCAGCAACAGGTTGTGAGCCTTGGGACTGAATCTTCGGCGCGGTTCCTCTTTTTGGGAGAAACTGATGACCCAATACAACAAACTGCAGAAGTAGCTGAAAGCTGCGATCTG
Source organism: uncultured bacterium (assembly GCA_966443485.1). Lineage (GTDB taxonomy): Bacteria > Acidobacteriota > Terriglobia > Terriglobales > Acidobacteriaceae > Telmatobacter. The sequence continues at coordinate 10,901 of CBJOJD010000033.1, read as the reverse complement.
ATCCAGCAGGTGATAGTGGGGACTCTCCAGTTGGTAGGAATGAAGGATGGCGACTACCAGACTCACCATGGAGTAGAAGCCGAGTCCGATGGCGATTTGCAGCTCGCGCGTCCGCCATCCCACCTCGAGCACCTTGCTACAGCCGACCAGATCGATAAAGAAGAGGACGCGAAGGATGGAGCAGGTCTCCTGGACGCGCATCAGGACCTGCCAGTTATCGGGCAGGCCAGCGAAGCCAGGAACCGTGGCAAAGGGCCAGACGAGCAGGCCGGCCAAGCCCACGGAGAGAGCCACAATCAGGATGGCTCCGGTGGAGAGCGAAGACCAGTAGGGGCGCAGGATCGACCAGGCCAGCTCTACCATCACGCAAAATTGCAGCAGCGCATCGATCGAGGTTTCGAGGACGTAAACCCGCAGGTACTGGTCGGGATAGTAGTGCTCCACGGCGAAACTGCCCAGGTCGCTGAGCAGGGTCCAGAGAACGTAGCAGCAAAAGACCGGAAAGAGCCGATAGGCGCGGCGGCGTAGAAGCAGTGCCACAAACACTGCTTCCATGATGATGCCAGCCACCCAGAGGGCTAAGTCTAAGGTCGACACTGTCAGTCCTCCACGAGCGAGGACCAGTTCGTCCCGGCAAACTGGTTGCCTACGGCAATCCAGAGGAAGATGCTACTTCGATCGCGGCGCTTCTACGGCTTCAGCAGTTACTCAGCGGCGATCTCTCAAGCTACGCACACGGTGCGAGTTGAGCTCTGGCTTCGCTTCTAGAGTCTAGCAGTGAAATGCTTCTACGTCATTCCCTATCGGGCGGATACGCGGCCGGCCTGCGCAGCCGAGATCCCGGGCTGCGGAGGAATGGGCGCCGGCTGGATGGGGCCTTTGAAACGGGCCGTATGCATGGTCCGGGTCACGTGCGGTCCAGGAGGCGTAGGAGCGGGCGACATGGGACCGGCCAGGCAAACGGCCGCGGGCGAGAAGATGGTGGCAAGAACCAAGGAACGAATGATCAGAGTGTTGGAAAGCATGTGTTGGTTTCTCCTTTGGAGGTGTATCGCTCCCAAAGAGTAACCAGCGAATGACTCGAAAACACGCACGAACAAGCAATGTCGCAAGGGTGGAGTTTCATTCTGAGTCAGCGTCTTATGCGGGTCCCGTTGTGGTACTTTCAGCGCGACACTGCCACCAAAGAGTGACTCCGGACACGGAGTGAATCGTCCTCTTCGGCACGCGTGGATCGAAGCCATCCATGCGGTGCTGAGATACTGCTAGCCACGCATGCACGCACTTATTCTACGAACGTGTGCCTGCGTCGCGAACGTTGAAGGCTTGATTGGAGGACTGAGGAGCTCAGTCCTGCCCGGGGATGGGAGGATCGCCTGCTTCGTCGACTGCGGGCGAGGGCGGCAGAGATGTAACGTCCAACTCATGCTCGTGGCGATAGAAGTCCACGGGCATCTTGCCGTCCCACCAGGCACCGTTCATGGGATAGACGTCGGGATCGAAGATGACCAGGTAGAAGTGCCAGACGACGATGGCCAAGGTGGCGAGAATGGCTTCGTAGTAGTGGATGGCAGTGGCTACATCCACGGCCCAGCCCGCCAGAAGATTACCGACCCAAACTTTCGCCCAAAGCATGATTCCGGTGAGTCCCATGAGACCGGTACCCCATACCAATGCCCAGTACTCAGCCTTCTCGGCATAGGTGAAGCGAGCGAACTTGGGCTTCTGCTGACGCAGTCCCAAGTAGTAGAGCACGGCAGCGAAAAGATCGGCGATATCGCGGTGCGTGGGGACAAGATCGCGCAGCAACCGCCGACCTTCTCGCGCGGCCGCAAGGTAAAAGACGTGGTAGATGCCGGCAGAGATGAGTGCCACTCCGGCGACGCGATGCACGATGCTGCGCACCTTTTCACTCATACCGAGCAGTTGGGCAAACCACGAGTCTGGGAACTTGAGAGCGAACCCAGTGATGACCAGGATGATGAAGCTGACCAGCAGGACCAGGTGCTGCCAGCGCTGATTCGCTGTCATGCGCACCATCATGGCGGGATGCGCCTGACGGCGAGTGATCATCTTGCTGCGCCAGATGATGGCGTTGTGCAGGAACATGGCACCGATGACCAGGATGATGAGGGGGATATAGATGAGCCGCACCCAGCGAACAGCCAGCGAGTTGAGATCGCGGCTCTGCAATCCGTCTTGAAGATGCACCCGGGTCAGGGTGAATTTGCCGGTGACGCCTTTGTGACACTTCCCGCAGGTGGCCTCAAGGTTTGCGCGATGGATGCTGGATTGCGGATCGGTCGAGGGCAGAATGTCGTGTACGCCGTGGCAGCTGGAGCAGTTGGCGGCGACGATAGATCCACCCTGGGAGGCCAGACCGTGGTAGCTGTCCAGATAGCTCTGCACGCGATGGTCAGGAATCCCAAACTCCTTGGAGAGACGGACTCCCTCATGACAGCGGGCACAGGTGTCGAGGGAGAGATTTTGCTCCGCAACGGGCGAGTTGGGATCTTTGTGCGAAAGGATGGAGTGAATGCCGTGACAGTCGGTGCAGACCGGCGCCAGCCCGTTGCCGCGAGCAATTCCCTGCCCGTGGATGCTGGTCATGAACTTCTTCTGGACTTCGGTGTGGCATTTGCCGCAAGTTGCGGGCACATTGAACTTGGAGATCGGCGACTGGCCGTTGTTCGCAGGCAGGATCTGATGGGAACCGTGGCAATCGGTGCAAACGGCTGCCTTCTGCGAACCGTTCTCAATGGCGCGGCCGTGCACGCTCTCCTGGTAGGAGATGAAGGGCTGAGCGCTGTGGCCGTTCGACTCCATGAGGAACTTCTGGCCGTGACAACGGCCGCAGGTCACGGGGATGTTCTTGTGGCTGGTGGGAGAGAGCGGATCATCAGCGGCCAGGACTTCGTGGGGCCCGCTATGACAATCGCTGCAGGTCGCGGCCGGCGCTACTGATTTGGTCGGCTTGGCATGAAGGCTGTGGGAGTAGGCCTGCGCGGCGTCGGAGTGGCAGTCGGCGCACGAGATCTTTTTGGGCGTGGTCTCGTGCACCATCCCTTTCACATCTTTGTGGCAGTCGACGCAGGTAAAGATGCTGCCATGAATGGAGTGCTGAAGTTTGGCGCCATCCACATAGAGGCTGACCTTGTGGCCGTTGACTTCGTTGCTGAGCGACGAGTCGCCATGGCAGGTTAGGCAATCGTCATTGGCCGGCTTGTGCACGGCGCGTGCAGGGGACGCGGAAAGCAGACCAAGGGCGGCAACCAAAACGGCAGCAAAACGACAGCAGAGATTCACGCACACAGAAGATTCCTGTCCGCCGGATTGTGCCGTGACCAGAGTCACAAATTGCAGTGGTAAGCGGGCAGCATTTCGACTCAGCGAGGTGGTTCAGAACACCTCCTGACGTTCAATTTTGGCGGCCATATCCTGTGATAGCTTAGGGAGAGCAGTATTTCCCGCCGATGTGCCTTCCTGGGCCGTTCTTGTGGCTTCTCCCTCGATAAAGCCACCCAGCGAAGTGCTTCCGGCCATCACCGTGGAACGGATTTTTCCCGCAGGAGTCAGAACACAGGTATGTCTTCTATCACGTCTTTCATCAAGCATCACTACCGTCACTTCAACGCAGCAGCCCTGGTGGACGCGGCGCAGGGTTACAAGGACCTGCTGGAGCAGGGCGGCAAGATGTTCGTCACCATCGCGGGCGCGATGAGCACGGCGGAGTTGGGGCTGTCACTCGCGGAGATGATCCGCCAGGACAAGATTCACGGCATCTGCTGCACGGGCGCGAACCTGGAAGAAGATGTATTCAACCTGGTGGCGCACGATTTTTATGAGCGCGTGCCGCACTATCGCGATTTGACTCCGGCGGACGAGACCAAGCTGCTGGCTCGGCACATGAACCGCGTGACCGACACCTGCATTCCCGAGATGGAGGCCATGCGCCGCATCGAGAATGAGGTGCTGAAGGAATGGGTGCGTGCCGATCAAGCCGGCGAGCGCTTCTTCCCCCACCAGTTCATGTACAAGATCCTGCTCTCGGGCGACTTGGAGAAGTCGTACCAGATCGATCCCAAGAATAGCTGGCTGCTGGCCGCGGCCCAGAAGAATCTGCCCATGTTTGTTCCGGGATGGGAGGATTCGACGCTGGGCAATATGTACGCCGGACACTGCATCTCCAAGGATGTTGAGAAGGTGCACACGGTGCGCACGGGCATCGAGTACATGATGGATCTGGCTGAGTGGTACACCGAGACCACGCTGAAGTCGCCCCTGGGCTTCTTCCAGATCGCGGGCGGCATCGCCGGTGACTTCCCCATCTGCGTGGTGCCCATGCTGCACCAGGATCTGCAGCGCGACAACGTGCCGCTATGGGCGTATTTCTGCCAGATTAGCGACTCGACGACGAGCTATGGATCGTACTCGGGCGCAGTGCCCAACGAGAAGATCACCTGGGGCAAGCTCGGAGAGAAGACTCCCAAGTTCATCATCGAATCGGACGCATCGATCGTGGCGCCGCTGATCTTCGCCTACGTGCTTGGCTGGTAGACGGTCCAAGAATAGTCGCGCATGGAGCGTGGTGAAAGCCACTAGCTGCTGGCTTTTAGCTCACAGCTGACCGCGGTCTACCGTCCGCCTGTATCTGCGTATCCCAGGTCTCAGCAGCAGGGAGACCTGGGAGCCGCGCCCGCTGTGATGCGGGGCACTGTACGTCCCCTCCTGAAAAGCTTAAGGTGGCCATCGCGAGAATCGGGCCCTCTGCGGAGCGGGGTCGATGGCCACGGCATTGCGAGCCAGCTACGGAACCAGAAAAGCGGCCATCCCCTGGCCGAGTACCGCACAGCGTGAACCGGTTGCAGTAAACCCGTGGATTGTCGCCATTTCAGTCATGTTGGCCACGTTCATGGAGGTGCTGGACACGACCATCGCCTCGGTGGCGTTGCCTTATATCGCGGGATCGATGGCGGCCTCCAACTCGGAGGCGACCTGGGTACTGACCAGCTATCTCATCGCGAATGCGGTGGTACTGCCCGCCAGCCACTGGTTCGGGCTTCGATTCGGACGCAAGCGATTTCTGCTCACCTGCGTAGGGCTGTGCATTGTCTCGTCGTTTCTGTGCGGCTCAGCGCCTTCGTTGTCATTTCTGCTGTTTGCGAGGGTTCTGCAAGGGGTGGGCGGCGGGGCTCTGCAGCCGGTTTCGCAGGCGATCCTGCTGGAGAGCTTCCCGCCGAAGAAGCGCGGCGCAGCCATGGCGGTTTTCGGTTTTGGCGTGGTAGTGGCGCCGGTACTGGGGCCGACTCTGGGCGGCTGGCTGACAGATGCCTACAGCTGGCGCTACGCGTTTTACATCAATATCCCCATCGGTCTGCTGGCGATCTTCATGATCAGCAAGTTCGTGCATGATCCCTCGTATATTCGGGAGACCAAGGCTGGACCTTTCGATAACCTCGGCTTTGGGTTGCTGTGTCTCTGGACCGGTAGCCTGCAGATCATCTTGGATAAAGGACAGGAGGACGACTGGTTTGGCGCGGCCTGGATTCGCTGGGCCACGCTGCTGCTGGGAGTTTCGTTCACCTGGTTTGTAGTGCACTCCTGGCGAAGTAAGACTCCACTCGTGGACCTGCACGTCATCAAGCGCAACTGGAACTTCGGCGTGAGCTGCCTGCTGATTTTTCTGGTGGGGTTCGTACTTTACATTCAGGTATCGATGCTGCCTCTGCTCTACCAGGAGGTACTGGGTTATACAGCGCTGACGGCTGGGATTGTAGTGGCGCCGCGAGGATTCGGTGCCATGATGGGGCTGCCCATCGTGGGCTACATCAGCCAGAAACTCGACAACCGCTGGCTGCTGTTTGTGGGATTCACGGTCTTCACGCTGTCGTCGCTGCTCTTCTCGTTTGTGAACTTGCAGACCGGACCGCATACTTTGCTCATTCCGATCATCGCGGCTGGCTTCGGCATGAGCTTTCTGTTCGTTCCGCTCGGGAACATGGGCACGGGGACGCTGCGCAACGAGGAGATCGGCAATGCCACCGGCATCTTCAACCTGCTGCGTAATCTGGGCGGATCGGTGGGGATCTCGATGGCGCAGACGGAGCTGGTGCGAAGAGCCGCATTTCACCAAACTCGGCTTGTGGCGGCCGTGCCCCAGAGTGGCTACTGGTTTCAGCACCACGCGGAACGGCTCGGCCACTATCTCGCTCAGTACTACGGGCATGACACAGGACATCAGCTGGCGCTGGGTGTTTTGTATCGCATGCTGCAGCAGCAGGCACTGCTGTTGTCGTTTCTCGATATTTTCCGCTGGTGCGCGGCGATCACCGCCGTCGCCGCAGGGCTAGGGTGGATCTTTCGCAGAGTCAAGCCGCACGAGCTCGCCTCCGGACCCGCAGGATAGGCAAAATTCACCTACGGTCCTGGCGTCTCACGCTTCGGCCTTGCTCGGCCGCGCAGCCTCAAGCCGGTCATAGATGATGTCGAATTCGGAACGTAGCGCCGCGTAGCACTCACAAGCTGCGTCTTCCAGCATGGGCCGGTCCACGATTGAAAGGCGGCCCCGGCGATAGTCGATCATACCGGCCCGCTTGAGCGTGCCTGCGGCGACTGTCACGTAAGGGCGTCCCACTCCGATCATTTGAGAGAGAAACTCCTGCGTCATCTCCAGTTCCGCAGTCTCCATAATGTCGGAAGCGGCGAGAATCCATCGTGCCAGACGCGGCTCGACCTCGTGAACCCGGTTGCACAACGCGCATTGCGCGGCTTGGACGAGCTGGGCATGGAGGAAGTCATGCACCGCGTGGGTGAAGGGACCACCCTTGAGGAACTCGGAGCGCACGATCTCGGTTTCGATGGAGTAGCCGTACCCCGAGCCCTGCATCACGGTCCGGTGCGGCAGACCGCGGTGGCCCAGCAAGGAAGAGATGCCAACCAGCCCCTCTGGGCCAGCCAATCCAACCTCGATGGAATCGCCTTCTTTGGACAGAGCGGTGGCCGAGGCCATTCCGCTTTCCAGGAAGTAAACATACCGGTCGTCGGTCCCCGGCTCTCGCAGGATCATTCCTAAGGGAAGGTCTACGGCGCGAAGGCGGGGGAGAATCACCCTCGCCTCGGAATCAGACAATGCTTTCAGGATGCGGTTTCGGAAGTTCGAACCAGGCAACGGGCGCTCTCCTCGCTTTCACCCTGTCAGATGCCGGATCGAGGAGAGAAGTAGATTGTCCTAAGCCCACAGCCGGGCGGGAATCACTATCTAACGCATAGCTCTTTGCAAACGCAGGGCTTGCTGAACGCGCCGACTTAGCGGGCGCGGGTACATGCCTCCACCGGGATGGGCACCTGCTCCACGATTTCGAGGCCGAAGCCCTCCAGTGCCGGGATGTGCATGGGGGTGTTGGAGAGCAGGCGGATGCGCTGAATTCCAAGATCGGAAAGGATCTGGCCGCCCAAGCCAATGGCGCGCAGAATCCGGCCGGAGCGGTCCTGAGCAGCCTCGCGGGAGCGCAGATCGGAGTGTAGGAGAAGGTGCCCGGCGGGAACCGGATCCACGGCGGAGGGCGCAACTTCGCCTCCGGGAGCAAAGACCGTCTTGGGTGTGCGATCGATCTCAAAGCCGCGCGATGTGTTGTGGAGGTAGAGCACGGCGCCGCAGCCCTCCTCCGCGATCATGCGCATGGATTCGTCCAAGATCTCGCGACAGCGGCAGTCGGCCCCAAAGATGTCGCCTGCGGTACAGCGGGTGTGCACGCGAACCAACACGGGATGGGAACAAGGCGGACGAAGGGCATCGCCGCCGGTGGAGATGGACGATCCCTCATTGAAAGCGGGACAGCCGGGACACAGGTCGCCGCGCACCAGGGCCAGGTGACTCTCTCCCCCGTTGACTTCGCTTTCGTAGGCGATCATGCGGAACTCGCCGTACTTGGTTTGAATGCGAGTCTCACCGGCACGCACGATGTAGCGCTCATTGCGGAGGCGGTAACGGATCAGCTCCGCCACAGTAAGGATCTTGAGACCGTGTTCCTGACAGAACGGAATCAGATCAGGGACTCGAGCCATCTCGCCATCATCGCGCATGATCTCGCAGATGACGCCGGCAGGAGTGAGGCCAGCCATGCGGGCCAGATCGACAGAGGCTTCGGTCTGGCCGGCGCGCACCAGAACGCCGCCACGACGGGCACGCAAGGGGAAGATGTGTCCGGGTCGGGCGAGATCGGCAGCCGTGGATTTGGGATCGATAGCAACGCGAATAGTCTGAGCGCGGTCGGAGGCTGAGATGCCGGTGGTGACGCCTTCCCGGGCTTCGATGGTCTCGGTGAAGGCCGTGCCGAAGCGCGAGGAGTTCTGCTGGGTCATGGGGAAGAGACGCAGGTAGTCCGCACGTTCTTCGGTCAGAGTGAGGCAGATCAGTCCGCGGCCGAACCGCGCCATGAAGTTGATGGCTTCAGGGGTGACATGCTCGGCGGCCAGGGTCAGGTCGCCTTCGTTCTCGCGATCTTCATCGTCGACCACGACAACCATGCGGCCGGCGCGAATATCGGCCAGAGCTCCCGGGACGTCCGTAAACGGCGGCTCAAAACTACGTGCACTCTGCGGCATAGCTCTCCTATTCTCGCCGATACGCGGCATGGCCCGCAAAAGCAGGTCTAAATTCGTCGGATTGGCCGAGCAGCGTGATAACTTGGCGGTGCTAGCCCCGTAACGGTTCTCCGGACGGGCTGGGGGAGGGTGCTACCTATGGTGCGTCCGCAGCCGTTGATTGCAGTGCGGGATGTAGAGGCGAGCAGCCGCTGGTATCAGCGCTTGCTGGGGCTCAAGAGCGCACACGGCGGCAAGGCATACGAACAGCTGGTGGCCGCCGGGCAGCTCGTATTGCAACTGCACAGCTTCGAAGTTGAGCACCATCACGGGCCCATCGGCGATCCCAAGGACAAACCGTATGGAAACGGGCTGCTGCTCTGGTTCGAAGTAGAAGACTTTGACGCCGTGGAGCGGCGCGCGCGCGAGATGGGTGTGGAGGTTGTGCTCGGCAAGCACCGGAATCCACCCGACGGAGACGGAGGGCCCAACCACTGGGAGCTGTGGATCAGAGATCTGGACGGCTACACGGTGGTGGTGGCCAGCCCGTACGGGACGGCGGATGGCAGCTGGCGCCCGGAACCTTGGGAGTAGCGAGTGAGAGCCGTCGGGAGCAGCAAAAACGCCGCCCGAAGGCGGCGTTTTTGCTGGAATGACCGAAACGCTACAACGTCGACTCGATCTCGAATCCCCAGGCTTCCAGGAGCGCCTCGGGGATGTACTTGGAGTTCTTGTTACGACGGGCCCACTCCCGAAGACGGGTCGACCGGATGTATTGATCCGGTGTGAGCTTAAACTCCTTCACGATCTGCTCGAAGGAGGTGACGGTAGGCACTACGGGGCCAATGGGCTCCGGCTTGCCCCAATTCGGATTTCCACGACGCTTTGCCATTGGGTTTCCTTAACAGAAGGGGTAATTTTCGAACAGCCTCGGACGGCTACCCGGGGAATGGCTTGCCCGGTCCTGAGGTAAGCTTACGTCTTTCATTTTAGGAATTTTTCATTCAAAAATCAATAGTAAATATCGAGGAAAACCGGGGTAAAAATTGTGACAACAGCATTCCTGGCCCGGAGGATAGACGCCTTTACAATCTGCAATTTACTGACGTTCGCCGGCTGTCTTACAGGGTTGTAACATGCAACCGGACGGGTCTTGTAAGCGTTTTACCGAGATGCCGCAAAACTGATCATTTGTTAGACTTACCGGCTGGACTGGCTGAGCATTTTGGAACTTTTTTCCGCCCCCCGGGGGGGGACTGAGGGGGATTCGGCTGGTCCCCCTCGGCTTGAACAGACCTATTGAGCGGCTTTTTGACCGGCTGCAGGGCTGAGCACCAGATTTTGGCGATCGGCCTCGATCACCTTCTGATAAAAGTCGTGCAGGGAAGCGTACTTCTGGCCTTCCAGGAAGGTGAAGCCTCTGGCCAGAACACGGGCATTGGTGATGGAGTTTGTCTCCACCTTCGACCTCACCTGGTAGGTCGCGTCTTCCTGCATATTCAGTGAGGCGTCCTGGGGCTTCGGCTCGACAACGAAACCGGCGGGCAGGACGTACGTAATCTGCTCCTGCTCCTGAGCAGGATAGGGCATGTGAACGGGGAGTTCGCTATCCCGCTGCGCCGGAAACGGATTCTGTTCCCGGGTACCGAAAAAGAGGCGGGGCAGCGTCAGGCGGCCCGCCGCCGGCTCCGCGAGGGAGCCACTCACCTGGACGATCGCAAGCAGTTGCCGGTTCGGATCGTCGAGGTAGGTAAGGTGGTCCACGGTAGCATGTACCCCCGTGGGGACCTGGCCGGCCACTTCGCGATCGATCTCGGCCTTAACAGCATCTGGCCCAGAGCGTAAGGCGAGTTGGCGGAGTTGCAGAGCCTCCTGTCCCAGGAAAGCGATCTTCAGAGTTCCCGAGACGCCGCCCTGCGACCCGACAGTCAGGCTCCCAACCCGGAGGGTGGCGTTGTCGCTGTTTCTCTGGAGGGGGGTGATGATGGTTTCAACCTTTCCGTTGGCGCCAAGGGCAACCCCTCCCGCGCCGGAATGCGCCCAATGCAGCGTTTCGAAGGGCGCGAGCTTGGTGCCCGGATCGACGATGTGCTCCTTGCCGTCAGGGTCCAGGGCGATCACCACCGAGTCAAGTTGTTGATTGTCTTGGAAACCAGAGTTGAACATGCGGTGGCTGCGACTGGCGATGCGCTCCGGACGGGCAGTCAGACCAGCAGACCGGGCCAAGGCTAAATATAGGTAGGCAATCTGGTTGCTGGTTCCCTTCTTTGCGGTGAGCACACCGGACACGCGCCCCTGCGGAATCCATTCGCTGCCCG
>CBJOJD010000032.1:0-24541 GCA_966443485.1 uncultured bacterium | reverse complement strand
AGCAGCGCCTCAAACGAGCGATACGTCACGATTCCGGGATAGCGCCGCGCCGCTTCGTCGCCGCTCCGTTCCACTACCGCCGCCAGCTCCAGCCCATCCACCGATGCGATCAAGGGCGCGTGAAACACCCTGCCCGCCAATCCGAAGCCAACTACGCCTACCCGAATCATTGCCTCTCCGTCTCAGGCTTCCAGCTTATACCGCGTCTCCGCCAGCCGGTACAACCTCCTCCACACCAGGCGGTTCATGGTCACCACCATCAGCGAGATCAAGATCGTGGCCAGCAGCAGAACAGGAAACTGTCCGGAATCATTCGCTCCTTGAATCTGCGCGCCCAAGCCAACGGTCCTGAGCACATGATCGTGTACCCGCGAGTACTCCGCAAAGATCGACGCGTTCCAAGCGCCACCCGATGCCGTCACCATCCCCGTGATCAGGTAAGGAAAGATTCCCGGAAGGATCAGCTTGGTCCATCGCTGCCAGCGAGTAAACCGGTACAGCGAGGTTACTTCGCGCAGATCCGACGGAATCGACATCGCACCCGCGATCACGTTGAACAGGATGTACCACTGCGTGCCCAGCAACATCAACGCCACCGAGCCGATGCCCAGTCCCCCGCCGATCCGCACCAGCCCCACCAGCAGAATGGGAAAGAAGGCGGTGGCGGGAATCGACGCCAGCACCTGCGCTACCGGCTGCACAAAACGCGCCAGCCGCGGATTGAAGCCGATCGCCACACCCACCGGCACAGTCCATGCCAGCGAGATCATCAATGCCGCATTGATGCGCAGAAACGTAGCCGCTGCGCTCTTGATCAGCAGCAGCAGCTCGGCGCCCGTGATCTGATGCAGCATGGCAATGGCCCGCATGGCGCCCCACACCACAATGGCCACGCCAAGCAGCCCGACGATCCAGAACAGCATGGACGCACTGTTCTGAGAATCGTCATCGATGGCTTGGACTACCCGGTTCTCTTCGCGCTTTGCAATCCGGCGATAAAGAGGCTCCTCAAAGCGCCGCCACAGTTCCCCCGGCATCGAAGCAATACGCGACCGGCGCAGCAGTTCCAAAATCGGGGATACCACCCGATCCGTCGATTCCACTTGCTCGAACTTGAACTTATCGGTCCAGGCGATCAACGGCCGCCAGATCAGTTGGTCCGTGGCCACGACGATGAGAATGATCGCTCCCAACCCCGCGAACTGCGCGCGCATGTTGCCGGAGTCGGCCGCCACCTGCAGATAGCTCCCCAGTCCCGGCAGCCGGAAGGCGTAGTTGCTAAACGGCGAAATCTCGCACGCGATGAGCGCAAACCATCCGCCTGCCACCGAGATGATCGAATTCCACACCAGACCGATGGCCGCATAGGGCATCTGCAACTGCCAGAACCGCTGCCACGCCGAGTAGCGGTAGACCCTCGATGCCTCGATCATCTCCTTTGGAATTGTCTTCAACGACGAATAGAAGCTGAACGCGAGGTTCCACACTTGGCCGGTGAAGATGAGGAAGATCACCGCCAGCTCGATCCCTAGCTGATGCCCGGGAATGAGGGCAACCATCGCCAACACCACTGGAGGCAGAAAGCTCAGCACCGGGATCGACTGCAACACGTCCAGCACACCGATCATCCACGGTTCCAGCCGAGGATTGTGGGCCGCCGTATAGCCGTAGGCGATGGCGAATAACAAGCTCAGCACGTATGCGATGGCGATGCGAACGATCGAGTACATCGCATACAGCGGCAACGCCGAAATCGATGTAGAAATCGCGGTAATCGGCTCCGGCTTGCCCATCCAGTAAGAGCCGACGTTCACAATTGCCACAAACACGGCCAGCGCGCATAATCCCACGCCCAGGTCGATGAACACAGGCCAACTGCGCACAGTCACCAGCGATCGTTCAAACGGAGCCTGGATCTTCACTCACGCTCCTCGCTGGTTGCGTCTTCCTCTTCGTGCGCCTCGGGGAGAATGAATCGCCGCCGCGCTGCGTCGAAGTCGAACAGTTCGGCATAGCGCCCCCAGGTGATGGCCGTCTCCAATTGGCGCAGGCACTCATCTTCGCTGAACTGCTCGTCCAGCATGTCCAGAAAGAACTCCTCCGGAACCGTGTGATCGCTCTTGGCTTCCAGCGCGCGGCGAATCTGCCGCAGCAGCAGCACATGCTCCAGTGCCGCCTCGCGAAACAGTTCCTTCTGCCGCAGGATCTCTGAGTTGGCGAACTCCGCGCCCTGATCCGTGATGGCCGCATCGCCCTCTTCTACGCGGAGGAAGCTCAGCAGCTGCGCCGCATCCACAATCGGCAGCAGGTCGTCGATCTCGAAGGCCAGATCGTCGGCCAGCCGGTAGATGTCGTCCCGCCCGCCCTTGTCGATCAGCAGCTCCAGCAAACCGGCCATGCCACCCGGACGCGCATGCGGCAGCATCTGGTACCGCATCTGCCGCTGGTCGCGGACCTTTTTGCCTCCACTCTGATCCGGCACCTCCGGCATCACATCGGGCCGCGTCAGTACTTTGTAGATGTAGTCCACCAGCTGCGTGAACTGATCCGACTTGCGGTCTCGCGGCTGCGTCAGCTGCACCCGGAAATCCGTGCGAATGTGCCCCGGATTGCGCCCCAGCACAATAATGCGGTCCGCCAGCAGAACCGCCTCCTCAATGTTGTGGGTTACGATGAAAACCGCCTTGGTGGGCATCGTCTTCTTGGCCCACAACTCCAGCAGTTCGCTGCGCAGGTTCTCCGCGGTCAACACGTCGAGGGCAGAAAACGGCTCGTCCATAAACAGGACCTCGGGCTCTACCACCAACGCCCGCGCAAAACCCACCCGTTGCCGCATGCCGCCCGACAGCTCCTTCGGATAAGCGGCCTGAAAGCCGTCCAAACCCACCGTGTCCAGCATGCGCAGGCTGCGCTCCCGCCGCTCGTCCGGGGGCACCCCGCGCGCCTGCAAGGGCGCCTCCACGTTCTCCAGAACCGTCAGCCAGGGAAACAGCGCGAAACTCTGAAACACGATCGAGACGTTGATCTCCGTCTCCGCGATCGGCTTCTCATGCCAAAACACACGTCCGGCCGAAGGGCGAGACAACCCGGTCAGCATTCGCAGCATCGTTGACTTTCCGGAGCCCGAGGGACCCAGCAGGGCCAGGATCTCTCCCGGGACGATCGTCAAATCGGTGGGCGCAATCACCTGAATCCGGTTTTCGCTGGGCTGCGCATAGTACTTCTCGATGCGCTCGGCGCGGATGATCGCTTCGCCCGCGGCGACCTCTATTTCGTTGGGCAGGCTGGCTGCTTGCATGCACGGTTCTCCGGCTTGTAAATGATCAGTCGCAGAGTGTTACGCTTATGTTGCAAGTCTAGGGCTGCAGGATTGCAATCGGATAAAATCGCATCGGATGGCAATCGAACTTAAGTAGCTTTCAGGGTTGGGAAGTGAGCGGGGAAGAAACGGTTACCCCCACCTCCTTCAGCTGAGCGTATCATCGAATACGTGGCAGTCCAGCCAGATGGATTGTCCTAAACCACAACCGGTTCCACAAGCCAACCTCGCACCTCCATGAACTTCATCCGGCGACACCTGTCCCCTGGGGTTTCCGAGGTAACATCCGTCTTGCAGGCCGGTTATGGGGTAAGCAACTTTTTCCCCGGCACGCTGGTGCCCTTTATTGCATCACAGTCTCCAGGAGCCTATGTCCGACACAACGAATAAACCCAAAGTCCTTGTGGCTGACGACGAACGGGTCATCGCCGACACCCTTGCCATGATCCTGAACCAGAGCGGCTTCCAAGCCCGTGCCGTCTACTCCGGCGAAAAGGCCCTGGAGCTCGCCCCCACCTTTCAGCCCGACATGCTGATCTCCGACGTCATCATGGCCGACCTCAACGGAATTGATGCCGCCATTCGCATTCGTGCCTTGTTGCCCTCCATCAAGATTCTGCTGTTCTCCGGTCAAGCCGCCACGGCCGACCTGCTGGAACGGGCCCATGCTCAAGGCTACGACTTCGAAATCCTGGCCAAACCCGTACACCCCCAGGATCTGCTCAGCAAACTGCGCAGCGTCAATTAGTCGATCGTTCCCTTACCCCGGCGGTCCTCAACGGATCGCCGCTACAATCTGCCGAGCCGCATACAACGTTCCTCTATTGCGCATCGTTAGCTGCGCCGGTCTCCGCTGGTCTGTTGTGTTTTTGTTCACCCTGCGGGCTATCCGGGGCAGGAGGTCCATGCTCAGTTCGTCACGTCCCAAAGTGCTCATCGCCGATGACGAGAGACTCATCGCCGATACGCTTGCCATGATCCTCAACCAGTCCGGCTTTGAGGCCCGCGCCGTCTACACCGGCATCGAGGCCATCTCCCTGGCCACTCAATTCCGGCCCGACATCCTCATCAGCGATGTGTGGATGGCCGACATCAGCGGCGTCGACGCCGCGATTGAGATTTGCAGCCTTCTGCCCCAGACCCACGTCTTCCTGCTCTCGGGACGTACTCCGGAAGAAGACGCCATGGCCAGCGTGCGCGCCAAGAATCTCAAATTTGAGGTCCTCATTAAGCCGGTTCGCCCTCCCGACCTGCTGGAGAAGCTACGCGCCGCATCGGGAATTCCTACCCGCACCATGCCGCGCTCGATCTAGTCTTTCTTTCCACCTTGAACGCGATTCCCGTCCCTACAGGTCTCTCCTGCCCTCCAGGGCCCGAGCCATCGTCACCTCGTCGGCATATTCGATGTCGCTGCCCGCAGGAACGCCGGTGGCGATTCGCGTCACTCGTACAGGAAAAGCCCTCAACGCGGTGGCCAGCCAGGAAGCCGTCGCCTCCCCTTCCAGGGTCGGACTGGTAGCCAGAATCACTTCCTCCACCTCGCCGCGCTCCGCCCGCGCCAGCAGCCCGCCCGCTCGCAGCTGATCCGGGCCCACGCCGTGCAGCGGAGACAGGGTTCCATGCAGCACGTGATACACCCCTGCATACCCTCGTGTGCGCTCGATGGCCGCAATGCTCGTCGGCTCTTCCACCACACAAACCAGGCGATGGTTGCGCGCGGGGTTCGCGCAGTAGGCGCACGGATCGACATCCGTCACGTTGTTGCATACCGAACATAGACGCAGGCTAGCCTTCAGTTCGCGCACCGCATCCGCCAGCGCGGCGGCGTCGCTGTCGCTTCCGCGCAGCAGATAAAAGGCGTAGCGCTGCGCGGTCTTGGTACCCACCCCCGGCAGCTTCTTGAACTCTTCGATGAGCCGCGCCATCGGCTCCGCGTAGCGTGACACCTGACCGCCTCCCTGCTGCTTTCCGCCCCGGCCTAGAGCGTGCGATAGGCAATGCCGGTGATCACATCGCCACCGAACATGCCCTTACCCCACGTTGCATCCAGATCGGCGGTGGGCTTTTTCGCGATCGTCTCCTGCTCGCTGGCTCCCGCGGACTTCAGCTTCGCCACTCTGTCTCGCACCGTCTCCAGCATGTCATGAAATTTCTGCAGGTCAGCCTTCGTGCCCAAAGGTCCATGCCCGGGGATAATCTTCGTCTCGCTATCCGCCAACGCCAGCGCCTTCTCGTTAGCGCGAATCATGCCGCTGATATTTCCCCCCGTAGACTCATCGAGAAACGGATAGAATCCGTTGAACCAGGTGTCGCCCACATGCAGCACATTCGCCTTCTGGAAATGGATGTAGATGTCCGTATCCGTGTGCGCAGGATCGAAGTGCACCAGATCCAAGGTGTCTCCGTTGTGCCAGGTGTGCATTGCATCATCGAACGTGATGGCCGGCAGAGCCGCTGCCGGAGAAGCCGGCAGAGCCGCTGCCGGAGAAGCCGGCAGCATCAGATGGAAGAACGTAATCTCCTGCGCCTGCGCCATCCGCTTGCGCGTATTCTGATGGGCCAGGATGGTGAACCCTGCAGCATGCAGCCCCTCGTTGCCATCCGTGTGATCGTAGTGCCAATGGGTATTGATCAGCACGTCCGGAGAATCGTGGCTCACCGCCGCAATCGCCTCCCGCACCTTGGGAACTGCCGTGCTGAAGCTGGCGTCGATGAGCAGATTCCCCTCCGACCCAGTCTGCAGAGCCATGTTGCCGCCCGCCCCTTGCAGCAGATAAACGTTGTCGTAGAGCTTGGTCGTGGTGATGGGCGTCTTCAGTCCCATCGCTCGTCCTTCCAGCACGCGATCGGGAACAGTGCCTCCCTGTGCCCGAACCCAGCGCGGAGCCAGCATCGCCGCTCCCGCTACCGCCCCCAGTTGCAGAAAGCCCCTACGATTCATACGATCGTTCCCTTGCCTTTCGTTTCGAATCAAAAAAGATTGCGACGTTCATGGGGAAGCGTCAGCGACTGCACTCACGTCAATCCGGCCCGGGAGGCTCTGAAGAGCCCACCTTCTCCAAACCCTGCTTAGCCCAGTCCCGGTATGTTCAGACCGCCCAACATACCCTGCACGCTGCTCTGCATGATCTCCTCGGCTTTGCGCCCCGCGTCGTTTACTGCGGCGATCACCAGATCTTCCAGCATCTCCACATCGGGCTTTTCTCCGCTCAACCCAATCACCGCAGAGGGATCGATGTGCAGCTTCAGGAGCTGCTTTTTGCCGTTCATCGTGGCCGACACCGCACCGCCGCCGCTAGAGCCCTCCACCACGGTCTGCTCCAGCTTGCGCTGCATCTCGTCCTTCATCTGGTTGGCCTGCGACAACATCTCTTGAATCTTGAGCGGATTGAACATCTCGTCTCCCAGTACCTCTACTTGGCGCGCAAATCCAGTACGCTGCGCACTTCGGCGTTAAAGACCTCTTTCGCGCGCTGCACCAGCGGATTCTTTAGCGCTTCATCCTGAATGCTGCCTGCCAGCGGCACTGCGGCCACCGGAGCAGCAGAGGTCGAGCCTGCCTCACCCGGCACCACCATAAAGCGCACCGGCCCGCGCAAACGCTGCAGTTCCTGCTTGATGAGCTTCTCGGCAGCGGCATTCACCGTCAGGCTGAGCATCTTCTTGCCCATGCCCGCCACTTCGATGCGCAGATTCGATACGTCCAGCACCCAGTTGCCGGCCGCCAGCAGCTGCGATGCCGAAGCGTGCCCGGCCTCTGCCAGCGCCGACACCACCGCCTGCCGCAACTCATCAACGCTCGGTCCCCCGCTCGCACTCTCTTCTGGCGCGGGAGCCTTCGCCAACGCGCCTTCCGTCACCGTCTCTGCAAATCCTGCTACGGGAGTCGCAGCCACGGCAGGAAACGGCGCGGCCACGCTTACCGGAGCGGGATCTGGCACCAGCTTCAACCCTGGAGCAGAAAGAGTCTGAGGAGGCTCTGGCGCAACTTCGCGCACCATCACCGGCGCGGGCGCAGGCGCGGGCTCTACTGCCATCACCGCAACCGGCCTCTCAGCAACCGCTGCCGGCTCCGCACTCTGCTTGATCGTCGGCGTACTGCCCCAGGCGCCGCTCGAAGATCCGAACGGCGATAGCGACGGAGCCGCCGGGGCCGGCTTGGCCGCAGGACTGGCCGGAGCCACTGCCGCAGGCCGCGCTGCACCAAACGCCGAAGCCCCTGAACCGGGCGTCGTGGTCGCTGGACGGGACGTCGGTGCCGGCGAAGCACTTCTCGTCACCGGAGCCCCACTTGCCACCCCGCTCAGCAGCTCTTCCAGGGGCAGCAGCCGCTGCGCATGCACCAGCTTCAGCAGCCCCAGTTCCAAATGGAATCGCTGCTCTTGGCGGTAATTCAGCTCGTCGAAGGTGCGCAAAACAATCTGCAGGTTGCGGGTGAGATCTTCTTCGCTGAACAGCATCGCCGTGCGCATGGCCCGCGCCCGCTCGTCAGCCGAGATCTGCAGCAACTCCGTCTGCTCCCCGCCCAGCTTGGCCATCAAGGCATTGCGCAAATACCGAGCCATCTGCCGGGCCAGCGACGACGGACTATGCCCCGCACTCAGCAGCACATTCAGCTGCTCCATCAGCTCCGCGCTCTGACCCGCCCCCACCGCCTCCAGCAAGCGCTCGAAGATCGCGTTGGGCACCGACCCCATCAGATCGCGAATCTGCTGTGCCGCCAGCACCGCGCGCCCGTTCTCCACCGGAGCCGACGCAATCGCCTGGTCCATGATCGAGAGGGCATCGCGCATCGACCCATCGCCCGCCTCCGCCAGCAGAGCCAGTGCGGCGTCCTCCGCCTCCACCTGCTCCTGCCCCGCAATCATGCGCAGCTGGCCCAGAATGTCCTCAAACTTCACGGCATGAAAGCTGAAATGCTGGCAGCGCGACCGAATCGTCTGCGGAATGTTCTCCGGCTCCGTGGTCGCCATCATGAAGATGGTCCACTCCGGCGGCTCTTCCAGCGTCTTCAGGATGGCGTTGAACGCCGCATCCGTGATCTGGTGAGCTTCGTCGAGCAGGAAGATCTTGTACTTGTCCCGGGCCGGCTGCACCGATGCCTGGGTACGAATTGAACGCACGTCATCAATGCCGCGGTTCGAGGCTGCGTCGATCTCAATGAAGTCGAAGGAGTGGGTGGCCATTTCGCCGGCCTCCGCGCTGCCTCCCGATGAGATCTCGCGGCAGGACATGCACTGTAGACACGGCTCGTGGGTCGGCCGCTCCGCGCTGCCCACTGTGGAACGGCAGTTCAAAGCCATGGCCAGAATGCGCGCGATGGTGGTCTTACCGATACCGCGGTGGCCGGAAAAGATATACCCGTGCGCAATGCGGTTTTGGCTCAGCGCGTTCAGCAGTGTGCGCGTGACATGATCCTGGCCGGCCACGTCGGAAAATCGTTGCGGACGATACTTCCTGGCCAGAACCTGATAACCCATCCCTGCTCACTCCTCCACACCCCGGTCGAAAATCGCATGAGTGTCTGAGAGGGATTGTATCGTCTGCGGCCATGGCCGGCAGCCTGCGGAAAACCCCGGCGGAAACGACCCATCGGAACCCGGCAGGCCAGTACCCCGCCCACTGATCGGGCCTCCGCTCCCTGGCCGCCGTTTCACTGTTTCACTTCTTCACTCTTTCACTTTTTCACTTTTTCACTTCTTCACTTTTTCACTTCTTCACTTCTTCTCCCGCTCAACTCGCATCCAGATGCAGGCTGATGTCGTTCAGCCACTCCGCGATCAGGTCTTCATCGCCGGGATCGAGCACATACGCATCATTCAGCAGCAGGAGCGTGGCCCAGTTCACCAGATCGCGTTCCGTGACCTTGCCCAACCGCTTTTGTTCCAGTGCGTTGGAGATGTGCTCCCGGGTGATCGCAATGGCCGGTTCGGGCATCCGGAAGAAGGTTCGCGCCGCCCGCTGTCCGCGCTGCAGCTCGAACTCGAACACCCCGGTCATGGCATCGCGAAACTCGTCCAGGCTGGCATGGAACCAGGCAAAGCGCCGCAATACATCCTGCTGATGCAGCGTTAAATACGGCAGTTCCGATTCGTCAATCATGGCCTTACTTCCCGCTGCGGCTGGCACGCCTCTTCTTGGCCGAACCGGTAGCCTTGGTCCCCTGCCGGCGCTTGCGCACTTCGGTTCGCGAATACATGGTTCCCCGGCAGCTGGATGCCCCGCAGTTGCAGATCGCTTCGTCGTCGCCGCCGTCGTACAAACAATAGTCATAGGTTATTTCGGCGCCCGGAGCGATGTTCTTGATAGCTGTAATCCACACCCGCCCATCTTCTTCACCCGTCTCGCAATTCGGGTCGCAGCTGTGGTTAATAAACATGGCCGTGCAGTGGCCATCGATGACCACCGAGCCGTCCCCCAGTCCAAAGAGATAGGTGAGAGGCGAGTCTTCATACAAGGCGTCGGCCTCATCTTTGGAGATACGCGGACCGGTGTATTCGGCTACCCGCTTACCCTTGGGAATCCGCTTGGTGGTGTAGCAGCCGGCGGCGTGGATAGCAGAGGAACGGATGATCAAACCCATACAGATATGCGATGCTTTCTTCAGAGGATTTGTGCGCGGCAAAACGCACGTCATCCATCGCATCGTACCACCCAACGGGCGCGCGGCTGCGGAAATGATGAGCTGTAACAAAGCGATGAGGTTCTTTCCTAGACACTGGCAGTGGTTTGCCATTTTGGGCGCATTGTGGATTCCCACTCTCGTCGCCCAAGCCCCTGCTCATCCCGCGCAGACGCCACCCGTCCAGCAGAATCCCAAGCCGGCCGACTCCAACCCCTTCCCCGAAGACACCACCAGCGTGCCGGTGATCCCCAACACCAATGCCCCGGCCGCTCCCAGCCAGCCCGCTGACACCGCTGCGCCGCCCGCCCTGCCCTCCGACGAGACGGACCCCGTCCGCAGCCCCGATGAGCCCCTGCCCGACACCTCCGGCGGCTCCAGCGAATCCAGTTCCAGCCTGACCGGCCTGGATCGCGCTCTTCAGCCTCCGCCCGACACCGAGTCCGACTCTCACGGCCGCAATAAACGCGGTGCCGCCCCCGCTCCCGAGCACCACGAGACCGCCGCCGAAGATGAGAACGTGGGCAACTACTACCTCGGCGAGCACAACTGGAAAGCCGCCCTCTCCCGCTTCGAGTCCGCTGTCGTTCTCGACCCCGAGAACCCCGAGGTCTACTGGGGATTGGCCGAGGCCCAGCGCCACCTGGGCGATCTGGTAAACGCCAAAGCCAACTATGCGAAGTGCGCTCTCTACGACCCCGACAGCAAGCACGGCAAGGAGTCGAAGAAGATGCTTCAATCGCCCGAACTAGCAAATGCCCGCGCCGCCGCCCCGGCAACTCCCGCTCACTAAGCCCTCCAGGCGTTCTCCACTTCATCCATTTCCTTACACGGAAACGCGGGTGCCCCGTCCAAGCTCTGCTTGGGCGGGATTACGCCCGATTGACACATGTGGTGCCCCGTTCAAGCTCTGCTTGGGTTGGATTATGTCCGATTAGAAAACATCGGGTGCCCCAGGTCTCCCGGTTCTGGAGACCTGGGTTCTCTCTCTAGAGTTCACCCCGTATCACTGCCCGGAGTTCTGCCCTGCGCCACCATGTCTACGGTGATGGGCCGCCCGCTCGGCCATCATCTGTTCGAACTGCTGCTTCTGCTGATCGTTGAGCACCGCTTCAATCTTCGACTTACTATCCTGCTGGATGGCCTGGAACTTGGCGCGTCGGTCTTGCGGGCTCAGCGAGCTATCCGCGCGCAGACTCTGCATCTGTTGCACGCGATCGGCCAGGATAGGCTTGATCTGCGCCACCTGATCCTGACTCAGCCCTAGCTTCTTGGCTAAGTGCTTGGCCATCTTGTCAGGATTCATCTGGTGTCGCGCCTTGCCCTGCTCAACTTGTGCGCTCGGCGCAGCTGGCGCGGTATCCGCACTCTGCGCAAATGCCATGCCTGTAGTCAATAACGTGCCCAATACGATGGTTGCCTTGATAGACCGCATATGTCCTCTTCTCCCTCGGGTGTCTCGTCTGACACCGGATGCTGATCTAGACCCAGGCACTACCGCATTGTTGCGAAGAATTCCGGGGCAGCGCGCGCGTGGAACTCACGCGTTCTGCTCTCGCACCGAGATAACTCCTTCGCCTCGGCCACGCTCACTGCGATCCGTCACTTTTCGCTGTTCCGTTGCAGTTCGTTCTGCTATCTTCGTCTCAGATATGTCGAAGCTCCTCTCACATCGCGCGCGAAACTGGCAGATGCCTACTACCCAGGCGGTGCTGGTCTGCGCATCTTTGCGAGCGGGAGCGACGAAGCCCTGATCCCCTAGCAAACACGCAGCAGACAGCCCGCCACAGTCGGCGGGTTTTTTGTTGCCCGCCGGCTCACCGCGAATCTTCTTCGAGGAGAGCACCCCATGAGCGCCTTTGTTCCCTTCGTATCTAACCTGGAGGTCTCGGAGATCGGCCGCGGCCTCGCGTCGCGGACCCTGCCCAAATATCGCTGGACGCACGCCGCCCACTTCGCCGCTGCCCTCTGGCTCCTGGACCTGAACGCCACGCCCGCTCTGCCCGGACTCATTCGCGCCTACAACGAGTCCGTCGGAGTCAAAAACACCGACAGCAGCGGCTATCACGAGACCATCACCCAGGCCCCTGTCCGCGCGGCGCGCCACTTACGCACGCAGCGCGAGCAGTTGCCCCTCTTTGCTGTTTGCAACGAACTGATGGCATCGTCCTTCGGCTGCTCGCAATGGGTGCTGGCGCACTGGTCGCGCGAATTGATCTTCTCCGCCAAGGCCCGCCGCCAATGGATTGAACCCGATCTGGTGCCGCTCCCGTTCGCATGACCTGGTCGGTTGCGTCCTGGCGGCAGGCACATCCTGCTCACGCTGGGCGATCCAAATCGATCCTCGTGGCAATTGCTTGCATCACCGAAAAGCCGCACCCGCTGCGATTCTTTAAAATCGTCCTTTAGGAGTCGGACAATCTCATGGATAAATTCCTCGTCACCGGCGGCAACGCTCTCGAAGGCACCATCCGCATCTCGGGCGCCAAGAACTCCGCCCTCCCCTGCATGGCCGCCGCCATCCTCACTGAAGACGAGGTCATCCTCGAAAACATCCCGCAAGTCCGCGACATCGATACTGAGCGCCGCCTGCTGGCCTCTATGGGCGCCGTTGTACAGCTCACCGACGACGGCACCACCCTCCGCACCCGCATTCGTTGCGCCAACCTCTCCGACCCCATTGCCAAGTACGAAATCGTGAAGACCATGCGCGCCAGCGCCCTGGTGCTCGGCCCGCTTGTCGCCCGCGTCGGCATGGCCCGCGTCGCCATGCCCGGGGGATGCGCCATCGGCGGCCGCCCCATCGATCTCCACCTCAAGGGCCTGGAGAAGATGGGCGCCACCATCCTGCAGGAGCATGGCTACCTCGAGGCGCGCGCCGACCATCTCCGCGGCGCCCACATCGTCTTTGACAAGATCACCGTTACCGGCACGGAAGACCTGCTGATGGCCGCGGTCTTAGCGGACGGCGAAAGCCTGCTCGAAAACTGTGCCCGTGAGCCCGAGGTCACCGACCTGGCCGAACTCCTCACTTCCATGGGCGCCAAAATCGAAGGCGCCGGCACCGCCACCATTCGCGTCCAGGGAGTATCCAGCCTCAAAGGCACCCGCCATCGCATCAACCCTGACCGCATCGAAGCCGGAACCTTCCTCATCGCCGGCGCCATCACCCGCGGCGACCTCACCGTATCCCACTGCAATCCCGCGCACCTCGGCGCTGTCATTACCAAGCTCCAGGAGACCGGCGCGCAAGTCGACATCCTCGGCTCCGACTCCGTTCGCGTGCAGAGCGATGGCGCCCTGCGCGCGGCCGATATCTCCACCGAGGAGTACCCTGGCTTTCCTACCGACATGCAGGCTCAATACATGGCTCTGGCCACCCAGGCTGAAGGGGTCAGCATGGTCAAGGAGAACATCTTCGAGAACCGCTTCATGCATGTCCAGGAACTCGTTCGCATGGGCGCGAACATCAAGGTGGACGGCCGCACTGCCACCGTGCGCGGAAAGGTCGATCTCTCGGCGGCTTCCGTGATGTGCTCTGATCTGCGCGCTTCTGCAGCGCTGGTGTTGGCTGCCCTGGTGGCCGGCGGCCAGACCGTCGTCGACCGCGTCTATCACCTCGACCGCGGCTATGAGCGCATGGAATCGAAGCTCCGCGCTGTCGGCGCGCACATCGAGCGCGTCAGCAGTGTGCCATCTTCATTGATTGAGGAGTAGTTCATTCCGAGTGCGCGCGGCGACGGGCAGCAACTCCTGAAGCTCACCGGCAGGTGTAACTTCATGGCGGCCGAGCTTCTGTACCCGACTCACCGCAGCCGACTAGCCCGACTTACATAACTCTAGTAACTGGCTGCCTAGCGCCAGCTCACCGCCAGGTGCCAGCGCAGGTCGCGTTGTTCGGTTTTGCGTAACACGCGCTCGTACTCGCGCAGCTCAGACACCACGTGCGGCGTCTCCGAACCCAGGGCCGCAGGAGTACCACGAAAGAACTCCAGCAGTGCACAAACAGTAACCAGCCCTGCCGACGGGTCGAACCACTGCGGCTCGGGCAGATGATGTGCCCACTCCGGATTGCCCGCGCCCTGCTCCAGCAGCAACGCCATCGAATTCTCGTCCGCCGAGAAGAAATCCAGCAGCGGCTTCACCTTCAATCGCCCGGCAAGACGCTCCAGCGCATCTTCGTTGCGAGCCAAGGCATGCCCGTTCACGAAGATGTCGAAGCCAGGGTCTTCACCCTCGACTACGATGTACAAACTGGTTGCCATGGCCTCAGTCTACCTAGCTTCCTGCCTCCGGTCAGCAGAAAAAGTTCCTGGATATCCCCAGTTAGTGATAATTATTAATAATTACTCAAGTTTACCCCGATGTATGCCGAAAAACTTTAGGTAACCATCCTATAATGCCCAGGAAGCTATTTCTTAGGCGGTAGTCGGTCTCTTTTCTGGTTGGACGTTCTCAAGGTGGTCTCGATTGGATTGGCGTGAGCTCCCTGATCTGCTTGCTGTGGCTCTCCTCGCCTCGGCCTTCGCGTCGGTCGCCCGCCGCAGTCCTACCCCCGTGTCCGCACACTGGCTCACCGGCTGGCTTCTCATCGTCATCCACTTCGCGGCTTTCATGTTCTTGCCCACCCCAGGGCTCTGGGGACTGATCGCCACCATCCTCGGCCTGCTCTCTCTCATCTGGGCTGGCATTCTCTTCATGCGCGCCTCGGTGCCCTACCGCAACGAGACCTCCAGTCTGTTGATGTTTGTCGGGCTGCTGGGCTCCTACACCATCTACCTGTGCGCCCTGGAGACCGATGCCCCCGCCTGGCTGCTCGATGCCTCGGCGGTCCTGCTGGGAAGTTTCCCTCTCGTGATCACCTTCAGCAACACCCGGAAGGTGCATCACCCGGTCCGCTGGTTCACGGCGGGCATGCAGTTTGCGTTAATGGTCTTCCTGCTGCTCCTGCAACATCGCCCCGGTAATGGATCGGACCTGGCCCTGAATGCGGTGCTCTTCACCGTCTACATCGGCTGCTGCGCCCACTTCTTCCTGATCTACCGCCGCGCCACTGCGGGAGCCTTCATTACCATCTCCGGATTTCTGGCTTGGGCCTTCGTCTTTGTGATCGCCCCCCTCCAGGAAGCCTTCTATCCCAAGATGCAGATCGAGAGCGGCGTCTGGAATCTGCCCAAATACGTGGTTGCCGTGGGCATGATCCTCCTCCTGCTCGAAGACCAGATCTCCCATAACCAGCATCTGGCCTTGCATGACGCGCTCACCGGCCTTCCCAACCGGCGCCTCTTCCAGGATCGCCTGACCATCGCTGTGGAACGGGCTCGCCGCACCAGCTCGCAAACCGCGCTGCTTATCCTCGACCTCGACCACTTCAAGCAGGTCAACGACACCATGGGCCACCACGCCGGCGATCTCCTGCTGCAGAAGGTGGCTGAGCTCTTCGGAGCTCGGGTGCGCCGCTCCGACACTGTGGCCCGTACCGGCGGCGACGAATTCGCCATCATCCTCGAGGCTCCCACCAGCCGCGAAGAAGCCACCCGCGTGGGACTCAGCCTGCTCGACCTGCTCAATGAGCCCATCGCTCTGAATGACAACATCGTGCGCGTGGGTGCAAGCTTGGGCGTCGCCATGTACCCCGAAGACGCGGCCGAGATCGAAAGCCTCTGCATCACCGCCGATCTGCGCATGTACGACAACAAACGGATCCGCGAGTCAGTACGGAAGCGGCCGCCCTTCGAGCCCGGCGGCCCCTCTTCATCGCATCCTCAAGCCGGCATGGGCATCACCCAGTAAGCCACTCCAGCCTGAACGCCAGACCACCCGCTTCACCAAACATCGCATGATTTTCTATTCGGATTGCTGCTCGCGAGCACAAGAGAGCCTGTGATGTGTGGTTGGATACAGACTTAAGGCGAGCTACTCGCCGGCGCTGCCCGCCGCTCCGGCCAGGACGATGGGCAGCGTCGGAGTTGCCGAGCCGCCCTCCCTCTCCACTGTGACTCCGAACGCCTTCGCTTCCACGCCCTGGGGCAGCTGCGGCAACACGACATCAGCGCTGCCCGCCGCATCGGGACGGAACAGGCCCGCCGGAATGGGAGTTCCCTTGGTCGGACTCAGCCATAGCTCGTAGGTCTTGCCGCTCTCCAACGGCTTCAAGTTGCTGGCTTGCAGGACGAGCGCCCCACGCGACGCCAAATAGACGGCCCGTGCTGAGGGCGCAGGATGCGGTTCGCCCGCCGTTAGCAGCACATGCTGTGCTGTGGGCGCCGTCAACACGTTCAGCACCTCACGTGCTCTGCGGCTCTCGGCTCGCTGGGTCTCATTCAGGACCGACTCGCGCTGAAGTTCACCCTGCACGATGCGCAACTGCACGCCCAGTCCCACTGAAACAATCAGTAAGGCCGCAGCCGCAGCCCACCCCAGCCACCCTCCCGTCGAGCGCGTGACAACAGGCTGGGCCGGCGCATGCGGCTTCTCCATCTTCACAACCTTGGCCGCCGCCACGGGGGCCGGCACCGCGCCCATACGATCCAGGAACCGCTCTCGCGCTCCTTGCGGCAGCGGCTGCATCTCTGCGCTCATGGCAACCAGCGCCAAATCTCCGGAGATTTCTGCTAACACCGCCCGGCACTCTGCGCACTGAGCCAGATGCAACCGGATCGGCGCCGCTTCCTCCGCTCCTAGCGCCTGCATCGCGTACATCGCGAGGTCTTCCTGCGGGATGTGTGCACTGTTCGTCATGCTTGCACCGCCTCTCGCAGGGATGTGAGTGCCGATCGAATCCTCGTCTTTACCGTGCCCAGCGGAGTGCCCGTTCGCGCCGCAATCTCTGAATGCGTCAAGCCTTCGAAAAAGGCCAGCTCTACCGAATGCTGCTGGTCCTCCGGTAAGCCATCCAGATGAGCGCGGAGCTTCTCCATCATGATATGGCGCTCGGCCTCGGCTGCCAGATTTGTCTGCGCTGGCAGCACCACCTCTTCCACCGGATCGGATGGCTTGGCGCGCCGCAACACATCCACTGCGCGGTTCCTTGCCACCACCGCCAGCCATGCGCCCAGCGACCCGCGCCCGGGAACAAACGTGCCGGGACGCTCCCAAACCTGAATAAAAATCTCCTGCATGACGTCTTCAGCGCTCGCCGTATCGTGCAAGACTCGAAACGCAATCGAGTACACCATGCTCGCATAGCGATCGAAGAGCTCCGTCATCGCGCTTTGATCCTTGGCCTTCACCCGCTCCAATATCGCCTCGTCCGAAGCAGAACTGGACCGCAACGAATCACTCGGCGTCCTGCCTCCACTGAGGGAACGCGGGTTCGATGCAAGCGGATTGGAAGGATCGTCACTCATGTTTGGCGGGAATCAAATCACCGTATGCAAAACAAACAACGTTCGAATCGTTAGCAACTGTAAAGGCTCACGCGCTCTTCTCGCAACCATTGGACTCGAAGACACGAGATGGCCCAATTAACAGTACGAACAAGTCGGCAATTTGGATTGCGGCGATATTCAACTCATCAAACTTATCTCGTCCTACTTCATGCTCCATCACAATTCATGCGCATTCTCCCCATCGAATCCCCCACCGACTCTCCACCATCTTTTTTTCTCGCAATTGCAGAGAATTCTTCAATCCAAATGCGCTGCACCCGCGTACCCCTCTCGAATCAAGCCTCTCCGACGCGCCATGCGCGGAGGGCTCAAAGGAGACGGAGAATGGCTACCGGAGCATGGATGAAAGACAATGTGATCGCCAACGCTGTAAATCGCCGCTCGTTCCTGACCGGAGCGACGATGTTTGGACTCGGTGCTGCAACCTCTGCCGTGGTGAGCGGCTGCGGCCATTCCATGATGGCAACGACACCTGTGTCGGCGGCTGCCTCCACTGACACCGCCGCCAATATCCTCACCGCCGCTCTTATCGCCGAGAGCCTGGCCATCACCACCTATTACACCGCGCTCTCCAGCCAGGGTGTCATCACCGACTCCAACCTCGCTGGTCCGGGTGGCACGGCTACGAACATCAGCTCCACTGGAAGCGCTATCAACGTTGCGTACCTGCAAGGCGCTCTGCTGGAAGAAGTCTCCCATGCTCAGACGCTGCGCTCCCTTCTCGGCCTGGACGTGAGTGGAAGCGGTGATGCCTCCGCCGGTATTCCGCAGACCTTCTACTATCCCAGCGGCACCTTCGACTCGCTCACGAACTTCCTTCCCGTGCTGGTGGCGCTTGAGACCGCCTTCATCGGCGCCTACATGACCGCTGTTGAAGAATTCGCATCGATGGCAGCGGGTGCCAACGGCTTCAACACAAATCAGGCCAACCCTGCCAAGAGTGGCTCCAATCTGACCCAGGCTGATCTCATCCTCTACGCCAAAGTCTCCTCTTCCATCCTCGGCGTGGAATCCGAACATCGCGCGCTGGTGCGGGCCATCCCCTCCGTGACCCTCGCCTCCCCCAACTACGCCGGAATGAATCTCATTCCTGCCAACAATCTGAACTACGAGTCGAGCGCTGGCCTGACGGGTCTCATCACCAGCGTGAGCGGTAGCAGCAGCACCACCGCCGCGGCAGCACTTACGCCGTTCATCGCCTCCGGCAGCAATCCCCTCGCGGTCCCCACCGTTGCCGCCCAGGGAAGCTTCTCCGCCGTGGTGAACGCCTCTGTAGCCGCCAACGTCACCGGCTCCATTCCCGCCGCCGAGTAACGCCGCTAACCGTCTCCGGGATTCACCGTCTGAAGGACAGTGAGTCCCGGATGGGACGTTGATCTTCTGTAGCCTTGGTTCTCTCTGCCTCCCAACTCCACCTCCAGTTCCACCGCTTTTAGCTCCACCCTTTGATCGATAGCCGCGGCGGCTCCTTGTGAGTAGACTGCCCGCATGAAAACAGAACCCATTGGCAGCATTCCCCGGCCGCCGGCTCTGATTCAAGCCATTGCGGCATTTCAGTCCGGACAAATTGCTCGCGAAACCCTGGATGCCGCCTACGCGTCCGCCCTTCGCGACACCATTGATCGCCTCACCGCCACCGGCTCTCCCATCATCAGCGATGGTGAGCAGACAAAGCCCAGCTTCGCCACCTATCCCCTGGATGGCCTCGACAGCCTTGCGCCGGATGGTGTGATCATCCCGTTCGCCGATGGACATACCCGCCAGCTTCCCCGCCTCACGCAGGGCCCCTTCCGCTACGGCGTGCACGCAGAACAGTTCACTCGCGCCGCTCGCAGCTATACCTCTCTGCCCTTGAAGCAGGCGGTCATCTCGGCCTCAGCCCTCAGCCTTCTCTACCCGTCCGCCGCCATTGCGGACTATCCTCAGGATGTCTTCGTCGCGGATCTCACCAATGAAGCAGAATCCGACATCCGCGGAGCGCTCAATGCCGGCGCCGCCGTCGTTCAAATCGACTTCACTGAAGCCCGCCTCTCCCTCAAGCTCGATCCTTCTGGCAACCTGCTGCGCAGCTTCATCGATCTGAACAATCAGGTGCTTGATCGCTTTAGCTCAGAAGAGCGCAAACGCATCGGCGTCCACGTCTGCCCTGGCGGAGATCTCGACTCCACTCACAGCGCCGATGTCGATTACGCCCACCTGCTGCCCGATCTTTTCCAGATGAATGTTGGACGGTTTTATCTTCAGATGGCCAGCGAGCCCGATCGACAGCGCGTCCTGCGCATCGTGAAAAGCGCGATGCAGCCTCACCATCTGGTCTTCGTTGGAGTCATCGATCCCATCAATCCCGTTGTCGAAACTCCGAATCAGGTGCGTGATCGCATCCTCCAAGCCGCCTCGATCCTGCCCGTCGATCAGCTCGGCAGCACCGACGATTGCGGCTTTTCCCCTTTTGCCGATGACACATCCACAGCGCGCGACATTGCCTTCGCCAAGATACAGGCGCGCGTCGAAGGCACTGCTCAAGCTGCACAGGAGCTTGGCCTCGTCACCACAGAGGCCTGAGCGCTTCGCGGCTCAACACCGGGCGCGCATTCGGACAAAACAAAAAGGCCCGGAGCATCGCTCCGGGCCTTTCCATCTCACTGCACTAGCTCTGACCGCCGCCACCGCTGCCCGGTCCACGGCCGCCACGACGGCGACGACGACGGCGGTTGTTGTTGGCAGCTCCGCCCTGCGGACGTCCGCTGCCCTGAGGACCAGCAGCTACCGGAGCGCCCTCGGCACGGTTGAAGTTCGGCTCATTCTCCTCGTCGAACTCCTCACCCTCTTCCTCGTCGAAGTCGTCTCCGCCCTCGATCAGAATCGTGCTCTGGTTCGAACGCGGCTGACGCTCCTCAACCTCGTTCTGCGGGCGAGCCGCAGCAACCGGAGCCTCAGGGCCTTCGTTCTCGTCTCCACCCGGAGCCGGAGTCGCAGACTGCGCCAGCTTGGCTTTCTGCTCCTTGATCAGCGCCTTGCGGCTCAGCTTGATGCGGTTGCCTTCAATGGCCAGCACCTTCACCATCACCTGATCGCCTTCGCGCAGTTCGTCCTTCACTTCCTTGACGCGGTGCTCAGCAATCTCCGAGATGTGCAGCAGGCCGTCCGTTCCAGGGAACAGTTCGACAAACGCGCCGAACTCCGCCAGGCGAACCACCTTGCCCAGATAAACCTTGCCGATCTCCGGCACTGCGGTGATGTCGTTGATCATCGCCAGCGCCTTCTTCAGACCCTCGGCGTCGCTCGACGCCACGCTCACGCGGCCTGTGTCGTCGACATCGATCTTCGCTCCGGTCTGCTCCACGATGCCACGAATGGTGGCGCCGCCCTTGCCGATCAGATCGCGAATCTTGTCGGTCGGAATCTGCACCGTCTCAATGCGCGGCGCATACTTCGACTTCTCCACGCGCGGTCCGTTCAGCTCGGCGTCCATTTTATCCAGCAAGAACATGCGGCCACGACGGGCCTGCTCCAAGGCTTCCTGCAAGATCTGACGAGTCAGTCCGCCGATCTTGATGTCCATCTGCAGAGCGGTGATGCCTGCCCGCGTTCCGGCCACCTTGAAATCCATATCGCCGTAGTGATCTTCGGCGCCGGCAATGTCGGTCAGGATGGCGTAGTCATCGCCCTCCTTCACCAGACCCATGGCCACGCCCGCGACCGCGCCCTTCAACGGAATACCAGCGTCGTACAGCGCCAGGCTGGCGCCGCATACCGTGGCCATCGATGAAGAACCATTCGATTCCAGGATGTCCGACACGATACGGATCGAGTACGGAGAATCTCCCGGATCCGGCAGTACCGCGGTGACCGCGCGCTCAGCCAGAGCACCGTGGCCCACTTCGCGGCGGCCCACGCCGGTCATACGCCCAACTTCACCCACGCTGAACGGCGGGAAGTTGTAATGCAGCATGAAGTTCTTCCGCTGCTCGCCTTCGTAGCTCTCCATGCGCTGCGCGTCATCCGCTGTGCCCAGCGTGGCCGTAACCAGCGCCTGCGTCTCACCGCGAGTGAACAGAGCCGAGCCGTGCGTGCGAGGCAGCACACCCGTCTCAATCGTGATCGGACGAATCTCGTCGAAGGCGCGGCGGTCGGGACGAATGCGATCCTTCGTCACCTGCTCGCGGAACGAGCGCTCCCGCAGCAGCTCGTAATAATGAGCCAGCTTCTTCTTCGCATCCGGATCGTCAGCCGGCAGTGCAGCCGCCAACTCATCCTTGATCTGCTTGATAAGCGCGTAGCTTTCGGTTTTGCCGTGCGTCTTGGTGTCCAGGGCATCCTTGAGACGCTCGCCGATTTTGGCCTTCAGATCGTTGTAGTAAGTCTCGTCAAATTCAGGAGCCTTGAACTGGCGCTTCGCCTTGCCGGCCTTGGCGACCAGCTCTTCGATGGCGGCAACAATCTTCTTGATCTGCTCGTGAGCAAATTCAATTGCACCCAGGATGGCCTCTTCGGGCTCTTCCTTGGCGCCCGACTCGATCATCACGATGCCGTCCTTGTGGCCCACCACCATGATGTTCAGCGTGCTTACCAGCCGCTCGGCGTAGGTGGGATTGATCACCAACTCGCCTTCCACGCGGCCCACACGCACAGCGCCCACGATGGCTCCGAACGGAATATCGGAGAGCGCCAGCGCAGCCGCGGCCGCATTGATGGCCACCACGTCCGGGTCGTTCTCCTTGTCCGCGGAGAAGACCAACGCGATCACCTGGGTCTCGTTACGGAAGCCTTCCGGAAACAGCGGGCGGATCGGCCGGTCAATCTGACGGGCAGTCAAAATCTCTTTTTCGCTGGGACGGCCCTCGCGCTTGATGAAGCCGCCGGGGATGCGTCCGCCTGCATACGTGTACTCGCGGTAGTCCACCGTCAGGGGGAAGAAATCGATACCCTCGCGCGGGTCCGGAGATGCAACCGCTGTGGACAGAACTACCGTTTCTCCAACGCTGGCCAGCACTGAGCCCGAGGCCTGCTTCGCCATGCGTCCGGTCTCAAATGCCAGACGCTTGCCGCCAGCAAGCTCGACAGCTACTTCATGTTTCGTAGACATAGTGTCCTCTTTTCGTTTGTCGCTAGGGAAACTTGGGTGCGGAAGTGCGCCGGAAAGGTAGGAAAATTGGCGTCGTGGGTCGCGGCACACCGGTACTTCGCCCTCTTGGACAAAAGGCGAGAACCAGTGCGCTCTTTGCGCATAGCAAACAGGACCGCGCACAGTCGATAGCTGTGCGTCGGTCCTGGCTTCAATGCGGGGTCGCCAGGTACACCATGGCCCCAAGGGTAGGATGCAATGGGGGCCGTGACCAACCTGCGGTCTGGGCGCTTCCGGGTCAAAGATGAGCTTTCTGCGCTTGACGCTCTGAGCTACTTGCGGATTCCCAACTTACCGATCACGTCGCGATAGCGATCTGTGTCGTGCGTCTTCAGGTAATCCAGCAGGCGGCGGCGCTTGCTGACCAGCATCAGCAAACCACGACGGGAAGCGTGGTCCTTCTTGTGGGTCTTGAAATGCTCGGTCAACTCGCCAATCCGCTCACTCAAAATAGCGATCTGGACTTCCGGAGAACCGGTGTCCGTATCATGGGTGCGGAAGCGCTGAATCAGGTCGGTTTTCTTTGCAGTCGCCAGCACGGCGTGTGTTACTCCTCTTACGTTCTCAGTCCACTCTCAAGTGTCTTGAATGAGATTACCAGAAATGCCCCATTAATGAAACCTGGGTAGCCCCGCCGTGCCCCGGGAAAACTCCCGCTGGCTCAATGACCTCCAAAGCCGAACAGCCGGTTGTCGAAACGTTCGCGCGTGGCGGAGACGATCCGGACCTGAGCCGCGTTGCTATGAAGAGGGTTCAACAAGATGTTCCACGTACGCGGCATGATCACGGATGGCACTCGCGCCAGCGCAGATTGTCCCGAACCCAGCCACTCGTCCCCTATCGCACGCGTGACCTCGACAACCGTCTTCCAATCAGACTCGGCATTTGGCTTCAGCTCTTGGACGGGCAACTCATCCGGAACATGAATCTCAAGGAGCTGGTATCTCTCCGGCAGTTCACCATCTGCGAATTCAAGGTGAACCAGAACTTCCAACATCGCGCCCGCAGGAGATTCCGCTAGATGCACGATGCGGCGTCCCAGGGTGGTCCATCGAGAAGCAAACTTCTCTCCACCTGCGCCGTTTAGATCCGCGTGATTGCTAATCCGCCAGTACGTACTCATCTTCAGCAGGATCAGGCAAAAGCGCCTTCGTCGATTTGGTAGAGCATCTCCTCTACTCCGCGACCGCCCTGATCCGTGCGCATCATCGCCAGAGGCGTGCGGCCCTCGAATCTCTGTTTTGGATGGCTCAGCCATTTGCGGGCGCTCTCCGGATCTCCAAAAACCCGGACTGCAAGCTCATAGAGTCGCGCGATGCGCGCCAGCCGATCGGACTCGTCGATACTTAACGCCTCGCCTCGTTGGCGGCGGTGCTTCAGCGTGCGCAAAGGAATCACTACATCAATCAGATCCTTCACGTCGAAGCCGGAGTAGGTCGCAAACGCTTCAATCGCAGACAGCGGAAATCTCTTTTCAACGGAGATCCAGTCGTACTGCACCGGCGATGGAACGGCAACTGTAGCTTGCGCCATAGGGACATTATGCCACAGTTTTCGCGGCA
The DNA here is from genome assembly GCA_966443485.1 of uncultured bacterium. GTDB lineage: Bacteria > Acidobacteriota > Terriglobia > Terriglobales > Acidobacteriaceae > Telmatobacter. The sequence continues at coordinate 522 of CBJOJD010000032.1, read as the reverse complement.
AATTGCCCCGCAACGACTCTCTCCGCCAGCGTGTGCACCGGTTCGCCGGCCTGGAAGGCTACAACCGCTTTGTGGCGAGGATGCCCTGCGGCTCCTACTCCGAGCCACCTTGGTCGGCCTCTTCCCCTACCCAGTAATTGGCTCTGGCCACAATATGCGCTCCATAATCCTCGGCCAGGTGCACCCGGATGCTGTGCAGTCCGGGCGTGGGATCCGATGGGCTGAAGGTCAGCAGATACCGATTGCGCGCGTGCTTGGCCGCATCCAAAACATCCTGCTCGAACTTCTTGTCGCCCGTGAACGTCGTGTACTCTCCCCCGCTCATCTGCGCAACTTCTTTGGTGACATTCTTCTTGAACGCCTGCACCAGCGCCACCAGCGCCGAAACCATATTCATGGTGCGTTGCTCGCCGGAATCTTTCACGTCGTGCAGAAACTCTGCCTTCACCGGCGAAAACGACACCGTCAGTACCAGCACGTCTGACTGGCCAATCTTCTTGATCAGCGATTCAATCTTCGTAT
>CBJOJD010000031.1:0-25291 GCA_966443485.1 uncultured bacterium | reverse complement strand
ATAGCCCAGGTAATTCACCTGCACCGGTGCCAACCGCTGCGCAAACATCTGAATCCGATCGCCGTGAGTCAGCCCCGTCAAATTGACGGCAATATCGATCTCTAAACTCCGGCTCATCCGCACTACGTCGGCGTCCGCCATCTCCCGTACGTCGATGAACCGGTCCATGCCCGCCGACACGCGCTTTCGCATCTCGTCGCCCGTATCCAGTCCACTCGAGAAGCCCAAGATCTCGAACCGCTCCCGGTCATGCCCTTCGAAGACCTCCGCCATGTGATAGCTCACCGCATGATTGCGAAAGTCTGACGAGTAATAGCCAATTCGAATCCTGTCATGCCGCGCGTACTTATCGATCGGCGTTGGGGCAGGCACATGTGCGCACGCCTCTGCAACATAGATCTCGGCAGCCTTTTTCTGCAGAGCCGGAGAGTCGCTGATGGGCACCACCGCAAATGGATAAATGACGCGCTTGCCGGCAGCCAGCATCTGCTCCACCATGCGCAGTTCCTTCTCCGCATCCCGCCAGATGCACAGGCTGCGCCGCATGTGAATCAGCGAGCCAAGCAGATAAGGAAGCTCCGGCTTCAACCGCAGCGCGTGCTCGAAGTTCTCCAGAGCCTTGGCATGCGCCTGCATCGACTGGTACGCCGAACCGCGATTGTTGTAAGCGTCGGCCAGCTGCGGATTGCGCTCCACAGCCCGGTCGAAACACTCGACAGCCGCGGGAAACTGGCGCAGATCCATCAGCAGATTGCCAAAATTGTAAAAGGCATCGGCGCCTTGCGGCTTTAGAGCCATGGCCTGCTCAAAGCTTCGGTGTGCCTCGTCCAGCCTCCCCAGCGCCCGCAGGGCACTACCTCGATTGCTGAGCGCATCTACGTCCTCGGGACGCACAGCCAGAACCTTCTCGTAACTGACAAGAGCCTCCGCATAGCGCTTCATCTCATGCAGCACGATGCCACGGCTCAAATGCGCATTGGCGCTCTCCGGATGCAGCTCGATTGCATGGTCCAGGCTCTCCAGCGCCTGCGGATGCCTCCCCAGCGCGCGCAGCGCCAGCCCCCGATTGAAGTACGTGTCATAGCGCGGCTCAATGCCGGTCACAAAATCGAACAGCCGCACCGCCACCTCGAAGTTGCCGCTGCGGCAGGCGATCAGCCCCAGCATCTCCAGGGCATTCGGATCCTGCGGCGAAAATTGAAGCACCTCACGAAACGCCGCCTCTGCGCCGCGCAGATCCCCCGCGTGGTAGAGATGTCTTCCCTTGTGCAGCATCAACACCGCATGTTCCGGCGCATGGTGGCTCCCACTGAACGGCGGGTTTTTCTGTGTCGGGCCCGACACGTGCTTTCCTCTTCCCTACTGGAGTGAACCGTCCCAGTCTAAAAGGGCGCCTCTCCCCTTCCGCGGCACCAGGGCGATTCTGAACCCTCAGTCTGCGGGCCGGATGCCAAACCGAACCGCACATCCCAAACAGGAACCGCCCCTCGCTCTTCCGCTCAGTGCGCGTGCTCGTGCAAGCTCGGCCACTCCGGCCTGCGCCGTTCCAGGAAGGCCTTCACGCCCTCTTTGAAATCCTCGGCGGAGCGCTGATGCGCATTCACCTGGATTGCGTCCTCCAGCTCCTGATCCAGCCGGCGCCGCGAGTGTTCGGTCAGCAGCCGCTTGACCTCGCGCATGGCTTGCGGGCTGTTCTGCAACAAGCACTGCGCCAGAGCCTGCGCCGCTTGCATGAGCTCCTCGTTGTTCACGATCTGCGTCACTAAGCCTATCTGGTGCGCCTCGTGCGCCTTCATCAGCCGGCCCGAGAGCAACAGCTCGCGCGTCCGCAACTCGCCGACCTGGCGCAACAGGAACGACGCAGCGATCGCCGGCACGAATCCAACCTTGACCTCGGTGTAGCCGAACTTGGCCTCCGGAACCGCCAGCGTGAAGTCCGGAATCGTCGCCAGACTCATCCCGCCTGCAATCGCAGCCCCATTCACCGCAGCGATCACCGGCTTGGGAAATTCGTAGAGCGCACGCAACACCCGCGCCATGTTCTCCGAGTCGCGCCGGTTGTCCTCTTCGCTCCGCGCGCTGAAAGTCGAGAGGTGCTCCATGTCCAGACCCGCACAGAACGCCGGCCCTTTGCCCGTCAGGATCACCACCCCGCTGTCGCCCTGCTCCGCCTGCTGCAGCGCCGCCGTCAGCTCTTCGATCAGCAGTGGACAAAGCGCGTTACGCTTCTCCGGCCGATTCATCGTGATGGTGGTGACACCGTTGCTCGATTCAATGAGGATGTGCCGGAACGCTGCCATCGCATCTCCTGCGCCGGGCCCTCATCTCAGCCCCGTGCGGTAGAGGCATCTTAGCGCAATCGCTTCAGGGACGGCAGCTACGTCGATCACAGCCGCCGCCCAATCCCCGCCAGCGGTTCAATCATCAGCTGTCAGCCGTCAGCTCTTTGCTGTTAGCTCTCCGGTGTTCGCTGTGGGCTGCAAGCTTCCTCACAGCCCCAGCTCGCTGGCACGCCTCTTCATCGCCTCGATGCAAAAGGCGATGTGCGCATCCAGCTCCACTCCCAGCTCCGCCGCGCCCTGGAGCACGTCCTCCCGGTTCACTCCCTTGGCGAAGGTCTTGTCCTTCAGCTTCTTCTTTACGCTCGGCACCTCCACGTCGGCGATAGCCTTGGTGGGCTTCACCAGCGCACAAGCGGTCAAGAACCCGGCCAGCTCGTCGCAGGCAAAGAGCACTTTATCCAGATGCGTTACCCGCGGAACCCCGGAGTAATCTGCATGACCCAGGATGGCGGTGCGCAACTCCGCCGGCCACCCCAGCCGCTCCAGCTCGCGCACGCCCACGAACGGATGCTCCTCCAGCGAGGGGTGACGCTCGTAATCGAAATCGTGCAGCAAGGCAGTCGTGCTGTAGAGATTCACCAGCGCCGCCCGGTCCTCCCCGGTCAGCCCGCTCCGCTCCGCCTCCGCCTCCGCGTACGCCGTCACGCACGCCTCCACAGCCAGCGCATGCTTGCGCAGGCTCTCGCTCTGGGTCCATTCCCATAACAGGCTGAGCGCCTCGGGGCGCCCATAGGGGGAAAATTTCGTCATGTGATCTCCCTGTTGCACAAAAAGGTTCGTGTTACTTCGGGTTTTTCGGAGTATTATGGGGGAAACTTAGGGAAGAGCCTAAGTTCCTACTTGACAATTATGGTTCATTCCCGCGAAAGTAGCACATATCGTGGTGCACAAAAGCACCCCGGAGACCATGCTCTGGCGCTCCGCGAACAAACGATGGCAACCAATGTCGTGAGCATGGACCCCCGCGAGGTCGTGCGTTGCGAGCACTGCACCCTGGTGCAGTTCCGCACCAACAACTCGCTTTGCCGCCGCTGCCATAAACCCCTGGACATCGAAGAGCCGGCCGCCCTCGGCCCCCAACCTGTGCCCGCCATCTCGGCCCACGCCGAAGCCGAAGCAGGTCTGGCCGTCGCTGCCCAAGTGCGGGAGATTCGCCGCGCCCGGCACCTCAGCCAGCGCCAGCTCGCCGGCCGCATGGAAGTGCCCCGGACCTACATCTCGAAGATCGAGAATGGCAAGGCCATCCCCACCCTGGGCTCGCTCGAACGTCTCGCCGAGGCCCTGGAGGTGGATGTCTCCCAGCTCGTCCGCGATCGCCGCAGTCGCCGCGAAGAAGAGGTGGCCGCCATCTTTGCCGATCCGTTTTTGGCCGAAATCGCTTCCCTGTTGCCCCGTCTTGACTCGCTGCAACGCACCCTGTTCTACGGGGCGGTGCGCGACAAATCGGGACCGCAACGGCGCACTGCCTGAATCGATTTGCTCCAGCGCCCGCATGTGCCTCTCCGCATTGCGAGCGCTGGGCGGTTGTGCTAGGGTCGATGATGCCAGCCGTTGATGCGGACGGGTCTATCGGCGCGCCACCGCGGCAGCCCCCGCTCTCCGCGTGAGGACTGGTATCGAATTCTCCCGGGCGTCCATACACGAGCGGGCGCCAACCTGGCAGCCGCGCTTAACGTTGGCAGGCCCGGATCGCGAGGCGGGTCCTTTGTATCCTGCAAACACGTTGCGCATCGACGAGTTGACCCCCGAGGAACGCGCCGTCTATGCCACGCTCAAACCGGAACGCCTTCCGGAGCACGTCGCCATCATCATGGACGGCAACGGTCGATGGGCCAGCCATCGCCTCCTGAAACGCTTCCTCGGCCATCAACAAGGCGCCAAAAGCGTCCAGATGGTCACCGAAACTGCCTCCCGCATCGGACTCCCCTGGCTCACCCTCTACGCCTTTTCGCTGGAAAATAACCTCCGTCGTCCTCGCGCCGAGGTCAACTTCCTCATGCGCCTCCTCAAGTCTTACCTGGAGGGCAATGTGCAACGCATGATGGACAACAACGTGCGCATCCGCTACATCGGACGCACCCACGAGCTGCCCTCCGAGGTCCAGGACAAGATGGCCTGGGCAGCCGAGGTGACCGGACGCAACACCGGCACCACCCTCACCCTGGCCCTCAACTATGGCGCCCGCTCCGAGATGGTGGATGCCTTCCGCGGCCTCATGGCGGAGATGAAGCAAAAGCAGATTCCCCCCGAGCGCATCTCCGAAGAAGACATTCATCGGCACCTCTACACCGCGCACATGCCCGATCCCGACCTGCTCATCCGCACCTCGGGAGAGATGCGCATCTCCAACTACCTGCTGTGGCAGATCGCCTACACCGAGATCTACGTCACCGACCGCCTCTGGCCCGACTTCCGCGGCATCCATCTCCTCGAGGCCATCGCCGCCTTCCAGCGCCGCGAGCGGCGTTTCGGCGGACTGAGCGGGAATGTCGGCGTCACCGACGAAGAAGCCGAGCGCGTCAAAATCGCCGTCAGCTAGCCCCCAACCCAAAAGCCCTGCAACCGTTGCCCGTCCTGTAACAGCCGGCCAGCCCCGCCGTCATTCTGAACGCGCACCGCGCCGTCGGTACTGGTCTTTGCATCTTCTTGCCAGGTGGCAAGAGATTTCCGCCACCTTGGCAAAAAAGGTATAAAATGACAGCTATGGCCACAGCCCACGCCAAGGCCGCTGCCCGGTCGCCGAAGCTTCCCCACATCAGGAGCACCTCCGCCCTGCCCGGTTCGAGCCTCGGAATCTCAGCAAAGCGCCTCCCCGAGCTCCTCCATGTCATCCGCGAGGGGCTTCCCTATCACGCTCTGGAAGAACTTTCCGCCTCAAGCGCCCTCAGCATCGGTGAGCTCAGCTCACTGCTCGCCATTCCCGAACGCACTCTGGCGCGCCGCAAGTCGGTAGGCAGGCTTAGCTCCGACGAGTCGGAACGTCTCCTGCGTCTGGCCCGAATCTTCGAGAAAGCGGTCGAGCTCTTTGAGGGCAGTTCGAATCTGGCCACGCAATGGCTTCGCCTGCCCAAGAAGGCCCTGGCCGGCGAGACTCCTCTCACCTACGCCACCACCGAACTGGGCGCGCGCGAAGTCGAAAACCTCCTCGGCCGTCTGGCCCACGGGGTCTTTTCTTGACCCTATCCGCCTGGCGCATCGTCCAGGAACGTCATGCCCAGGACGCTTTCAGTGGCGAGGGTGCACGCCTCTTCGGAGGCCGTTGGAACTCCGCCGGTACCGCCATGGTCTACACCGCGGCATCCCGCGCCTTGGCCGCCTTGGAAATTCTGGTCCACCTTGAAGCGCCGCAGCTTCTTCGCGGATTCGTGGTCTTCGAGGTCACCTTCGAGGAGAGCCTGATCCAGGATCTGCGACCCGAAGACCTTCCCGCCGATTGGCGCGAAGATCCCGTTCCGCAATCTACCCAGGCCCTGGGAGATCATTGGATCGCGGAAGCCTCCTCGCCCGTGCTACGGGTCCCCAGCGTGATCATTCCCCAGGAGACTAACTTCCTGCTCAATCCCAATCATTCCGCCTTCGGGCAAATCCACATCGGTTCTGCCGAGGGTTTCACCTTCGACTCCCGCCTTCAACATCGGTAGCATCTGGCTCCGCCCAGCAGTGTATTCTCAACCCAACAATGAAACGCATTCTCACCGCTGTAGTCCTGATCCCCTTTGCAATTGTGCTGGTGTTTTTGCCGCCCCATTGGCAGCCCCTGTTTACCGCCGCCGCCGCTCTGGTGTCCGCGCTGGCCGGTTGGGAGTTCATGAGCCTGACGCGGCAGATGGGTGCGAATCCACCTCGCGTCGCCGTCGCCGCGGCCACCCTGGCCCTCTTCGCCGGCACCGAGCTTTGGCCCGATCAGACAGCCCCCATCCTGGGCGTGTTGAGCCTCCTGCTCCTGGTCTACTGCACCTTCTCCTGCCGCATCGACCACGTACTGTACGACGCCACCAGTGCCGTCTTCTGCCTGCTCTACACCGGATTCACCCTGGTCTCCATCCCCGCACTCCGGGAGCAGGCGAATGGTCCCTCCCTCGTCCTCTACCTGCTCTGCGTGGTGTGGGCCGGCGATATCGCCGCCCTCTACATCGGGCGCACCTGGGGCAAGCGAAAACTGGCCCCCTCCATCAGCCCCAACAAGACTTGGGAAGGCACAATCGCCTCCGTCGCCGGGAGCGTAGCGGTGGCTGGCGGGCTGCTCGGCCTCGCTCATCTCGTGGCCCGTTGGGACTCCGTCGTGCTGTCCTACGCCGACGAGGCCTGGTGGTACTGGCTGGGCCTCGCCGTCATCATCAACATCGCCGCGCAGGTTGGGGACCTGGCCGAATCCGCGCTCAAGCGCTCCGCCGGCGTGAAGGACTCCGGGAACCTGCTTCCCGGCCACGGCGGCGTCCTCGACCGCGTCGATGCCCTGCTCCTGGCGGCTCCAGCCCTTTGGTATGCTCAACTTATCCATCAGCGCTTCTGAAAGGCAGCGCCCAGCTACTAGCTCTCAGCTTCTAGCCCCCGGTCAGAGCTGCAAGCCAGCGCCTAGAAGCTAAGAGCTGGAAGCTAAAGGCTAGAAGCTAGGGGCTAATTTTGAAACGACTCGCCATTCTCGGTTCCACAGGTTCCATCGGACAAAGCACCCTCTCCATCGTTGAACAGTTCCCCGATCGCTACTCGGTCGCCACGCTCGCCGCGGGCCGCAACGTCGACGAAGCCTTCGCCCAGGCCAGCCGCTGGCGCCCCAAGGTGGTCTCCGTAGCAACGGAGCAGTTGGCCGACCAGCTGTCCCGCCGCCTCCGCGAAGCCGGAGTCACCGGCACCGAAGTCGTCCACGGAACAGCCGGCACCGTCGCCTGCTCCACCCACCCCGACGCGGACTTCGTGGTCTCCGCCATCGTGGGCGTCGCTGGCCTCGAAGCCACCCATGCCGCCATCCTGGCCGGCAAGCCCGTGGGGCTGGCCAACAAGGAGTGCATGGTAGCCGCGGGCGAGATCCTCACTGCCGCGGCCCGGGAGCGGAATGTCCCCATCCTGCCTATCGACAGTGAGCACAACGCTGTCCACCAGTGCATGCGCGTGGGCGATCACAAAGAGGTGAAGTACATCTGGCTGACAGCCTCCGGTGGCCCCTTCCGCCAGACCCCGCTCGAGCAGTTCGCCTCCATCACCCCCGAACAGGCCCTCAAGCACCCCACCTGGGTGATGGGCCGCCGCATCACCATCGACTCAGCAACCATGTTGAACAAAGGGCTGGAAGTTATTGAGGCATGTAGACTTTTCGACGTGCCCCCCAGCCAGGTCCGGGTCACCATCCACCCCCAATCCACGGTTCACTCCCTGGTCGAGTACGTTGACGGCTCCATCCTGGCGCAGATTTCCGTCACCGACATGCGCCTGCCCATCCTTTATGCGCTGGCGTTCCCAGAACGGCCCCAGTCCAACTTGACCTTTGACCTCGCCGCCCTGCGCCATCTGGACTTCGAGCCGCCGGACCTAAATCGTTTCCCATGTCTCAGATTGGCATTCGAAGCTGCAGAAAAAGGTGGAGCTCACTGCATCGCCCTCAACGCTGCCGATGAAGTGGCTGTGGAAGCCTTCCTGCAACGGCGCGTACCATTTACCGGGATTGCAGATACAATTGAGAGTGTGCTCGCGGCCACGCCAGAGTCACATCCGGCCACCATCGCCGAAGTGCTTACCGCCGACCACGAAGCACGTCAAAGGGCTACTGCCCTTCTGAGCTAGGTAGTTTCGGACCCCAGACACGGGCTCCATAAGGAATCATCACCCAATCTATGCAGAACCTTCACGATGTCGCAGTTGCAGTTGTCGCATTCATCATCCTCATTGGCGTCATGGTCGTGGTGCACGAATTCGGGCACTTCGCCGTGGCCAAACTCTGCAAGGTGCGTGTCGAAGCCTTCTCCATCGGCTTCGGACCCCGTCTGTTCGGCATAAAGCGCGGCGACACCGACTACAAAGTATGCCTGCTGCCCCTCGGCGGCTACGTGAAGATGACCGGCGAAAGTCCGGCTGAAGACCAGCACACCGAAGATCCGGGGGCCTTCACCACCCATCCCCGCTGGCAGCGCATGCTCATCGGCCTGGCTGGCCCCGCCGCCAACTTCGTTCTCGCCTTCCTCTTGATGTGGTTCTACTTCGCCTTCATCAATGAAGTCCCCAAGTACGTCGTGAACTCCACCAGCGTGGAGTGGGTCGTGCCCGGCTCCGCCGCCGCCCAGGCCGGCATTCAAACCGGCGACACCATCGAGAAGTTCGACGGCGTCGATAATCCCGATTGGATGCAGATCGGCAACCAGGCCTCGCTCAACTTGAACCAGAACGTCTCCGTGACGGTCGACCGGAACGGCCAGTCGATTCCTCTCTCGCTGCACGTCCCCGCCCCCGCCAAAGGGCAGGAGTTCGACTTCAGCGACGCCGGCATCCTCCCGCAGTTCACCCCCGGCCCCATCGGGGTAGACGACGTGCAGCCCGGTACGCCCGCCGACAAGGCCGGCCTCCGCGCCGGCGATCAGATCGAAAGCGTCGACGGTCATCCCTTCCACACCGTCTCCACTCTCCTCGCCTACATGCAGACGAACCCCGGTAAGCCGCTCAGCCTGGACGTGCTCCGCAACGACGCTCACGTCACGCTGACCGCCACCCCGGCCAAGCTGGAATCCAACAACTGGATGCTCGGCTTCCACCCCTCGCCGACCCCGCTGCGCACTAACCCGCTGCCGGCCGCGAAGGCTGCGAGCCAGGCAAAGTCTTTCTGTGCAACGAATTCCACACTGATCATTGAAGTATTGGGTCGCCTCTTCACCCGTAAGGTAGCGGTTTCACAGCTCTCTGGTCCCGTGGGCATCGCGCGCATGGCTGGCGAGGCTGCGGAGATGAAGGGCTACCTGCCCAAGTTCGGCCTGGCCGCGGCTATCAGCATCAACCTCGGCATCCTGAACCTGATGCCCTTCCCGATCCTGGACGGCGGCCTGATCATGCTGCTCCTGATCGAGAGCCTGATGCGCCACGACATCAGCATCAACGTGAAGGAGCGCATCTACCAGGCGGCCTTCGTCGTGCTGGTCGTCTTCTTCGCCTTCGTCATCTTCAACGACGTCACCAAGCTGCCGATCTTCAGCCACGTAAAGCCCTAGCAGCCTCGCTCTAAAGTTCGCCCATCACCGGGTGCCCGTCCAAGCTCTGCTTGGGCGGGTTAACTTTTGCACCCGATCCAGCTCACAGCCTGGTGCCCCAGGTCCGTGGTCCCCACGAACGGGTCTTTGTTCGTGAGGTGGAGTCTCCCGGTGTCCCGGTGTTGGAGACCTGGGTGACCACCTCAGCCCAAAGACGAATCCCATCTCCCCAAGATGTGCCCCGTTGAAGCGGAGCTTGAGCGGGAATCAGATCTCCTTGGAAACCGGGCTCGCGGGTGCACACCGCAGCCTGTCAAGTCTCGCTTCCGAAAATACTTTGTAACTCATTGAAAACACGACGAAATTTCTTCGCCTAGTTTTGCCGATCAATTCCCCTCTTTCAGATACTCTGGAAATAGTGAGTCGAGTTCCAGGTCCGGTACGCACCGGAGACGACCCTCTTCCGCCCTGTTTTCATTTCGCACAGAAACCGGTGCGGAAAACGCGAGAATGTGGAAAAGCCGGTACGCAATCTGGAAAACTAGCTCAAGGTTTACTTTAGGGGAGAACGAAAAACATGCCGGTAACGACCCCGGCGCGGGTGCGCTACGCCGAGACCGACCAGATGGGTGTGGTCTACTACGCTAACTACTTGGTTTGGTTCGAAATCGGCCGCGTCGAGCTGCTTCGCTCCCTGGGCCTGGCCTATAGTCAGATGGAAACCGATCACGGCCTGATCCTCCCCGTGATTGAAGCCACCTGCCGCTACCGCTCCCCCGCCCGCTACGATGACGAGATCCTGATCGAGACCCGCCCTTCGCTGTTGCGCGGATCCGTGCTCAAGTTCGCTTACCGGATCCTCCGCAAGGCTCAGGACGGCAAAGAACCGCAGCTGCTGGCCGAAGGCGAAACCGTGCACGTGGTCTGCGACGAGCACTTCCAGCGCCAGCCAATGCCCGAGAAGTACACCACGGCGCTCCGCTCTCTCATGGACTAGGCGGCGGAGATTACTGCCTCCACCCGGACCCAAACCTGAACGCCTTGCGCCGGAGTCCTCGGCCGCAGGGTCGTCCTTCAGGCAGTCACCAGGGCCAGTGCAAAACCGTCGTAGCCTCTGGCGCCCACGGTCTGGAAGGCCGTGGCGCTGAGCCGGGGATGCTGCGCAACGAGCTCCAGAAAACGCCGCACCCCTTGGATGTGGACATCGCTGCTCCGCTCATCGATGACCTTTCCGTCCCGCACCACGTTGTCGGCAACGATGATCGTACCCGGCCGGGCCAATTGCATCGACCACTCCAGATACTCCGGCAGGCTCTGCTTGTCGGCATCCAGAAAGATCATGTCGAACGGCGCTACCCCGCCCTCCACCAGCCCGCGGAGACTGTCCTGGGCCGATCCCAGGCGAATCTCTACGCGTTCAAGTACCCCGGCTCGCGCCAGGTTTTGGCGTGCAATCTCAGCGTGGTGAGGATCGAGTTCCAGGGTCACAACCTCGCCGCCCGCAGGCAGTGCCCGCGCCATCCAGATCGTGCTGTACGCGCCCAGCGTTCCGACCTCCAGAACGCGCCGCGCACCCGATATCCGAATCAGCAGGTCCAGAAACTTGCCCAGCGTGGCGGGCACGTCGATGGACGGCAAATTAGCAGCGTGATTTGCTTCCAGCACTGCGGCGAGCTTCTCGTCGTGGGGAGCGAGAAGTCCATCAAGATAGCCATCCACCTGGGCCCAGAGTTTTTCCATAGCCTCTCCGCTGAAGATCATGAATTGGGGTCGCGCCGCCGCAACGCCTCGCGACTGATTTTCAGGCTGACAACCAAGCCAGAAGAGCACGGCGGCACTCGAAACAGATTGTAGTTGGATGAGGTCGGTCGCGCTCCTGCCCGGAGGACCGGCCCTCTTGGAAGTCCTTACTTCTCTCGCGCCACCACGAAATCCGGCACCCAGAGAAGGGCGCGCTTGAAGTCCGAGTCGGGCAGATCGGCGAGCGCCTGGCGCGACTGCTCCGCGTAGCGCTCCGCAACGCCCATGGCGTAAGCCACCGACCCGTTGCGGGCCAGCATGTCTTGAATCTCTTCCCGGCTGACGTTATCGAAGCTGCGGTCGTCCAGTACGCGCTGAATGGCCTGCCGGTCCGCCGCCGTACCGTGGTCGTACGAGTGCACGACAGCCAGCGTGGCTTTGCCTTCGCGAAGATCGCTGGCCACGGGTTTGCCCAAAACCTCTTCCGTCGCGGTCAGGTCCAGCACGTCATCCACGATCTGGAAGGCCAGGCCCACAGCCCGTCCATAGGCGGCGACATTCGATTCCAGCGTCTCGGTCGCTCCGGCCAGCACTGCGCCCAGGCGCATCGACACCGAAAACAGGCAGGCGGTCTTGCGAAAGATCAGATCGTAGTATTCGGCCTCTGAGACGGCCTTGCCCAGCTTCTGGCTCTGCAACAGCTCGCCTTCTACCATCTGCTGGGTCAGCCCAATCAGCAGGTCGAGCACGCGCAGATTCTTCTCTTCGAGCGCGACCCGGAAGGCCTGCATGTAAAGCCAATCGCCGGCCAGGACGCACTTTTCGTTGCCCCAGGTGGTATTGGGAGAAGGACGCCCGCGGCGCGTATCGGCTCCATCAATGATGTCGTCGTGAACCAGGGTGGCAGTGTGCACCATCTCGACCACAGTGCCCAGCCGGATGGCACTGGGACCGAAGTAGCCCAGAGTATGCGCAGCCAGCAGCAACAGCGATGGGCGGATACGCTTGCCCCCACCCTCGCGCAAATACTCCGCGATCTCGGTGATGGTGCTAACGCTGGAGGCGGCGTCGCGGCCCAACTCCTGCTCGATTGCTACGAGATCGTCTCGCAGCAGGTCGAAGACCTCTCTCGCCGTCGCTATCGCCAGTGTGCTCAATGCTCTTTCGGGTTCCCTTAGTTCCGGACTGGCGCACTGCCGGAAAAGAGCCGGCCCTTCGACAGTCTCACTGCGGTTAATTGGTGCGGTAGTTGGTGAACTGCAAATCCACGCCCAGGTCCTTGCCGCGCAGCAGGGCGATAATGGCCTGCAGCTCGTCTCGGTCCTTGCTCGTTACTCTTACAGTATCGCCTTGGATGCTGGCCTGCGCCTTCTTTTTTGAGTCTTTGACCAGGCGCACAATCTCTTTGGCCTTTTCTGACGGGATTCCCTGCTGCAACGTAATCTTTTGGCGAACGCTCTGGCCCGCGGCGGGCTCGATCTTGCCGTAGGTCAGGTTCTTTAGCGAAACACCCCGCTTCACCAGCTTCTGCCCCAGGATCTCCTTCACCGCCTCCAGCTTGTATTCACCTGCGGAGGCCAGCTGAATCTCCTTGTCGCCGTCCCCCAGCGAAATCTCGGAGTGCGAGTCCTTCAGGTCAAAACGCTGCTTGATCTCTTTCAGCGCCTGATCGATCGCGTTCCGCACCTCTTGCACATCGATCTTGCTCACAATGTCAAACGAGTTCTCTTGCGCCATACCGCTCCTGAATGCACAGTTCCACTCCCGGTTCACCGAGCTCGAAACTGCGCTGACTCAATTAGTTTCCCACGTCAGGGCTAAGCTGAAAAAGACGGGTGAAGTTTTTCGTGGTCGCAGCAGCAATCTCTTCGTCAGAAACACCCATCAGTTCCGCCAGTGTGTGCGCGGTATGGGTCACCAGGGCTGGTTCGTTGCGCTTGCCGCGAAACGCCGCCGGCGCCAGCCAGGGAGCGTCGGTTTCCACCAAAACGCCATCCAGCGGCATCCGGCTGGCCACATCCCGCAGCTCCTGCGCCTTCGGGTAGGTCAACTGCCCCGCAAACGAGCACAGAAACCCCATGTCCAGCGAGCGCTTGGCCTGCTCCCACCCTCCGGAGAAACAATGCATGATGCCGCCCAGCCCCGTATGCCGCCAGTACGTATCCAGGGTCAGAAAGAGATGGTTCCACGCATCCACCTCCCCCTCCTTCGGCCGGCAGTGGATCAGGATCGGTCGCTTGCGGGCAGCGGCAATCTCCAGGATGCGTACCAATCCGGCGCGCTGCACATCATGCGGAGCTCCCTCGTGGTAATAGTCCAGGCCGATCTCGCCGCAGGCAATCACCTCCGGCTGGGCCAGCAGGTCATCCAGCTTGGCCAGAGCAGCGTCGTCGGCCTCCGGCGTGTTGTGGGGATAGATCCCCGCGCTGGCGTACAACCGCGGCATGCCGGGCTGCCCATTGAACTCCCTGCAGATGTCGAGCGCCTGGTGCATCTCGGCCGGACCCTCGCCGATACCGATGGCCAGCACCGCGCCAACCCCGGCGGCGTGAGCCCGTCTCAGCATGTCAGCGCGATCTTCCCCGTAGCGAGGGCTATCTAGATGTGCGTGCGAATCAATGAGCAAGATGACCTCAAGCTATTTCGAAGATTCTGGATGAACAACGGCCAGGTGAAGATGCTCCTCAAACGCATCGAAATTGCGGTCGTTGTGCAGGAGTTCGTACCCGTCCTTGATGCAAAAAGTTGCTGTGAGACAGTCGAACGTATTGCGGATGGTGATGCCTCGTTGACGCAAAATCCGGTAATTGTTAGCCGACCGAACCGCCAGTTCCCGGCTCGGCACTTCGAAAAGGACCAGGCTATCGAGTGCGCGACGGCTCACTCGGAGCCGGGTGCCCCAGGTGTCGTGACGTCGGAGACCTGGGAATCAGCTATCCCGGGCAAGCCGCTTATTGCACAAAGAAAATATCGAAAACTATTGATTCAAAATGCCTTACTATACGAAACCGAAACCTGAAGATCGCTCGGGAAGTGCCGTACGCCGGGAAAGAGCCGTCCTACTTCAGCCGTGCTCCCAGAGGCACATCCTCCAGGAACCCCGCCAGAACCGGCGAGCCGCCCTCGAGCGATGCCGCCAGCAGCATCCCGTTCGACTCCATGCCGCGCATCTTGCGCGGAGCAAGGTTCGCCACAATGACGACCTTCCGCCCGATCAGCTTCTCCGGCTCGTAGTACTGCGCGATGCCGGCCAGAATCTGCCGCTTCTCGTAGCCGAGATCGACTTCCAGCCGCAGCAGTTTGTCGGCCTTGGGAATGCGCTCGGCCACCAGCACCTGGGCCACCCGCAGTTCCACCTTAGCGAAATCGTCGATGCTGATGTGATTGGTTGCAGACTGCTCCGCAGCCTCTTGCGTAGTGGACGACTGCGGAGCCGCACTAGGGTTTGGTTTGCTCTCCTCTTGCGCCAGAGGAGTGCCCTGCGGAGCCACGCCCGGCGTGGTCTTCACTCGGGCGCTGGCCAGGTCTTCCGGCACCTGATGCACCTTCGTCGTATCCACCGGCTTGCTTCCGTCCTGCGGAACCGCGGTCGAAGGGGTCAGCTTGTCGTTATCTGGCGAGGGCCTGTTGCCCGGCGTGGTGGTAGGAGCGACTGAAGGCGAAGCGGGAGCCTGCGTCGGTCCCGACTCCTTGCCCTGCCCTGCCGCGGCCTGCACAGCGCTTGCGTTGTTTTCGTTCTCGAGATTTTGCATACGTTCCACTGCGTCCTTTTCTGCGCGGGGGAAAAGCGGTGCCGGCTCTCCAAACTTCGTGCCAGCCTTCAGACCGCCCCAAGTGAGATTCGTCAATAAAGCCTGCTTCGCGGCATCCTGAATATCGCCTAGCCCCAACTGCTGCCACACTTTGGATGCGGAGACCGGAAGAATGGGATAGACCAGCGCCGTAATCACGCGGATGGCATCGGCCGCGGTAGCCAGCACCCGAGCCTGCAGCACGCTGTGCTCCTCATCGCTGCGGCCCTCGGGCTTCTTCCATGGAGCGTTGGCCGTGAGATAGCCATCCGTTTCAGCCACCAGCGTCCACAGCCCCTTCAGCGCGTCGGAGAAATTTAGGTCGTCGAACAGCGGTCCAAACTCGGCGATCGCCTTCTCTGCGGCAGCGCGCAGACTCTGCTCCGCGGCCGTCTCGGTACCCACGGGCGGCAGCACCCCGCCGAAGTACTTGTGCATCATGTTCACGACGCGGCTAACCAGGTTGCCGTAGCCGTTGGCCAGGTCGCCGTTGTAGCGCCGCACCAGTGCATCGAAGGTGAAGCTACCGTCCTGGCCGAAGGGGATCTCGCGCAACAAGAAATAGCGCAGCGCGTCCGCACCCAGCACCGTATCCACGGTCTCCGCGCGCACGATGTTGCCCAGCGACTTCGACATCTTGGCGTCATCAAACAGCAGCCAGCCGTTGGCCCGCACCGACTTCGGCGTGGGAATCCCCGCCGCCATCAAAAAAGCCGGCCAATACACGCAGTGGAAGCGGCTGATCTCTTTGCCGATCAGGTGCATGTCCGCCGGCCAGAACTTCTCGAAGCGCGCCCGATCGGCAGGGTCCTCCGACCCGTAGCCTAGAGCCGTAATGTAGTTGGCCAGCGCGTCCAGCCATACGTAGACCACATGCTTCTCGTCGCCTGGAACCGGAATACCCCAGGAAAAGCTGGTCCGGCTCACAGACAAATCCTTCAGCCCGCTGCGCACAAAGGAGATCACTTCCTTGCGCGTCGATTCGGGCTGCATAAACCCCGGATTCGCCTCGTAGAACTCCAGCAGCTTGCGCTCGAACGCCGAGAGCTTGAAGAAGTAGTTGTCCTCGCTAACCGTCTCCGTCACCCGCCCGCATGTGGGACAGACCGTCCCCGGCGGACCATCCACATACGCCTCGTCCGACACGCAGTACTGCCCCGTGTAGGTGCTCTTGTAGATGAAGCCCCGATCGCGCAGCGTCGCGAACAGCTTCTGGACTCCGCGCTTGTGCCGTTCTTCCGTGGTGCGGATGTAATCGTCGTACGTCAGTCCCAGCCGGTCCCAAAGCGCCCGAAACTCGCCGGAGATGTGGGTGGCAAACTCCATCGGCGTGCGCCCGGCCAGCTTCGCGGAGCGCTCGATCTTCTGCCCATGCTCATCCGTGCCGGTCAGAAACCAGGTGTCGATCCCCTGCGCGCGCTTGCGCCGGGCAATGGCATCGCAGACGATCGTGGAGTAGGCATGACCCAGGTGTGGCCGCGCATTTACGTAGTAGATGGGCGTGGTCAGGTAGAAATGCGATGCGCTGGAATCGGACTTGGCCATGATGTATATACAGTGCAGTTGTGCAATCGATCTACTCAACGACTACCGCAGCCCAACTCCCAAATTGCTCCCCGCCAGAATGTCATCCTGACGCGAAGCGGAAGGACCTGCAGTTGTTTTGCGTCCGTTCTTCTCAAAAATGCCGGACGTGGATTCATCGAGGTAGGCAACAACCACGCTTAGTCATTCTACGGTATGCTTACGGCCGGAATCCTCGCACGCGGGCAGCGCCGCGGTCGGATTCACCGCGCTGGATTTCTGGCGTTTTCCTCATCGCTTGAGTCGGACTACAAATCACGTCCCACGGAACCCTGCATCTCCGGCGTGTCTTTACAAATCGCACAATGCTGACCCCGGCGCGAGTGATAGATGCGCGCAGCGGTAAAGACGGTAGTCGTGATCAGAGACCACAGCAGGCCGAATTCAAGGCTCACCTGAACATTGTTGCCTTTAAGCCAATGGATCGTGGTGAGAATCGCGAAGGCAATGACCAATACCGTGAGATAACGCCGAATCCAGAAACTGAGGCCCATGTGGGTCGCGCCGCCCGTCGAGAAGAGATGTCAGCAGTATAGGCGTTCAACTTGCTCCTCCGCGGGCGCGGGAAGACTTTCCGGTCCCTCTTGCTCGTAGAACGGAGATGGCTGGCACTGCAAGCGCGCCAAAAACTGCTGGCCGTCGAGGCGAGGGACCTGTCCCGTGGGCTGCTCCTCCTTCGTCCTGCTCCCGGCCCGAATGGGTCTGCACCCTGATAAACTGACCCTTGTAAATCAAGGATTTTGAGGCCTTCCCGACGTGTATCTGGAATTGCAGAAGCGGCTCGCTCAGCACCTTCGCGGTGTGCTCAAGCATAAGTACGATCTCGACATCGAAAACCTGCCGATCGAGATTCCGCCCGACTTGAAGTTCGGCGAACTGTCCACGCCCGTAGCCCTGCAACTTGCCCGCACTCTCCGCAAAGCCCCCAAGGTGATTGCGCAGGAGATCGTGGCGGAGTTGGGCACCCTTCAAGGTTTTGCTGGATTCGAAGTCGCCGGAGCCGGATACATCAACGCGCGGCTCGATCGCAGTACGGTTGTTCGCGGGATCGGCAGTGTCGACTCCCAGGTCTCAGAATCGAGACCTGGGGCACCCGAAGGTTCATCGGCTGGGCAGGTCCACTCTCTCGTTGAGCACACGTCGATCAATCCCAACAAGGCAGCCCATATCGGCCACCTGCGGAATGCCATCCTGGGCGATACGTTTGTTCGCCTGCTGCGCGCCGCTGGCCAAAAGGTCGACGTGCAGAACTACATCGACAACACCGGCGTGCAGGTCGCTGACGTTGTCGTGGGCTTCCTGCATCTCGAGAAAAAATCGCCCGCGGAAGTGCACCAGTTTGTTGCGGACTGCGAACGGCTCCACAAGGAAACCGGCTCGCTCGAGCAGGCCATCGACTACAAGTGCTGGGATCTCTACGCCCGCACCTCGCAGTGGTATACCGAAGGCACCGAGCAGGAACAGGCGGAACGCAAAAAGCTGCGCTACGCAACCCTGCACGAGATCGAGCACGGTGGCAACGACACCGCCGCCATCGCCGAGTTGATCTCCACCGCCGTCCTCCACCGCCACCTCGAGACCATGCTGCGCCTGGGCATCGAGTACGACTTCCTGCCCCGCGAGAGCGAGATCCTCCACCTCAAGTTCTGGGAGCTGGCCTTCGATCAGCTCAAGAAGACCGGCGTGCTCTACTTCGAGACCGAAGGCAAGAACAAAGGCTGCTGGGTGATGCGCCGCCCCGGCGCGGAGACCGTGGAAGGTGAAGTGGACGAGGACGCCAAGGTCATCGTGCGCTCCAACGGCACCGTCACCTACGTGGGCAAGGACATCGCCTATCACCTCTGGAAATTCGGCCTGCTGGGCCGCGACTTCGGCTACAAACCGTTCTTTCGGTATCCCAACCACACCTGCTGGATCTCGACCGAGCACGGCGAGGCGGAGCACCCCCACTTCGGCGGAGCCACCGCGATCTACAACGTGATCGACTCGCGCCAGTCCGATCCGCAGGCCAACGTGATCCAGGCCCTGCGCGGCATGGGACACACTGCCCAGGCGGACCGCTACACCCACTTCAGCTACGAGATGGTGGCCCTCACCCCGCGTTGCGCGGTCGAACTCGGCTACACCGTCGCTGAAGAGGACCTGAACCGCCCCTACATCGAGGTCAGCGGACGCAAAGGCTTCGGCGTCAAGGCCGACGACCTGCTTGACAAGCTCATCGCCGCCACCCGCGAAGAGACGGACAAGCGCCAGACCATCCGCGATGAAACCGAGCGCCGAAAGATTGCGGAGCAGATCGCCATCGGCGCGCTGCGCTACTTCATGCTCAAGTTCACCCGCAATTCGGTGATCGCCTTCGATTTCAAAGACGCCCTCAGCTTCGAAGGCGAAACCGGGCCCTATTGCCAGTACGCCGTGGTGCGCATTCGCAACATCTTCCGCAAAGCAGGAACCACGCCGGAAGCGGAGTTGGCCCGGCTAACGCAGCTGGCGGAGTTGGGCTCGTACCTTGCCGGAGAGGATAACGAGGATATCTGGGCACTGTGGCTGCGCGCCGGCCGCCGCTCCATGGTTTTGGACCAGGCCATCGCCACCTCGGAGCCGGCCTACCTGGCCAAGCACGTCTTCCAGCTCGCCCAGGAGTTCAGCAACTTCTATCACCACCACCACATCCTCACGGAGGAAGATCCAGCCCGGAAGACGTTCCTGCTGGCCACCGCCGCCGTCGCGCTCCGCGAGCTCATCACCGTGCTCGGATGGCTGGGCATCGAGAGTCCCGAGGCGATGTAGACGAACCTGATCCCGGGGAGCGTAGAGTGGTAAAAGATCTCACCGCAGGACCACCATCGCGATGAACTCCGAGTCCAGAGAGTTGGAAGCCAACCCAGCCTCGCTCCCACTATCGGGCAACGCGCCCGAGCACGACCCCTGGCTGCGCCTCTTCATCGGACCCCAGGGGCTGCGGGCGGGCTGGTCCATCGCGCTCTTCTCTGCCCTGGTGTACTTCCTCGCGCTGATCATCGGAACCATCGAGTCCGTCGTCTTCCTCGATGGCCTCAAGCTCAAGCCAGCCTCTGGCACGCCTCTCTCGATGCTGCTGGGCGAAGGCCAACTGGTGGGAGCTCTGACCATAGGCCTCCTGCTGCAGGCGCGCTTCGAACATCGGCGTGCCTCCGCCTACTATCTCTCCACGTCGCGCATGGGAACCAGGTTCCTCTACGGCTGCATCACCGGCTTCGCCGCGCTCTCCGCACTGGTCGGCAGCATGGCCGCGGGAGGCTGGGTTCACATCAGCTCCTCCGGACTGACCTACGGAACGCTGGCAGGCTTCGCGGGGCTCTGGGGGATCGTCTTTCTGTGCGTCGGCTTCGTCGAAGAAAGCAGCTTCCGCTGCTATCTCCAGTTCACCTTAAGTCGCGGCATCAACTTCTGGTGGGCTCTAGGAACGGTTGCCGCCATGTGCGGAACCTCTCTTGCCCTGGCCCACGGTCATGGAGCTTGGGGACTCTACGCATTCGCCGTGGCGGGCCTCATCCCCTGCGCCTGGCTGCATCTGCGAACCGCTCAGCGCAGCGCATTTTGGCAGGCCGCCTGGACCGGTTCCACGGGTTTCGCCTTCGTTCATACCTTCAACAACGGAGAAAATTGGATCGGCATCTTTGCCGCCGCAGTCGTGGGACTGGTCTTTTGCCTGAGTGTGCGCTTGACCGGCTCCGCCTGGTGGGCCATCGGCTGCCACGCCTCCTGGGACTGGGCCGAATCGTTTTTCTGGGGTACGGCTGACAGCGGCAACGTCGCGCAGGGCCACTTCCTCAGCGCCGTCCCAAAAGGCTCCATGTTCTGGAGCGGGGGTACGGATGGCCCGGAAGGCAGCATCCTGGTGCTCCCCATTCTGTTGCTGCTCACTCTCTTGCTGTTCATCCAGTACCGGCCCCAGCCAGCTACCGATGCGGCTCAAAGCCCGCTTCCTCCGGCGGTCGATCTTCACTGACCAGATCGACTCTGTAGCCGTTTGAGTATGAGAGTACCGGGACATGCTTTACGTTTTAGACCGGGCACATGGTTTACAAGCCCCTTGCGTCGAGAGCGGCTCTGGTTGCGAGTCTTCGGCGAGCTTTGCCGGTCTTCAACTCCATAATTGTTGTCATCGAAGCCGTGGGAATACGCGAAATCCTGAAGGAATTTCCAACGGTGTGGGAAGGATGGGAAGCCAGCTTTTTTGGGCTTTCCATACCCCGGCATTTCCATGGCTTGCTTTCTTGACAATCGGGCTTCTATTTCGGCAGTGATCTGGGGCGTCCGCGATGTCCTCAACAAGGTATGCTGCAGTCATCGCTTTGACTATGTTCATAACGACTGGCATCGCCGCCATCTTCATCGTGGGAAAGCTCTTGATTGGGTCTCTTGTGGGACTCCTCATTGCCGCGCTTGTATACCGAAGGCGGCTCAAAACCAGGCTTGGAGTAAGGAGCGCGCTAATCGCAGGCGTTACCTATTTGCTTTTCTCCGGACTGGCGGGTTGGGCCGATGCTCACGCTGCGTTTCAGAACGGCCAGAGGCTCGCGTTTGCACCTTGGGGCGAGGATCTCCGACTGCGAAACTTCATCGCTGAGAATGAACTCGTCATCTGTTTGGCAGCCAGCGCGATTGCTGCAACCATCGCCAACGCTGGCTCTATCCGCAAGTAGCGTGGTTGCTGCAAGTCCGATTTGCCCTCCTTGCTCATGGTGGCGATGCCGACCGAAACCGCAAGTATCTCGCCGGTTTGCGCAAATACGCGCCCCTCGCGGCGGTATCCTGAACATGTCCGATGCCTGACTCCGAAACATCTAAGATCGCCAGCCGTTCCGGTCCCTCGCGCCGTCCCTCACATCGTTTGCACTGGTTGCAACTGCTGCTCCGCAGTCTCGGAGCGCTCCTGCTCCTGCTGATCGTTTGCGCGGCGGGCTCGCTCGTGTGGCTGCGCTTCGTGACCCAAGAGAATCTGCCGCCGCTAGACGGAGAGCTGCATATCACCGGCATCTCCGCGCCTGTTGCCGTGCAACGCGACGCTCATGGTGTACCTCACATCGCAGCGGCCACTCAGGATGACCTCTTCGTGGCGCAAGGCTACATCACAGCCCAAGACCGCCTGTGGCAGATGGACGTCTATCGCCGCAATGCCAACGGACGGCTGGCTGAGATCCTTGGCCCTTCGCTGGTCAAACACGATACAGCGCAGCGCGTCCTCGGCTTCGGCAATGCTGCGCAACGCATCTACCAAAACCTTGCTCCCCAGGAGCGGCGCTGGCTCGATGACTATGCCCGCGGCGTGAATCTCTACATCGAACAGCACCAGGACTCCTTGCCCATCGAGTTCCGCATGCTGTCGTACAAGCCCCAGCCATGGACCGGCGCCGATTCCATCAGCGTGGGCACCATGATGATCGACACCCTGGACACCCACTGGCCCACCAAGCTCGCCCGCGCACAGATCTCGGCCAAGCTCCACAATCCCGCGCTGGAGGCGCAGTTGTATCCCGTCGCATCGTGGCGCGATCATCCGCCCACCGGTGAGATCCTGGACCTCAGCCAGCCCCATCCAGAGCCCAGCGACAACGTTGATGAAGACGACGAAAACGCGCTGGCTTCTCTCAACGGCAAAACGCCTCAACTCGGCGGCCCCTCTGCCCATCAAGCGCCGGCCTTTGCCAAATCGAGTGAGAACCTGGATCTGGATCAGTTGCTCAGTACCCTGGGACTTCCCTCTTGCGCCGCGTGCGCCCCGGGATCCAATAACTGGGTCGTCTCCGGCAAGCACACCAGTACTGGAAAGCCTCTGCTCGCGAATGACATGCACCTGGGTCTTACGCAGCCGAACATCTGGTACATGGCGGACCTGCGCGCGCCTGGCTACCACGCGGCCGGCGTAACCCTTCCCGGCGTGCCCTGGGTGATTGCTGGGCACAACGAACATGTGGCCTGGGGGTTCACCGCGTTGTTCGCCGATGTGCAGGACCTCTACCTCGAGAAGCTCGATGGCAAGGGCAACTACCAGTCCGCCGACGCCAGTTGGAAGCCGCTGCACACCGATCGCGAAGTGATCCGCGTGCGTGCCGGGGCGGACGTGACGGTAACGGTCCAATCCACCGATCACGGCCCGTTGCTCAACCCCATGTTGCCCAATAACGAGCCGCCCGTAGCGCTCAAGTGGACGCTCTACGACCCCGCTCTGCACTCTCTGCCCTTGTACGCGATGAATACCGCCGGCAATTGGCAGGAGTTTGCCTCGGCGCTCACCACCTGGGACTGGCCGACGCAAAACGTGGTGTACGCGGACGATCAGGGCCATATCGCCTACCACGCCGTAGGCGAGGTGCCGATGCGGCCCGGCGGCATTGCCAGCACTCCGATCGCCGACACCCAGCATGAGTGGCAGGGCTACATCCCGTTCGACGCAATGCCCAATACCGTAGACCCCCCTTCCGGATTCCTGGCCACAGCCAATGCTCGCGTCACCACGGAGAAATCGCCGTATCCGCTGACCGCCGACTGGGAAGATCCCTACCGCATCCAGCGCATCTACAAGGCCCTCCAAGGCCGCGATCAACTCACTGCCAAGGACATGCTGGCCGTTCAAACCGATATCTACAGCGAAGTCGATCAGGAGCTGGCTCACCGTTTCGCCTACGCCATCGACCACGCTGCGGGTGCCGATGACCGCCTGCGCAAAGCTGCCGATCTGCTACGGAGCTGGGACGGCAAGCTCACTACCGACTCCGCTGCGGCTTCTATTGTCGTCAACGCCAGGCGCGAGTTCTGGCCCCTGATCTTGGAGCCGAAACTAGGCAAGCTGGCCAAGGATTACCGCTGGTCGGAATCCAACTTCGCCGAAGAAGAAATCATCATGCACGGCTCCGCTGAGTGGCTTCCCAAGGGATTCAAAGACTGGGATTCCCTACTCACCGAGGCTGTGCAGCGCGGCATGCAGACCGGCGACGCGCCCAGCAATCTGACTCAATGGACCTACGGCAGCTGGCACGTGATGGACATTCGTCATCCGCTCGCCGGCTTTCTGCCCTGGATCAGCCGTATCGCTGAAACGGGACCCGCTCCTCTCAGTGGCGACACGACCACGGTCAAGCAAGTGGGCCGCGACTTTGGGCCTTCGCAGCGCTTCACCATGGATTGGAGCAACATCGATGGATCCACGGAGAACATCGTCCTGGGCGAGAGCGGCAACGTCTACAGCGCGTACTTCCGCGATCAGTGGAACGACTGGTACAACGGGACCACCTTTGCGCTTCCCTTCACTCCGGCGGTAGTAAACCAGAACACGCGGCACACGCTGCGCCTGCTGCCATGAACGAATCGTCCACCCGTGCGCGCCGGCCTCCACTGCTATTGAGACTGGCGCCGGAGATCCTGGCCTCCTGTATTTTGCTGGCCGCGGCAGCTCTGGCCTGTCTGCCCCTGGCGATTCGGGGGCCCTCCTGCGGACACGACTTCGACTTCCACCTGGTCTCGTGGCTGGAGGCGCAGCACTGTTGGCGGGAAGGCGTCTTCTATCCTCGCTGGACTGCGAGTCCTAACTTCGGCGCCGGCGAACCCCGCTTCATCTTCTATCCGCCGCTCACCTGGATGTTAGGAGGCCTGCTGGGCTCGGTCTGGAACTGGCAGCATGCCCCGCTGGCCCTCACCTTCCTGCTTCTGAGTGGCACCGGTTTCGCAACCCAATGGCTCGCGCGCCAGGCTCTTCCCAAAGGCGCTGCCACATTGGCAGGCTGCCTCGCCATCTTCTCTGCCTATGCGCTCTACACCGCCTACGAACGCACGGCCTATGCTGAGCTCGCCGGCGGCTTTTGGATTCCGATCATCCTGCTTTTCCTTCTGCGGGAGAACAAGGACGGACGCCAGCCCAGGACGTATCTCCAACAAGCATTCAGCCCCTCCACCGCGCTGCTGGCCGTAGCCATTGCCGGAGCGTGGCTCTCCAATGCGCCGCTGGGCGTAATGGCTAGTTATCTCGTCGCTGCAGTCACCTTAAGCCTCACCTTCTTGAAGCGCTCCTGGACTCCAATCGTGCGCACTGCAGGCGCAATGCTGCTGGGACTGAGCCTGTCCGCCATCTACCTGATTCCTGCAGCCTGGGAGCAGCGCTGGACCGACATTCGCCAGGCGGTGGTAGATCCCGGCGAACGCATCGAGAACAGCTTCCTCTTCGCCCATCACGCAGATCCTGCCCTCGCCGCTCATGACCTCGAACTGCATAAAGTCTCCTGGATCGCCGTCGCAACCGTGGGCCTGACCTTGGCAGGAACCTTCCTCGCGTGGCGACGCAAGACCCTGCCGGGTGGCCGCCGCTGGTGGATCCCCTTAGCGCTGATTGCTCCTATGGTTCTGCTGCTCCAAGTGCCTGCATCGCTCTTCGTATGGAACCTGCTGCCTAAACTCCGCTTCCTGCAGTTCCCCTGGCGCTGGTTGGTGGTGGTTGAGGCACCCCTGGGCATCTTTCTGGCCTCCGCAGTTTGGTCCAGATCCCGCTGGAAGCGCGGAGCGGCGATCGGCGTCTGCGGACTGGCATGCGTCGCGGCAAGCACCTATCTGGCGGGCTCGTTCTACCAGGTCTGTGATCCGGAAGACTCCGTCGACGGCACCCAGTCTGCTTATCGTTCCGGAACCGGCT
>CBJOJD010000030.1:0-25531 GCA_966443485.1 uncultured bacterium | reverse complement strand
GTGGCCCGCTGACCCGGTATGACATCGACTTCACGGTGCGCGCTAAGGATATCGAATTCGCTGAAGACGGCGCGGGCCAGCGGCGGGCAAGGCTTCTGATCGGACTAAGAGCCTACGATCGCGACGGCCATGCCGTGAATTGGATGGGTGATCGCGACAGCCTTGTGCTCACAAAAAGCGAGTACGAAAAAGCGCAGAAGGCCGGAATCCACTTCCAGTTGCAGCTCGATCTGCCCAGCCACAGCGATCTCTCTCTCGCAACCGCGGTGTACGACTGGAGCAACGGGCGCGCGGGAAGCATTAGTGTTCCCATTGTTGCCGCGTCATCACGATGATCGTGACCGCTAAAGCGTGTGCCGGTAGACGATGAAGCCGGAGCGATCGGCCACCTTGTCATAGACGCGCTGCGCCGTGTGATTCGTCTCCTGGGTATGCCAGTACACCCGCGAAGCGCCAGCCCGAAGCGCTTCATCGTACACGGCTCGAATTAATGCTGTGGCAACGCCGCGGCCCCTTGCCTCTTGCCGCGTGAAGAGGTCCTGAAGATAGCAGACCGGCCCAAGAGACGTCGTGCTGCGGTGGTAGAGGTAATGAGTGAGTCCGATGATCTTGCCATCCGCTTCTGCCACCAGCGCGTGTACCGGCTCGTTGGGATCGAAGAAGCGGTCCCAAGTCTGGCGAGTGATCTCTGCGGGCAAAGCGCTTGCGCCAGAGCGGCCATAGAACGCGTTGTAGCCCTCCCAAAGAGGAAGCCACTGATCGTAGTCCTGCGGAGCAATCGCGCGGATCATGCAGTCAGCCGAGGTCGGATTCACTCCTCGAGTATAGCTAGGCCTCTTTCCGGCAGTTGCTGAGGCTTTTCCAGCTGCCGCTGTTTGCTGAGTCGATTCCTCGCAGAGACTAGGCTGACCGCTCGTCCTCTACGCTGCCTACACTCGGATCAGAAAGGGAAGTGATCCTGCCGCAGGCCATCATGATCAAACATCTTTTCTTCTGCCTTTGGATCTTCGCTGTGTGCGGCGAAGCGAGTGCTCAGCAGACCGTCTGGCAGCCTTCCCCCGGCCATCAACAAATCGCGATCTGGCCAGGGCAGCCGCCCGATTCACGACCTGTCTCTGCGCCGGAAACGGTGAAAACGGCAGAGAACCTGGTCGCCGGTAGGCCCTGGAACTCTGTAGAGAACGTTGCGCAACCAACCATGACCGTCTATTCGCCCAGCGGGAAGAACACAGGCGCGGCCGTCGTGGTGTTTCCCGGCGGAGGCTACCAGATCCTGGCCATCGATCTGGAAGGTTCGGAGCTGTGCGACTGGCTCACCGCCAACGGCATCACCTGCGTGCTGCTGAAGTACCGGGTGCCGGCACCGCGCTCTGCGCCGAACTGGGGAGCTTATCCCGAGTCTCCCATTGCGCTTGAGGATGCGCAGCGTACATTGGGCTTGCTGCGCCAGCACGCGGGGGAGTGGCATATTGACCCGCACAAAATCGGCGTACTTGGCTTCTCGGCGGGCGGGCACTTGGTGGCGGCCATCAGTACACACTTCGACAAGCGCCTGTATACGTCGATCGATGCGGCAGACCAGGAAAGCTGCCGGCCGGACTTTGCGATGGCCATCTACCCTGGCCATCTCTGGATCGACTCGGACCACTTCACTTTGAATCCCAATGTTCCCGTCACCCGCAATACTCCGCCAACCTTCCTGGTGCAGAACGAAGATGATCCAGTGGATAGCATCAACAACTCTCTCGTGTACTACATTGCGCTGAAAAACGCCGGAGTCCCTGTGGAGATGCACCTGTATGCGAAAGGCGGACACGCTTTTGGCTCGCGCAGGTCCAAGGTTGCGGCAACTGCGTGGCCAGGGTTGGCCGAGACGTGGCTGAAGACCATCGGCGTCCTGCCCGAGTAGCCGAAGTGCGCAAAAGGTTACCTGGGGATGGACCGAGATGGGGCGTAAAATGGAATGCAGGCCGCTTCCCCACTCATCGATATGTCGCGCAACTTCTACATTCTGGCTGGCACGCTTGGGGTCTTCGCCCTGCTCTCGGCGGGTATGTCCCTGGTCCCCTCCAGCTTTCAGCCCGGTCTGCCGGCCAACGGCTCGCTGTGGCGGACGGTGGCCCTGGTGCTGCTGGTGTGCGCGCTGGCCTCGGCCTTGATCGGGGTCATGAGCAATCTCTTCGAGCAGGTAGACCGCCGCAGCGAGCAGGCCCGCATCGCCGCCCGTAAACGGCGCCGGAATCAGCACTAAAATAGACGAGAGGGACACTTCCCTGCAGATCGTCGAGACCCGCAATGTATGAAGTCACAGTAGAAGCAGATTTCTCCTCCGGCCACTACCTCCGCAACTATCACGGCCGCTGCGAGAACCCGCATGGGCACAATTACAAGGTGCGTGTGACGCTCATCGGGAAAGAACTGGATCAAACCGGTCTGCTGCTCGACTTCAAAATGCTCAAACAGGTGATGCGCCCGGTGATCGATCGTATCGATCATCAGATGCTCAACGACCTGGAGCCCTTCACCACCGTCAATCCCTCGGCTGAAAACATCGCCTACTACTTCTACCAGCAGACCAACGAGCAGCTGGCGGGCATGACCGGCGGCCGGGTACGGGTGAAGGACTGCACCATCTGGGAGACCGACCTCACGTCGGCGACTTACTACGAGTAGCCCGCTCTCCGCAAAGAGCGTTCCCTAGTGCATCTGACTGGATTTCGATTGCAGGTACTTGTCGAACGGAATCTCGAAGTAGAACAACTCCTGACCATCCGCATTCCGCAGCTTATGAAGATGCAGCTTGGCATGGACCAGGGGTCGATCTAGCTGCGACACGTCATAGAAGAGAAATCCTGCCTTCGTCGTGTGCGGCTCAACCACCAGGGCGCCGTACTCGAAGGTGTTGAAATCTTGCTCGACGTCCTTATTGCTGGCCTTGGGTTTCAGCTTGATGGGGGGCAAGGGGCCGGGCAGGGGAATCTTACCGCCTTCGCGCTCGCGCCGTGACATGAGGCGATCGACGTCTTCCGGCTCCGCTGCCTGGATGCGGTCACCTGCCGCGGTTTGGAAAAGGATGCGAGCGTCGCGCAGATTGATGGGACGGTCGCCGTTGTTCGTAACAATCAGCCGGATCGGCATCACGCCGTGGCTCAGGTAGTCCACGCGGAAGATAGACTCCTTTTCCTTCGTGTCATAGGGCTCCGCGGCAATGGCAACCTTCTCGTTGTCGTGGACCTCGACTGCGGCAAACGATGTAGCCGGTTGCACTGGCGGGGGCACATGGTCCTTGGCCGTCGCGGGAAGTGCCAATAAGAGCAGTAGCAGCGGTGAACCTCTGAGGAGCCTCATCGTGGACGACTGTATCATTTCAGAGTTAGACCGGGGGAAAGCGCAATCCGTCTTGTGATTTTGTTTTTCTACAACCTGGCTTTGCTGGCGGCTACCCTGCTGGGCGCGCCGTGGTGGTTGTGGCGGATCGCGACCACGCAGAAATATCGGGAAGGTCTTTGGGCGCGATTGGGTGCTGTGCCGCGTCTCCTGAGAGAAGCCGAACAGCCGGTCATCTGGCTGCACGCTGTCTCGGTGGGCGAGGTGCTGGCGGTCTCCAGATTGGTGAGCGAACTGGATCTGGCTCTTCCGAAGTTCCGCATCCTGATCTCGACCACAACGCGTACTGGACAGGAGCTGGCTCGCAGCCGGTTCGGCAGCGAACGCGTCTTCTATTGTCCGCTCGACCTTCCTTGGGCCACCCGCGCCTACCTTAATGCGATCCGCCCCCGCATGTTGATTCTGGCCGAAACAGAGTTCTGGCCGAATCTGCTGGGCGGCTGCTTCCGGCGGCGGATACCCGTGGTCGTTGTGAACGCGCGCATCTCCGACCGCTCCTTTCCTCGCTACCTCAAGCTGCGGGCATTATGGCAGCCGTTCCTGAGCCGGCTGCGCGCGGTACTTGCCCAGAGCGAACTGGATGCCGAACGCCTTAGCCAAATTGGTTGCGCGCCCCAGCGAGTGGCCGTGGCAGGAAACCTGAAGTTCGATGTGCGTGCGACGGTTGAAGCAGAGGCTACCCGTTTTCTGACGGAACTGGCGCCGGGCTTGCGCCTGGTCGTCGCCGGCAGCACCCTTGAGGGCGAAGAGGCGGCACTGCTGCAAGCCTGGCCCGCATTGCTCAAAGGCGACGGGAATCTGTTGCTGGTGCTGGCTCCGCGTCATCCAGAACGCTTCGACACTGTAGCTGCTTTGCTGGATCAATCTGGTCATGGCTGGGTGAGGCGCTCGGCCTGGAAGGGACGTTCACGTGAAGAGCTGGTGTCTCTCCAGCGCGGACAGGTCGTCCTGCTGGATACCATCGGCGAGCTGGCCTCCATCTACTCGCGGGCGGCAGTGGCCTTCGTGGGCGGAAGCCTGGTTCCCGCTGGAGGTCACAACCCACTGGAGCCTGCGCAGTTTGGCGTGCCGATCGTCATGGGTCCTCACTACGTCAACTTCCGCGCCATCGTGGAAGAGCTCCGAGCTCACTCGGCTCTGCGCATCGCCACCCCTGAGGAGCTCACAGCGGCTCTCGCCGAGTTGCTCTCCGATGGCGACGAGGCGAGCCGGATGGGGAGCAGAGCCCGGGAGGTGTTCGCCGCCCAGGCTGGCGCTACCGGGCGCTGCGTCGAGGCGGTTCGCGCTGTTTTAAGCAGCAACACCGAAGACGCGGAGGGCCGATCCGTCGGGCGCCAGGAGCAGCGGGTATGAGCGCGCCTGGTCCCCTGCGCAGCCTGCTTGCGCCTCTCACGCCGCTTTCCCGTCTTGGGCTGTCGGTCCGGGACCGGCGGCTCAGGAATGGGAAAGAGCCGGTGCGCCGGTTGCAGTTTCCAGTGATCAGTATCGGCAATCTCTCCACAGGAGGGTCTGGCAAGACGCCGCTGACCATCGCTCTCGTCCAGGCTCTCACCGCCCGAAGCTTGCACGTAGATGTGCTATCGCGCGGGTACGGTCGCCGAGACCGGCAGCCTGCCCAGGTTCGGCTCGATGGGACAGCGGAGGAATCCGGCGATGAGCCCCTCCTGATCGCACGCGCAACCCAGGTTCCGGTCTTTGTGGCTGCGCACCGCTACTATGCCGGTCAGCTGGCCGAAGCAAAATTCAGCTCCCAGCAGGGCCTGATTCACATCCTCGACGATGGCTTTCAGCACCGCCAGCTTCATCGAGACCTGAACCTGCTCTTGCTCAGCCGCCAGGACTGGCACGATCGTCTTCTCCCGGCGGGGAATCTCCGGGAGCCGCGGAGCGCTGCAAAGCGGGCCGACGCGATCCTCATTCCAGCCGAGCAGCCGGAGTTCGAAGACGAGCTGCGCCTCTGGGGATGGAACGGCCCAGTGTGGCGATTGCGCAGACATATGGAAGTCCCGCCGGTGGACGGTCCGGTCATGGCCTTCTGTGGGATTGCGCGGCCGGAGCCGTTCTTCTCAGGGCTGGAGTCCGCGGGGCTCCGCCTGGTGGACCGGCAGACCTTCCCAGATCATCACGGTTTTAGCCGCAGGGACTTCGATCAGCTCACCGCAAGAGCGCGTTCGAAGGGCGCGGTTGCGCTGCTGACCACGGAGAAGGATCTGGTGCGCCTTGCTTCCTTCGAGCAGAGATTGCCGGTTCTGGCCGTCCGGCTGACCGTACAGATCGAGCAAGAGACGGCTGCGGTGGACTGGGTTCTCCAGCGGCTGGAGGAGCGTAAAGCGTCTCCCGACGGGCACCAAACGCGCTGACGTGGCTCACACCGGGTCTTTCACCCCTATGAGAAAATCAAACCTTGCGCACTCAATCCAAGTATCGGTTGCTGGTGGTTCGGCTGGGAGCGATGGGCGACATTTTGCACGCCCTGCCCGCTGTGACCGCTCTGCGCAAAGCGCATCCCCATTGGGAGATCGATTGGGTTGTCGAACCTGGCTGGAAGGCTCTGCTGTCTGCCCATGCCGGTATTGGGGAACGGGGACCGGCGCAGCCCCTGGTTGATGGCCTGCACTTGGCGGCGACAAAGTCGTGGGCTAAGCACCCGCTGCGGCTGGACACCTTGGGTCAGATTGCGGCTTTGCGCAAGCGGCTGCGCACCGGCGGATACGACGCGGTGATCGACTTCCAGGGAGCATTTCGTTCGGCCGTCCTGGCCCGATTCGGTTCTTCTCGTCGCTGTATCGGCGAGGCGAAACCGCGCGAGGCCGCGGCACGGTGGTTCTTCACCGAGCACGTTGTGACCTCGGGGACGCACGTGATCGACCAGGATTTGGAGTTGGCCGTGGCGGTCGCAGGGGATGACCTGCAGGCGACGCCCCCCTGGCTTCCGGTGGACCCCGCCGCCGAATCGTGGTGCGACAACCTGCTTCCGGCAGGCTCGGGCCAGCCCATTGTTCTGCTGAACCCGGGTGCTGGTTGGGGTGCCAAACGTTGGCCCGTCGAACGCTACGGAGCTGTCGCCAATTCTCTGATTAAAATGGGTTTGCGCGTCCTGGTGAATGTCGGCCCAGGGGAGGAGTTCCTTGCCGATAGTATCCGTGAGCATACCGGCGGCAGGGCACAACCGGTGGCTTGCACGCTGGGGCAGCTGATCGCTCTCACTCGCCGAATCGGGTTGATGATTGCGGGCGATACCGGGCCGCTGCACCTGGCCTGTGCGCTGGGCAAGCCTGTGGTGGGCATCTACGGTCCGACCGACCCCAGCCGCAACGGCCCCTACGGAAGCCGATATCGGGTTCTGCGCAGCCCGGAGAGCCGCCGCGATCACACCCGCCATGAGGCGCCCGAGGCCGGACTGCTGACGATTACGCCGGAAGCTGTTCTGGAAGCCGCGGACGCTCTTCTGGCTGAGGAGACAGTACGATGACCTCCACCGCTCAGCCGCCGGTCGACTGGATCACGCGTTGGCAACGGATCGCCCGGCGCATTCGGGTCCCCTTGGGATTCGCCACGGCAGCACTCTACCTGTTTGAACTCTGGCGCCGGGTTCCCGATTCCGCAGCCGTGGCCTGGAGCCTGCTGCTGGTCATCCCCGGGCTGTGGCTGCGCGGGTATGCTGCCGGATACGTCAAGAAGAATCAGGAACTTACCACGACCGGACCGTACTCCTACACGCGCAACCCGCTTTACCTGGGATCCATCCTGATTGCCGCTGGATTTGCCGTCGCGCTGCGCAGCTGGCCCGTGGGCCTGGCGCTTACTGTCATGTTTGTCGCCATCTACGTTCCGGTGATCGCCTCTGAGGAGCGGTTTCTGCGCGCCACCTTCTCCGGCTTCGACGAGTACTGCCGGCGCGTACCGCGGCTGATTCCCCGGCTTACTCCCGCACAAAATTCGGGAGCGGGGGAGAGCGGCAGTTTCCGGTTCGCGCTTTATCTCAAGCACCGCGAGTACAATGCTCTCTTGGGGGCAAGCCTCCTTTACCTCAGCCTGGTCTTTCTCCACCCGGCTCTTGGTGTAATTTTTCACGGACGCCCGTAATCCCCGACTCGGTCGTTCTGAGTCCAAATTGAACAAGGAGCCAACTGCCTGGTGACGAAGCAGCGCACGAAGATACTGGCCGTTTTTTGCGCCTTCGCCTTTGTTTTCACCAGCCTGGCGCAGCAGACGCCCACGCTGGCGCCGCCTCGGCCGGGCTTCAACTTTCCCCAGAAACAGACCCTTACCTATACGGTGGACTGGCGCGTCTTTCCCGCCGGAACCGCCACCCTTCACTTCGAGGCAGTCGGGGAGCACGAGAAGATCTCCGCCGTGGCCGAGACGTCCAGCGCAATCAACCTGATCTTCCACGTCAGCGACCGCTTCCAGTCCACGTTTAATCGCACCACCGGCTGCAGCGAGGAGTTCGATAAGCAAACGGTCGAGGGGAGGCGCCAGATCTCGTCCACCCTGAAGCTGGATTACGCCGCCCAGAAGTCCATTCTCGATGAAAAGAATCTGGTGAACGGCAAGACCAAGCACGTCGAGGAGCCTATCTCCGGCTGCTTGACTGACCTGCTCAGCGGGATCTACTACGCCGCGTCGCAGCCCATGGAGATCGGTCACAGCTTTGTGATTCCCGTGGTGGATGCGATGCACACCGTCGTGGTCACGATGAAGGTGGAGGGCCGGGAAGAAGTCAAGACCCCGCTTGGGTCCTTCAAGACCATCCGCGTTCAGCCCACCGCCGATGCCGGCGTGGTGAAGAACCGCGGCAACATCTGGATCTGGTACACCGACGACGAGCGCCACCTGCCGGTGCAGATGCGGGCCCGGCTATTCTGGGGAACCATCACCTTCCGGCTCTCGGGCAACGAAAACAAGTGAAGAAGCAGTTCTGAGTTCGCAGTTCAGAGTTAACCGGCTCGAGCCGCGCAACCCTGAATTTCCTAACTCAGAACTGCGAACCGCTTCACTGCAGCCAGTACCTCTCGCGCATGATCCTCTGCAGCCGTGGCCAGAAGATCAGGTTGAACGCTAACTCCTTGTCAGGGAACATGATGAGTGCCATGCGCCGGGTGTCCGCCACCATCGCGCTGGCTTGTTCCACGCTCAAGGAGGAGTCCTGCGCGATGACCTGCGTGACCATGTTTACCACCATTTGCAGGCGGCGGATCTTCTTCCGCTCTTCTTCAAGCTCTTCGGGTGTTTGAGGCGGTTCGACCTGTGAGCCAGGATCTGGAATAAGGGGACCGGTGGATTGCGGCTCCCAGGGCAAATCAGCAGAACCCATGCGCTATCCCTCCTCGGGCTGGAAAAAACGGTCGTGCTTTCTGAGCATCGTACGTCGGGTTTAGCCGGTTTTCCAGTGCATTGAGCTTCTGATGCGCGGAAGTACTGTGCCGATTCGGGCCTCCCCGTGGACGCTGCAGCCTAGGCCGGCCAGCGCTGACCAAATCGGCGGAGGACCTGAGCGGTGGTGCCAGGCGTCTCTCCCGAACAATGCGGGTCACCGATAATCGACCTTCCGTACAATAAAACTGGATGCCTTTTACCGAACAATACGATGTGGTGGTGGTGGGAGCCGGACACGCCGGCTGCGAAGCGGCAATGGCTGCCGCGCGCATGGGTCTGAAGACCGCCCTGATCACCATGAACCTCGACCTGATCGCCCAGATGAGCTGCAACCCCGCCATCGGCGGCGTGGCGAAGGGGCACCTTGTCCGAGAGGTCGATGCCCTGGGGGGCATCATGGGTCAGGTTGCAGACGCTGTGGGCATCCAGTTTCGCCTGCTGAACACCTCCCGCGGCCCCGCGGTCTGGAGTCCCCGCGCTCAGTGCGATAAGCAGCTCTACCGAGTGAAGATGCGAGAGGTGCTGGAATCTCAACCCGGGCTGCACATCCGCCAGGCGGAAGTCGTTGACCTGCTGCTGGATGACGAGCACTGGACCGTGAACAGCGGGCGGTCGGGCCGGGTCCTGGGTCTGAAGCTGCGCGACGGCCGACGACTGATGGCCAGCGCCACCATCATCACTACCGGCACGTTCCTGAATGGACTGATTCACTGTGGAGAAGAGCGCTACCCGGCAGGGCGAAGCGGCGAACCCGCCTCGGTCCTGCTCGGCGAGGCGCTGCGCCGGCTGGGATTGCGCACTTGCCGATTGAAGACCGGGACACCGCCCCGGCTCGATGGCCGCACCATCAAGTGGCACATGTTCGATGAGCAGCCGGGCGACTCGGACCCCACCCCGTTCAGTTTCCGGACCAAGAAGATTGCACAGCCCCAGATCTCCTGCCATATCGCCTTCACTACGCCGGAGACGTTGCGGCTGATTCGCGAGAACGTACACCGCTCCGCCATGTACTCCGGCCGGATCGAGGGAATCGGGCCGCGCTATTGCCCCTCCATCGAGGACAAGATCGTTAAGTTCCCTGACAAGTCGCAGCACCAGTTCTTCCTCGAACCAGAGGGATTGAACACGCACGAGGTCTACGTGAACGGCATGTCGACTTCGCTGCCGATGGAGGTGCAGTGGCAGATGGTGCACTCCATCCCAGGGCTCGACGAAGCCGAGATGCTGCGCCCCGGCTACGCCATCGAGTACGACAGCGTGGATGCGACGGAGCTGGACCGTTCCCTCAAGGTCAAGTGCATGGAGGGCCTGTACCTCGCCGGGCAGATCAACGGCACCAGCGGCTACGAAGAGGCCGCATGCCAGGGAATCATGGCGGGAATCAATGCCGCACTCTGGGTGAAGGGACAAGCCCCTTTCACTCTGGACCGCACCGAAGGCTACACCGGCATCCTGATCGACGACCTGATCTCCAAGGGCATCAACGAGCCCTACCGCATGTTCACGTCCCGCGCGGAGTTCCGCCTGCATCTGCGTATCGACAACGCCGACCGGCGCCTTACCCCTTACGGGCGCAAGCTGGGTCTCATCGATCACGCCGCCTGGTCGGAGTACGAGCAGAAGCAACTGCGGATGGCTGCCCTGGAGCGGCTGTTGACAACTACCAAGCCCAAGCCGGAGCAGTTGGCCCAGGCGGGCCTGCAAGGCTTAACCGCAACTACGGGACAAACCTGGGCCCAGCTCCTGAAAAGGCCTGAGGTGACGATTGAGTCGGCCCTCAGCGCGCTCCAGAGTGAGCTGGCCAGCCAGCCCATCCTGTCTCGATTCGCGCAGATCTCCAGCTTGCGCCGGGGCGATGAGACGCAGCGCGGTGATTTCGATTCCGAAGAAGAGGGAGATTCTCTGCGCACCGAAGATCGCCTCGCACACTCGCAGCCGGTTCAAGTCCCTCAGGAGCACAGCTCCTCAGGTGAGGAACGGAAAGAAGACATTGAAGTGCACGTGGCGCGAGCGACCATGCGCAACGAAGCACGCGCGGTCGAGACGGAGATCAAGTTCGCCGGCTATCTGGATCAGCAGAGAAAGTCCATCGAGAAGCTGAAGTCCGCTGAATCTGTGGCCATTCCAGACTGGATCGAGTACGGCGCCATCAGCGGGCTCTCGCGAGAGATGCGGGAGAAGCTGGAGCGAGTGCGGCCACGCACCATTGGACAAGCCAGCCGAATTCCTGGCGTCACCCCGGCTGCTCTCAGCCTGGTACACGTCTCAATCCGTCTGCAGGGCGCACGCCGCAGCGTCGCCAGCTGATCAGGCGTGCGATTGCACCTGGAACTCGCCCACCATCAGCTCTAGCTGCTCCGCAATGTGCAGCAGTTCGCCCGACGCGCCTACCACGCGCTCGGCGCCGCTGGCGCTCTGCTGGGCACTGCTGGCCACAACTCGCATGGAACTGCTGACCGCATTCGCTGCCTGAGCCTCTTCGCGAGCAGCTTCGGCGATGCGCTCGATGCGTCCATCTACCTCGATGACGAGGTGCGATATCTGTCCGAATTGCCGGTCCAGTCCGGCGACAGCCTCCGACCCTTGTTGGGCATGCGTGCATGCGGCCAGGATGCCCTGCGCTGCGTTGTTGGTCTCTTGTTCGATCCCGCTGACCAGAGTCGCAACCTGCTGCGTCGCCTGCGCGGTGCGTTCCGCCAAACGTCGCACCTCGCCTGCCACCACCGCGAATCCGCGGCCCTGCGCACCTGCCCGCGCCGCTTCAATGGATGCATTCAGGGCGAGCAGATTGGTGCCGGAGGCAATCTCCTCGATTACCCCGACGATCGAGCCGATCTGCTGAACCCGCTCATTCAAGCTCGCCACCTGCGCGGCACTCTGCTGGGTATTGCTTGCCAGGCTTTGGATCATCTCGCTGGTCGAGGCCACGAGCTCACCACCTTGGCGGGCCGCATCCGCGGCAGCCCGAGCGCGTTCCATGGCTTCGCCCGTATGGCTCGCCGTACTCGCAATGTGTTCCGAGAGCTCGACCATGGACGCCGAGGCCTCTTCCGCACAGCGCAATTGCTCGCTCATGCGGGTTACCGTCTCCGCAGAAACACTGCGGATCTCAGTCGATTTGGCGGTAGACGCCAACGAGCCATCGCGGACCTGGAGAAGAGTCTGGCGCAACCGGCTGACGAACTGGTTGAAGGCATCGGCTAACGTGCCAATCTCATCTGCTCGCCCACTCTCCATTTGCGAGTTGAGGTTGGCGTTGAGCATCTGTTGCGAGAGGTGATTGATGGGATGCAGGACCAGGTGTCGCAACAACGCAGACTGCACCGTAACGATCGCCGCAACCAGTACGAGAATGCCCAGCGCGACCAGCGAGAACGCCTTCAGCAACTGCTTCCAAACATCGGAAGCGGGATACGCTGTGAGCACGGTGTATCCCCATCCCGGATAGGTCTGGAGCTTGATGTTCCATCCCTTCGGATGAGCGATGGCTTGTTGCAGGTCGTTGTCGCTCACGTTGCTGCTGTGAAACACGACCGCTCCGTTCGGCTTGGATAGAGCTACAAACCCATGCGCCAGAATTCTGCTATCGGCGATGCTCTTGCCCAGGCCGGCGATTGAGTCCAGGCGATAGCCGGTGTACCAGGCCCCGACGATCGCTCCGCTGGCGTCTTTCATGGGAACGTAACTGGTGGTGTAGGGTACACCCAGGATGTCAACCACGCCATTGAACGCCTGGCCCTGCCGCAACGCGCCGTAGGCGCGGCCCTTC
Source organism: uncultured bacterium (assembly GCA_966443485.1). Taxonomy (GTDB): domain Bacteria; phylum Acidobacteriota; class Terriglobia; order Terriglobales; family Acidobacteriaceae; genus Telmatobacter. Next base: position 12,996 of record CBJOJD010000030.1, on the reverse strand, counting down.
GAGTCGAGAACGGTGCCAATGGCGCGAGAACCATCGGGCTTCATCACATTGGTCGTCACGCGGACGAAATCCGCTCCGTTCCAGGCGAACAGAGTGGCAGTTCCTCCTACCAGAGCCTTCACCCGGTCCACCACATCGTAGTTCTGAACCTGTGACTCACTGCCGAGGCAGAGGTTTGGCACGCTGTGACCGCCCAGGTCCGCGGCTCCCTTGAGCGAGGGAGTACCTTTGCGATTTCCCTCAGCCTCCAGAAGCTGCATCCCGGCGTCCACCTGAGCTCGAGTTAGCTGATCGATGGTGGCAAGCGTGCGCAGTGTTGTACTCGCCTGGGATTCAGCGTCCTGCGCGGCCTGATGATTGATCCGTGCGGAGACGATCTGCCATGCCACAGCTCCAAAGAGAAGAGCGGTGCCAGAGACCACCCACAAAGACCACAAAGCGAGCCGAAATCCCAAAGACGACCTGTTCAACAGAACCTCCCGCGCACAGAACCAGCGGGAGATGGCGAGCCTCTGATCTTCGAATGCAGACTTCAAGAGCACGGTCCAATCAGCGGACCAACGAAGCAAAAAGTCAAAAAGAAGTTAAACAGAGGCGGAGGTCGAACACCGCGGGCGCAATGCACTCAGGGAAGTTATCGGCGTAGCGATTCGCGAGCTTAAGAAGTCCCACGATTTAAAACTTAGAGCCTGCTCATGTGCTTTCCAGACAAGAACTTAAGCTCGCTATTGCGCCTTGTCGCCTTTGGAGAATAGCGGAATGTGGAACGGGATCTCCGCGTCGGAGGACTTCTTCTTCTTGGAATTGGGGGCGTCCTGGCGCAGCACCGTCCGCTGCGAGTTCACACACACCCAGTTTCCGCGCACGCGTTCGAACACATGGGTGAAAACACCCCGTTCATCTGCCTGTCCGCTGCCCGTCTTGTGGTGCATGATGTAGGTGCCGTTGGCCACTGCGATATCGCCGAGCATGCGCACTGTGATCACTCGCTGGTCCAGGTGAAGATTCTTGTCTTCATTGCTGATGATCTGGGCCAGCTGCTGATTGCGAGTGGTGATGTCGCCGCTCGCCGAGATATCGACGAACAAGGGAGCCAGCACCAGCTCCAGCCCGTACTGGTCGCGGGTGTTGATGGCGGTGGACCAGGCGTCCTCGATCTTTTGAAACTGCTGCACTTCAGGGCCGGCCGTGGTGGTGGCGGTGGAGGCAGGCGTGCTTCCCCCCGAAGCTGGATTTTGGGCGAAGACAGCCGAACAGGAGAGCAGCGCTGCAGAGAAGCAAATCAGAGCGTGTTTCATACCGGAATTGGGTCACTCCACCTATCGATGATAGCTCTTCGACGGCCGGTAAGAGGGTTCGGGAAGCAGGCCCAGGCGGCAAACCTAATGCACGGAGTGAAGACGATCGGGATCGTGAATGGTCAGGATGGAATCATCAATGGTGACCCAGCCATCCTTGCGAAACTGCCCCAGGGTGCGCGTCACCGTCTCGCGGGTGGTGCAGGTCATCGACGCCATCTCCTCGTGGGTCAGCAGGAGGGGAAAGCGGTAGCCGCCATCCTGAAGTTGCTCGCCAATTTGCAGGCCCAGTTCCAGCAGCAGCCGCCCCAGGCGGCCGGCCACGGTTTCAGCCAGGGCGATGCGGCAGGCATCCTGCAATGCAAAGCGGTACTCCTGGCAGATGCACTGGACGGCGCGCATCTGCGCCTCTTTGTGAGTGCGCAGGAAGGTGAGAAAGCGGTCCCGCTCCACAGGCCGGAGTTGAGCAGTCGTAAGGGACTGGGCGGATACCTCGTAGAGCCCATGAGAAAGCACCGCATAGAGGCCAAGCATCGATCCCGGCCCGGCCACGCGCACGATCATCTGCCGGTCTGGAGCCCGCCCGGCGGTCAGCTTGAGGTAGCCACTGCAGATCAGGTAGAGGCAGCGGGCGTCATCGCCCTGAGTAAAGAGAGGAGCTTGCGAGGGCAGGGAGATGGTGCTGGTGGCCAACTCCAGATCGGCCAGTACCGCGCTGCCCAGAGAGCAGAACCAGCCGGGGCGGCGGTTGGAACAGGATGCGCAGCCTACGGGGGCTTGGCGGCGCGTGAGCCGTTGCCGCGGCTGGGTCATTGCGAACTGTCCTGCATCCGCCATTCGTCCTGATGTAGTCCTTACCGGCGAATTGCGGGTTCGCTCTCCGGCTGCGTATGAAATCGCGATGACGGCTTAAAAGGCCCGGAGAGCAGTCTCGCTGCAAGCAGTGTGCAGGCGCCAGGCGGAATTTGAATGTGACGGGCCTCACGGTCCTGCGGACCCTCTGGACGGGCTCTCCAGCGCGTCCCACAAAACCTGCTCGTTTCCTAAACAGGGAAGCGGGGTTGGAGCATTCGCAAACCCAGTGTTTATGCGGGGTTTTGTGCGCTATAACTCTCAATCACCGCACGACGCGGTATGTTTCGCCGCGGCCTGTGATAGGCATCACGGCTTCTAATCTGAACTCCTCGTAATCTCGGCGCAGGAAGTGATACTCCGCACAAGAGCCACTTCAGCTGGAAGCGCAAACGGATTCATCTCTCGTTCGCACTTCTTCGGGTCGAGAGGTTCCGGGTGCAGCGATGGCCAGGAACCACGAAATCTGCGACTCGCGATGCGGTGAATCCACGTTAGAGGTGTGCCAGTGACTATGTTGCCGAAGGGCGCTACTCCACGAAGCAGTTGGAGGCTGACGCCTGTTTTCTTGTTCCTACTGGGTGCTCTGCTGATGGGTACCTCCGCAATGGCCGCCCCCGCCGCCAAATCGGCCCCGGGGCATGGCGATCAGGCAGGAGCCGCGGAGTTTGTGGGCTCCGATACCTGCGCGACCTGCCATGAAGAAGCCGCAAAAGGTTTTGCCACGAATCCACACGCCAAGATGGCCTTGATGCACGGGAAGAACGGCGTCACCTGCGAAAACTGCCACGGCGCAGGAAAAGCCCACGTCGACGGCGGTGGGGACAAGAGCAAGATCTTCAATCCTGCTCATGCCTCGGCCAAGGAGGTAGACAAGCGTTGTCTCTCCTGCCACGAAGACCAGCATGCTAACTTCGAGCGCTCCGGCCATGGCGAAGCCAACGTAAGCTGCGTGAGCTGCCACAGTGTGCATGACAGCAAGACTCCGGAGCATCTGCTGAAGGCCTCACAGCCCACGCTCTGCTTCCAATGCCACACCGACGTGAAGCCGCAGTTCGCCATGCCCTTCCATCACAAGGTGGAAGAGGGGCTGGTGAAGTGCACTGACTGCCATGACACGCACGGCACCTCCGGCCGCAAGGCTCTGAAGTCTGCCTCGCAGCAGGATGCGGTCTGCACCAAGTGCCACACCGAAACTGCCGGTCCGTTCGTATACGAGCATCAGGTGGTCAAGACCGAGGGCTGCATGAGCTGCCACTCGCCTCACGGCACGCCCAATCCGCGCATGTTGAACCGCGCCAACATCAACACCATTTGCCTGCAGTGCCATTCGCCTTCGGCCAACTTCTCCACCGGCCTGCCCATCGGCCCAGTGCACAACCAGAACCAGCAGTATCAGGCCTGCACTCTCTGCCACAGCGCAGTGCACGGATCGAATACCAGCCCGGTTTTCTTTAATTCGACGGAGTAGGGGGCGAACAATGACAGTTCAGACAAAATCTCTCTTCAGTCTGGGTGGGTCGCCCGCCGGTATCGTCCGGATCGGCGCCCTCACTCTAGCCGCAATCCTTGCCACCGGCGCATATGCCGCGATGGCGCAGACGCAACCCGAGGCCGCCAAGCCAGAGGCCGCAAAGTCCGAAGCCGCAAAGCCGGAAAAGAAGCAGGCCCCGGCGCCTGCTGAGAAGAACTTCGGCAAGTACCACATTCACCAGTCGGTAGACCTAGGTGGACACATGGTGCAGAGGAGCGGTAGCCGCGCCATGTGGGCAACGATGGTGAACGAAACCACCGGACCGCGCATCCTCGGGCACACCTTGGAGATGCGCAGCTTCGATAATTCCAAGACGCCGTTTTTCGATACCTTGACCAGCTCCAGCTTCGGATATGGTGGCGATCCGTACAACGTCTCCACCTTGAACCTGAGCAAGGGCCGGATCTATGACTTTGCGGGCATGTTCCGCCGCGATCGCAATTATTTCGACTACAACCTGATGGTGAACTCACTATTAGGTCCGAATGCGTTCATTGCCGAGCCAGACTCTCTGCACCTCTTCAATACGGTTCGGCGCAACACGGATACGATGTTGACACTGTTCCCTCTTTCCAGGGTTCACTTCCGGGCGGGCTACAACCACGGCACGCACGAAGGGCCGAGCTACGGCACCGTGCACCAGGGTGGTGACGTTCAGGTTGAGCAGTGGTTCCGAAATGCCAACGATACGTTCACGGGCGGCGTAGACGTGAATGTTGCAAAGCGTACGACCGTGAGCTACGACCAGTTCTACGTGCTGTACAAAGGCGACTCACCGTACTGGCTGGTGGGCACGATCTTCGCCGCCAAGACGGGCGAACCGGACTCGGTCGGCGTGAATACGCTAAAGACCACCACCTGCGGCAGCGGTGCCAACAAGACGCTGGAAGTGGTGAATGGCGTAGTCAATCCCTTCTGCAGCCAGAGCCTGGTGCAGAGCCAAGTTGCTCCAACCCGCACTACCTTCCCAACGGAACAGGTGCGCTTCAGCTCCCATTATTGGGACAAGGTGTCGATGAACGGACATCTGGCCTACAATGGCGGCATCACAAACGTGAATCATTTCAACGAGACCTTTGTCGGTCTACTGAGCCGGACCAACCTGCGCCAGGAGGTCGATACCGGAGCATTCGCCAACGGACGCCTTGCCCATAACAAGCGTGTGAGCGTGACCGGCGACTATGGAATCGAAGCTGAGCTCAACGATCATTTTGCGGTGAGCGATGCGGTCAATTTCTGGGCCTTCCGCAACGCCGGCAATCTGTCGATTACTCGCGAGACTTGGGGCAGCACGAAGGAGCCGACGCACAGCATGTTGACGCCAGTCAGCTCGCTGACTCCCAGCTCCGCCACCGAGACCGACGGGGGCGCTTTGAGCCAAAAGCTCGCGGGCAATACCATCCTTGGAGTGGTCACGCTGAATTCGCAATGGAAGTTCTCCGGTGGCTGGCGCTACAACAACCGCGAGATCAAGAATGCTGACGATCCGACACTCGCGTGGCATCAGAACTGGTTGCTGCTGGGTACCGTGTTCCAGCCGCAGCAGGCAACGCGCATCACGCTCAACTACGAACAGATGAACCAGAAGTCGGCGAACTCGTCGACCACGGCGGACACGTACACCCGCGAAGCGCCGAACAAGACTTACCACCTGCGCGGGCGGGCTACGTCCAAGCCTTATAGCTGGGTCAACTTCACCTTCACTGGAAACGGATTCTGGGGTAGGAACAACGACCCCCTTGTCAATCACGATGAGCACAGCATCGATCTGAGTCTGGCTGCGCAGATCGAAGCACGGGAAAACCTGAGCTTCGACTTCGCGGTGAGCCACGACGATGTCTACTCCCGCACGGACATGTGCTATCTCTACTCGCTGGCCAATGCTCCGTATGGTGATCCGGGATCGCAGGGCACCTGCTTGCAGACGGCGGCGAATCCGGGCGGCACATTGCCTACAGCAACCATCACCAGCCAGCTGCGGTTAGGCAACGGCTACTACAGCTCGCCTTCGACGTTCTTTACCGGCAGCTTCAACTACTCGCCTCAGCGCAAGGTGAATCTGAGCGGCGGCGTGCAGGTCAACGACATCACCGGCGACGCGCAGTTCCTCAATCCCTACCAGGTTGCAGGCGCGCTGATCTCCACAACATGGCAGCCCTATGCTGCTGTGCAGGTGAAGATCGCTCCCGAATGGACCTGGCATGGTGACTGGGTGCGCCACGGCTATTATGAGACCGATGGTGGTCCCGCGCCGCGCAGCTTCGAGGGAGATATCGTGACCCTGGGCGTGAAATACGCGTTTTGAGTAAACCGCGGGCCGGATCAGCACGCCCGGTCCGCACTTCCTCGGTTCTTCAGTCCGCCATAAAGACGGACGTGAAAGGAAATGAAGGAATGAAACCGAGACTCGCAGCCGTTCTGGCCCTTCTGCTGCTTGGCGCATCCTTGGGATTCGCGCAAGCTCCAGGAGAGGCAATCTACAAAGCGAAATGCCAATCGTGCCACGGGGCAAAGGGCATGGCAGACACGCCCGCGGGGAAGGCTATCAAGGTGAAGCCGGTTACCGATCCCAGCGTGAAGAACATGAGTGAAGCGGAGATGATCGCCGCTACCGAAAAGGGCATGGGAAAGATGCGAGCCTACAAAGACTCGCTCTCTGCAACCCAAGTCAAAGAGGCAGTGACGTACTTTCGTAGTTTTTTGAAGTAGCAAGGACCGGCTCCGAGAGGAGCGATGGTGCGGGCTGGCAGGTACGGCGGAGTTCGGCCAAGCCCGCCGGTCCGCGATTTCTTGTCGTCAGGGTGTAAACGAACATCGCGATGTGACATCCCAGGTCGGTCGCGAGCAGAAGGAGCGAGGGAATGAGGAAGATGATGCGGTCTCAAGTGGCACTGGCCGTGCTGGTATTGGCTGCCGGCACCATGGGCTTTGCAGAAACAGGCGAATCAATCTACAAGGCAAATTGCCAGAGCTGTCATGGCAGCGCGGGCACGCCGAATCCGGGTATCGCCAAGATGATGGGCGTAAAGCCCGCGGCCGAGTACAAGACCAGCGAAGAAGAGCAAGTCAAGTCAGTGAAAGAGGGCAAGGGGAAGATGAAGCCCTTCGCCGGCAAGCTGACCGACGCGCAGGTTAAAGAGGTAGTGAAGTACTTTCGGACTTTGAAATAAACCATAAACTCGGGCCCGTAGCCTTGGAGGGCGGGCCGCAACCTTGCTGGTGTGATGGGGGCTCCTGTGCCGATGCTCAATAACTTGCGTGAAAACTGGGTGCGTCCGGCGCTTTTCTTCGGCAACAATCCTTTAAGCCTTGCGGGCGGCGCTATCACCACAGCCGCCGGCGTGGCCATGATCGGCTACTGGATCATCGAATTTGCGGTTCGTCCCAGTGTCAATCCATATCTCGGCCTGATCTTCTTCTTGGTTTTGCCGGCCATATTCATTCTGGGCCTGGCACTGATTCCGGTGGGCATTACGCTACGCCGGCGCAAGCTCCAGACAGCTGGAGCCATTCCTGCGGAGTTCCCCAAAGTCGATTTCAACGACCCGATGTTTCGCCACGGCATCGATATCGTGCTGGTGGCAACGGTGGTCAATCTGCTCGTTGTCTCTGTGGCCACGTATCGCGGAGCATCCTACATGGACTCGCCGCAGTTTTGCGGGCAGTCGTGCCACGTCATGCATCCCGAGTACGCCGCTTACCAGGTATCCGCGCACTCACACGTGGCCTGCGTGGATTGCCACATCGGCTCCGGCGCCGCATCGTACTTCGAAGCCAAGGTAAACGGCACCAAGCAGCTCATTGAAGTCTCGTTGCGCCCCGTGGCAGGTGCTGCCAAGTTCATTCCCACCTATCCCACGCCCATTCCGTCGCCGGTGATGAACCTGCGCCCGGCGCGAGAGATCTGCGAGGGCTGCCACACACCCGCCAAGTTCATTGGGGAAAAGCTGCTGGTGAAATCCAGCTTTGCCGACGACGAGCACAATACGGAGACGCAGAGCGTGGTGGTTCTGCACCTGGGCGGGCGCGATTCGCTTTCGCACCTGAGTGGCATTCATGGCATCCATCTCGGCCACATCGAGTACATCGCTACGGACGCAGAGCGCAGCACCATTCCCTGGGTGGAGAAGACCAACGCGGATGGCTCGAAGACGACCTTTGCGGTCTCCGCGCTGAATGGCGCCATGCCCAAGGGTGAGCGCCGCGTGATGGACTGCATCGACTGCCACAATCGTGCGGCCCACACCATGCAAACCGCCGAAGATGCATTGAATCGGGCGATGGCGGAGGGCGCGGTCAGCCCCGAGCTGCCCTGGATCCACAAGGAGGGGCTGGAGCTGCTGAAGGCCAACTATGGAAGCACGGATGAAGCAAAGGCCAAGATCCCGGCCCAGCTCGAAGCTTTCTACCGGTCACAGCATCCTGAGGTGTATGCCGCGCAGGCCAAGCTGGTGCAAGCCGCCGGCGATGGCCTGGTGAATATCTTCACGCACAATGTGTTTCCGGAGATGAAGGTCACGTGGGGAACACATCCCAACCACATTGGGCACATGAGCTATCCGGGGTGCTTCCGCTGCCACGATGGAGATCACTCCGCCAAAGAGGGCAAGTCCATTACGCAGGACTGCGCCGCCTGTCACAATCTGCTGGCGGTGGATGAGGCCAAGCCCAAGGTGCTGGGCGACCTCGGCATCCAACAATAGCTTGTTGCGAGGGGAAAAAACTGAGGCCCGGCGAAGTTGCCGGGCCTCAGTCCTTTGAAGCGTGAGGAAGACCGCCGCGGTGATTCGCGTCTCTAGTCTTCACGGGTGTTGAAATTGCGAGCCTTTGCGTCCCCGGTCTCCTTCTCCTCATCGATCCCTGTGGAATCCGCGACATTGACCGTGCCAAGCGAATCGTTCACCACGGGATCGTCGGCGTTCTGTCCTTCATCGCGAAAGCCACCTGGCTGGGTATGCGTGGGCGTCAACTTTGGCTTCATGCATTCTCTCCTGGAGAGTGGGATGCAGGTTGGGGTTGGCTCGGTTGGGGCGAGGTTCGAGTACAGATCAAAGTGGATGTGCTGGATCTGCCTGGTCCGCCCTAGCTGCCGCCTTGATATTGATCGTCGCTTACCTGCTCCAGCCACTCCACCGCTTTGCCGTTCAGCTTTTCCTGGACGGCGAGATGGGTCATTGCTGTGCTCCCTGAGGCGCCGTGCCAATGCTTCTCTCCCGGCGCAAACCAGATCACGTCTCCAGGCCGAATCTCCTCGATGGGACCACCCCAGCGTTGGACGCGTCCTAATCCCGAGGTCACGACGAGCGTCTGTCCCAGCGGATGGGTGTGCCAGGCGGTGCGGGCGCCGGGCTCAAACGTGACATGGGCACCTACCACACGCGCGGGCTCGGGAGCATCGAAGAGCATGTCCACGCGCACTTGCCCCGTGAAGTAGTCTGCTGGACCCTTGGCTGACGGCTGAGATCCAGCGCGTTTAATCTCCATCGTGAGTGCTCCTTTTGTAAAAGCGGTAGCTTGGACCAGCTGCGTAGATGAGCCTACAGCCCGGTCATCTGCTCAAGATGTTCAGGATAGCGGTTGCCCTCGATCTGGCGCAGATCGTCAGCGGTCAAGTCCACCTGAAGCGCTCCGAGGTTCTCCTCCAAGCGGGACAACTTAGTCGTGCCTGGGATCGCGACGATCCAGGGCTTTTAGGCCAGCAGCCACACGCCGGGAGCCGTGGAAGGGACTTCCTGATTCGGGAAATTTGCTGCGCCGGTTCTGAATTGGGAAATACCCGCAACTCCAGGGCTATGGTAGGGTCTGTAACTGAGAAGGTGAGTCGCTCCACCTGGGGGCGTGTTTGCCACGAAGTCCGGGGCAGATGCACGTGGCGCGGTAAACTACAGCAAATTAGTTGAACAACCAGCGTCGTCCGGTGAAATGGTCTGCCGGTCACTGCCAGTTCTTTTTTCCCGCAGAATTGCCGCTTCGCTTTTTTGGAAGGTCTGCTTTCCCCGCGCTTCGGGCTTGCGCCTACACCTCACTGTTGAAGATCAAAGGCGGCAGCTCTTGTGAAGCCGCCGTGGAGTCCTGGATGTTTTGCGACTTGGTTGGCACGCAGCGTCGATCTCGCCTCTCCCTCCTGTTCGGCTTGTTATTTCTTGGGCTTTCGACCTGCTATGCGCAGCCCGATTTCGGAGGCTTGCCGGTCAACTCCTCGACGACGAAGACCGTTTCGATCTCTGTGCCGGCCAATGTGACGGTTGCCAACGTTGCGGTCCTCACGGTAGGTGCGACTCAGACCACCGCTGGCAATCCACTGGATTTTCAAGCTGTGGATACTAATCCGTGCAAGATCACGACCGGCGGTTCTGCGGCGACTTGCCAACTTCAGCTAACCTTCACTCCAACTGCACCCGGGTTGCGAAGTGGCGCTATTGTTCTGCTGGACAACAGCAACAATCCCCTGGGCACGACCTACATCTGGGGCACGGGGCAGGGCGGGCTGGGAGTGTTCACCGGTGCTACCACCACCACGGGCGTGGTGGTTTCGAACTCCGGCAATATTCTGCCCGTAGCCGGCAACGGCTACTCCGATACATCGGGCTTAGCGGGCGGGCAGCTCGCGCTCGAGACCTCTTTTTCCAGCCCGGGCAGCGTGGCAGTGGATGGCGCGGGCAATCTCTACATCACCGACAGCGGCCACAACATGGTGCGCCTGGTCTGCGCAGGCGTGAACAGTGCGCCAGCGGGTCTCGTGGGGAGTTCCTGCACGGGCGCTGGAGTGGTCGTCAATATCGCCGGCACCGGCACATTTGGTGATACCGGTGACGGCGGACCGGCAGCGAGCGCTACCTTGCGCGATCCCATCAGCATTGCCATCGACGGCGCCGGCAACCTCTACATTGCAGACTCGCTGAACAACGCGGTGCGCGAGGTGTTCGCGTCGAACGGAACGATCACCACCATCGCCGGTCAGGGCTTCAACAATGCCTGTGACGCTGGGGCCAGCTGCGGAGACGGCTCTGCAGCAACGGCGGCAAAACTGTCTCAACCTCGCGGAGTCTCCGTAGATCAGGCGGGGAATGTCTTCATCTCCGATACTTTCGATAACCGGGTACGGGCCATCTGCCTTGCGAACGCTACCTTGTTCAATGTGTCCTGTGCGGCGGGGACAATCGTGACCGTAGCAGGAAACGGGAGCCGCGCGTTCAGCGGCGATGGTGGTCCAGCAACTGCGGCCAGCCTTTATTACCCCTATGCTGTTGCCTTCGATGCTTCGGGAAGCATGTACATACCGGATTCGGGCAACAACGTCGTGCGGGTTGTCACGTCGAGTGGAACCATTTCCACGTTTGCCGGTACCTATAACCCGACCGGATCCAACAAATACTCCGGCGATGGCGGCCCAGCAACCTCAGCCAGTCTGGCGTCACCAGAAGACGTGGCGGTCGATCCCGCGGGCAACGTCTACATTGCGGACAACCAGAACAATGCGATTCGCAAGGTAAGTGCTGGACCCACGTCGCTCGGGACCATCTCCACTTTCGCTGTGGACAACACTGGCGAATACTTCATAACGTCCGATCAGTCACTCCATCCCGTTGCGATCAATGGACCTGCCGGCCTTTGGATTGATTCGAGCGGAAATCTGTATCTTGCGGACACTCAGAACAACCGCATTCGAGAGATCCAAAGCAGCTTCGTCAGTCTGGACTACACTGCCACTCCCATTGGCGTGGGCAGGCAGTCGGACCCGTTGCTGCAAACGATTGAGAACGACGGCAATGCCACGCTGAACATTCCCACCGTCCAAACCGGCGCGAACGCGGCCCTTTCCAATGCAACTACTTGCAACGCGGATACGTTGAGCGTGAATGTCACTTGCACCATCGGTGCGATCTTCGCTCCGGCAGCAAACCTCGGCATTACGAGCGAGTCCACGGCCTACGGCTTCATCTCTTCGACCGCGGACACCGTGGCTGCCACGGAGGCATCGAATTCACCCCTCAAGATCGAACTGGTCGGCAAGGCGATCCCGGTCAATCCGACCACCATCACCCTGTATGCGAACCTGCCGTCTGTCTACGGGCAGCCTGTGACCTTCCGGGCCCTGGTGAGCGGGACCTCGCTGGCCACCCTTACCGGCACGGTCAGCTTCCAGGATGGAACGACGACCATCGCTTCCGGAGTGGCGCTCGACTCTGCCGGACTCGCCGTTTTCACTACGCCTTTCCTAACCGTGGGCGCGCACATCATCACTGCAAGCTACAGCGGCGACAACGCCGATGATCCCAGCACATCCAATCAGATCACTCAGGTCGTGAATGAGCCGACCCAGACGGTACTCAGCTCCAGTTTGAATCCGTCGGTGGCCGGTGACTCCCTCACCTTGACTGCCACGGTGGTCCCGAGCAATGGCGGAGGAGTGATCCCGATCGGAACCGTGTCGTTCTATAACGGCGGCACTGTACTGGGCTCCGGGGTGCTAGATGCATACGGTGTGGCTACCCTTGCCACCAGCACGCTTCCGGTAGGCACCGATTCGATCACCGCCGTCTATGCCGGAAACCTGCCCGATTACATGCTGGGCAGCACGTCGCCTACGCTGCAACAGCAGATTCAGCCTGCCACCGGCGGGCCCAACGCTTATAGCGTGACGGTATCGCCCACCACATTAACGCTGGCAGCCGGTCAGAATGCCACAGTCACCGTCACGGTCAGCTCCACGACCGGCTTTGTCGACGTGATCGGATTGGGCTGCGGATCCCTTCCCGCGGCGGTGACCTGCCACTTTTCCAGCCCGAGTGTGAACCTGGCCACGAACGAGACCCAGGTTGTGCAGCTGACGGTGGACACCAACGCGCCTCTCTCCGGAGGCACTACCGCAATGAATTCGCACTCGGGCCCGACAGCGCTCAGCTACGCAGGCCTATGCCTGCCATTCGGTCTGGGCTTCGGTTGGATTCTGCGCAAACGTCGCAAAGCGCTTTGGCTGGTAGTGTTCGGCATCTCGCTGGCGAGTTGGGGAGTCCTGATGACCGGCTGCTCCGGGATCAGCAACAGCAAGGCGGCTCCGGGGACTTACGTGATTCAGATAACCGGTTCCGGGGTCAACAGCGGTGTCCTGCGCGACCAGAGCCTGACCTTGAAGATCACAAAGTAAGATGAGGCGGGCGTGGGCTATAGCCCGCGTTCCCGCCGCTCTTTGAACTCCCGCCCCATTGCGGGAAGCACGCTGGCATCCAGAGCTTTGGCGGCGCGAGGGAAGACCACCTCTTCTTCCAGGCGGATGTGATCGCGATAGATCTCCTCGAGCTCGCGGGCATT
>CBJOJD010000029.1:0-25947 GCA_966443485.1 uncultured bacterium | reverse complement strand
CTTCACCTTCTTCTCGACGTCAATTCGTTTGCCGTGGACAAGGGCGGTGGCTGGCTTGCTCACTGTGTTGGCGATGGTGTTGCGTTCGACCCAGTTGTTGTTGTCGAGTGCAAAGATGCCGCTGTTGGTCCCGGCGAGGATGGTACCGTCGGCCGATTGGGCCAGGGCGAAGACGTCCCGGCCGTCCAGGCCGTCGGCCAGATGCTTCCATTCAGCTCCACCGTCGTTGGAGACGAAGGCTCCGCCGAAGGTCTTGTCGTTGACCACGCCGGCGTAGACGGTCTCCGGATGCTGCGCATCGACGAGCAGGGCCTCTACCTTGCGGGCGGAGAAGCCGCGGTTGGAACCTTGGAAGCTGACAGCCGCATCGTTGCTGACCAGCACTCCACCACGATCCGTTGCCAGGAGGACGCGGTCGGGATTCTTGGGATCGACGAAGACGTCATTGACGATGACTTCGGGTCCTGTCATGCGGCGGAAGGTGCGGCCACCGTCGGTGGTCTTGTAGAGCCCCTCGGTAGTGCCGGCGTAAACCGTATCGTGATGGGCCGGATCCTGGCGCAGCACGCGGGTGCGGCGTGCGGTGGCGGGTATGCCCTGGATCTTGCGAAAGAGAGCGCCCGCGTTTTCGCTCTTGTAGATGCCGCTGCAGGCGCTGGCATAGACGATATTGGCGCGCTCCGGGTCCACGATGATGGAGAAGACGTCGGAGTCGTCGATTACGCCCTTCTTGATGTTGTCCCAGTGCTGGCCGCCATCGCTGGTCTTCCAGGGCAGGTGCCAGGTGCCGGCGTAGACGATGTCAGGATTGCGAGGGTCCACAGCCAGGGACTCCACTTCGTGGATCTCGGTGCTGCCGACAGGGCTGATCTGATGCCAGCTGGCGCCACTATCGTCGGAGCGGAAGACGCCCTGAAGCGTGCCCACAAAGAGGACCTTGGGATCAGAGGGGGCTTGGGCGAAGGACCGGATCGATTGGCCGTGCAATGCTTGGGACTCGGTCCAATCCCGACCGCCATCGTGGCTGATCCAAAAGCTGCCATCGGGATGATCAAACCTCCAGGCGGCGGCGTACATGTGCTGGGGATCGGCGGGATCGAAGGCAATGTGATCGATGACCAGGTCATTAGTCGAGTCGAGTTTGGCAAGACGGCGCCAGGAGCCGCCTCCATCGGTGGACTCGTAGATAAAGCTGGTGGTGGTACCCAGAAAGAGGTGGTTGGGGTCGCCTGGGGCAGCGGTGATGGCGCGTGCGTCTCCGCCGTCAGGGCCGACGGGGGTCCAGGCCGGCTGTGCGGCATGAGCCAGACGAAGCGATGCGGTCAGCAGCAAGAGAGCGGAAAGAGAAGACCCAAGGGCTTTCAAAGTGATAATGGCGAAACGGGGCAAAGGCTCCATCCTGGCAATTGGAGATGCGGCGTACCCGAGACAGGTCGCTCGCTTGAAATATGGATCCTGCAAAGGGAAAAGGCTGGCCGGGTGATCCGGCCAACCTCGGAAGACTGCAGGAGGGTCTATCGCAGGCCTGTGTCTCTCCCGCGAGCGGGCACAGGATTCAACAGATCAGGTAGTAAGGGCCCGGCGGCGCTGATGCGTCGCCGAGCCGTGGGTTGAGCTACTTGGCTGCCTTCTTGTGGTGGTGGTGCTTGGCGCCGAGCGGCTTGCGGGTCTGCGCCTTCACCGTGGACTCATCCACAGGCGTGGTGCCCTGTACGTCGGAGTTGAAGTCCGCACCGGAGGGAACCAGGTAGTTCTCGACCTTCTGATCATCGCCCGAGCCGGTGGCTACGGAGATGCGGGAAGGATCGATGCCCTTGTCGGTTACCAGGTACTCCTTGGTGTTGACCGCGCGCTGCGCTGCCGGGCTCATCACGGGCTTGGCATGCTTGCGCTTGGCAGCGAGCTTCTGTTCCTTCTCCAGCTTGGCCTTTTCCTTGGCATTGGCTTCGCCAACTACCACGGCCTTGGCGTCAGACTGCTTCTGCAGATCCAGGGCAACTTCATCCAGGCAGGCCTTGGCTTCGTTGTCGACGCGGGTCGGACGAGCCTTGTCCGTGGTGAAGTTGATGGAGCAGAGCGCCTGGGTGTGGGGCTGAGGCGGCGGCGGAGGAGCTTCGATGGTCACCGTGGTGGTGGCCGAAGCGTTGTGGCCCTTGTCGTCAGAGACGTTGCAGGTCACAGTGGTGGGACCTGTGGGAGCGCCAGTGGACGAGAAGGTCGCGGAGTTGCCGGTTCCGTTGACGCTGCCAGCCGATGCCGAGTAGCTGTAGGTCAGAGGACGGTTCTGGGGGCTGACGCCGGTCGCCGTAATGGTGGCGGTGTCGCCCGGCTTGAGGGTGGTGGGGTTGGCCGAGCAGCTGATGGTGGGCGGCTCGAATTCCTTCACGGTGAAGGTGGTGCTGCCTTCGGTGGCCACCTGCCAGGGCTTCACGCCCTCCTTGCCAGGCTTGCCTTCCTTGGCGTTGCACTTCACGGTGTGGGTGCCGGGGGCCAGCGCCGAGGTGTCGACCTTGGCTTCTGCGCCGTTGCCGGTGACGCCATCACCCGACCAGCTGTAGACCACGCCCAGCTTGGGGTCCTGCGATCCGACCGTGGCCGTAAGATTGACCGGCTCGCCCGGGAACACCGAGGTGGGGTTCGCGGAGCAGGCAACGGTCAGCTGCGGCGGGGGGGCGATAGTGCCGATGTGGTAGACCAGACCAGCGCTGAGGCGAGCAGCCTTCAGGTTGGCGCGGCCACCGTAAACGCCCGGGCCCCAGTTGTCGTGCATGTACATGTAATCAGCCTGGAAGAGGCGGATGGCTAGATGGTGGTTGAACAGCGGAGTGGCATAGTCCAAGCCACCGCCCGCAGTCAGAGCCACGCCCCAGTGATAGGGCTCGTGCTGGGGACCGCCGATGTCAGCACCGCCGACCAGGCCGTGCACGAAGGGCGTGATGTCCTCGGTGGGGTAGCGGAAGATCAGACCGCCGGAGACGGTGGTGATGCCGCTGTTGCTGCTGGACGAATCTTTCATGGTGTCGTGGGTGCCGGCTTCGGCCTGGAGGCCCACGTAGTTGTTGAAGTAGCGCGCGACGCTGGCAACGAAGCCTGCATCCGATGCCTTGAAGGTCTGAGGCAAGGTTGTCACGCCATCCGGCTGCAGCACATTGACTGTGCCCTTGGGTGCCAGGTAACTGTATCCGCCAAAGATATCCCAGCGGGATGGGGAGTCCGAGCTTGCCTTAGCAGGCGCGGGCTTAGGCGCGTCCTGCGCAGCCAAGGCAGCTGGCAGAGCGGCCACAGTGCCCAGAACCACGCACCGGCTCATCGATTTCAAAACATGAAAATGCATGCGTTTCTCCTCCGCAATCAAACGATCAAGCAATGGAAGTGGGTAAGTTCGCGATCACGACATGCGGCTCCGACCTAGTGAGTTCGGTACCATGACGCTACAGAAAGACTTCAAGACAGCACTTATAAACGTACCATAGCTAGGGGCGGCAGAGCACATTTCTTCAATAACTTGGCCGATGTTCCCTATCTAGCAACAGGTGGTTCATTCTCTTCCCAGAGG
This sequence comes from uncultured bacterium, assembly GCA_966443485.1. GTDB lineage: Bacteria > Acidobacteriota > Terriglobia > Terriglobales > Acidobacteriaceae > Telmatobacter. The sequence goes on along the minus strand of CBJOJD010000029.1, from coordinate 22,391 downwards.
CTTCTTTTCGAGCCTCCGATGGCATGCTTTGAGGAACCGTTTACATCGATACTGGGCAACAAAGCTTGCTTACTGGAACTGGGGAACGCTACTTAGCGTTCAAAGTCTTCATCAGGCTACGTGGTTCGCGCTGAATTTTTTCCTGTAATAAGGTGATGGCGTAGATTAGCTGCTCCGGACGTGGCGGGCAGCCCGGCACATAGACATCCACCGGAATGATCTGGTTGACGCCTTGGACCAGGGCATAGTTGTTGAACACGCCGCCCGAAGTCGCACAAGCGCCCATGGAGATGACCCATTTCGGCTCGGGCATCTGATCGTAGAGCCGACGGATCACGGGGGCCATCTTCTGGGAGACGCGGCCGGCGATCACCATCAGATCGGACTGACGAGGCGAGGGACGGAAGACCTCGGCGCCGAAGCGCGCGATGTCGTAACGTGACGCGCCCATGGACATCATTTCGATCGCGCAGCAGGCCAGACCGAAGGTCATGGGCCACACCGAGCTTTTGCGCACCCAGTTGATGGCGAAATCGAGCGTCGTCAGGATCACTCCCTCGGGCTGCTCATAGCCGTAGTCCGCCTCACGTACCTTGGCGCGGTTTAGACCGCTGCTCTCCAGATTTCCAAAGAGGTAGCGATCGCGATCGAGCGTATCTGCCATATGTGTCAATCATACCTCCCGCAGGTGGGAAGGAACCAACCCCAGCGGCCTCGCCGCTTCTCGCCTGATGAAACTTTGACCGGACAATTTCCGAGCTGCTGGGAATTATCGCCTGCCCGCGTCGCGACCAACCGGCGGGATTGGCAATGGCTCCGCCGGGCAGGCGCTATGGCTACAGCAGGTGGAGAAATAGCACAGAGCGCGTCCATTGCAGCGACCTCTTGTAAAGGATTTGCCGGGGGCGGCGGGAGGGGACTTCCTGTGGCACTCGTTTCGCAGCTTGCCCAACTTCGCGCATAAGATGCCGCCGCTGCGGGAGCGGGTGTATAGCCGCTGTGGAATTTTGCGGATGGCTAAAGCCGCGTGCGCCAGGGAGGGCGTCCGATTGGCAGGGCAAATTCGCCCCCTATTCTCCTCATCGAGATGACGGACAAGCACTGGACAAGCACAGAACGAATGAAGATGCCAGATGGATTGCTCATTTCCTCATGGCGTCCTTATGTCGGACATGCAATAGTTGGGCAGAAACACCCTTCAGCGGGCTCCGGTAGATCGCGCGCCCTGCTGTTCTCCTGCAACTTCGAATCCGGAACAGGCCTGGATCGAACGACAGTCAGGCTGCCGCATTCGTTTGTCCGCCGGGTGGATTGGTGTCACCGATCCGGCGCCCTGTCTTTTTGGTCTTTTGGGAGTGGGAATTCCTATGCGTCGTCGTGCATCTCGACTGCTTCTTGTCTCAGCCATTTTGGGGAGTCCATTTTTCGCTTTTGCTCAAACCACAGGCTCCGCGACAGATTCTCAGGCACAAATCGCCGCTCTGCAGCAGGCGGTGCGCAGTGCACAGTCAGCGGGTGACAACGCCTGGATGTTGGTGTCCGCCGCGCTGGTTCTGCTGATGACCGGGCCCGGGCTGGCGCTGTTTTACGGCGGCCTGGTGCGCAGGAAGAACATCCTGGGCACGATGATGCAGAGCTTTGCCATGATGGGGATCGTGACGATTCTGTGGGCACTGGTCGGCTACTCGCTGGCGTTCGGCCGCGGCAATGCGTTCATTGGCGGCTTCGAGCACATCTTTCTGCGCGGCGTAGGCCTGGGCCCCTCGCCGTATGCGCCGACCATTCCCGACCAGACCTACATGATCTACCAGCTGATGTTCGCCATCATCACGCCGGCGCTGATCACAGGCGCCTTTGCTGAACGCATGAAGTTCAGCTCCATGGCGCTGTTTCTCTCGTTGTGGTCGCTGCTGATCTATAGCCCGATGGCGCACATGGTGTGGGGCTTGGGCGGATTTCTCAATTCCAATGGCGGCACCATCCCCAGTTTGGACTTCGCGGGCGGGACGGTCGTTCACGTGACCTCGGGCGTCTCGGCTCTGGTGACGGCTCTCTACCTGGGCAAGCGCATGGGATATCCCAAGACCGCCATGCCGCCGCACTCGATGGTGCTGAGCTTTATCGGTGCCTGTCTGTTGTGGGTGGGCTGGTTCGGATTCAATGCCGGCAGCGCGGTAAACGCCAGCTCCCTGGCCACCAGCGCCTTCGTGAACACGCACTTTGCGGCGGCCTCCGCGGCGCTGGGCTGGACCATCGCGGAATGGATTCACAACGGCAAGCCGACGGCCCTGGGCGCGATCTCGGGAGCGGTAGCGGGCCTGGTGGCGATTACCCCGGCGTCCGGTTTCGTACAGCCGATGTCGGCGCTGCTGATCGGGCTGATCGCCGGATTCTTCTGCTTCTTCATGGTGTTCATGGTGAAGTCCAAGTTCGGTTACGACGACTCGCTCGACGCGTTTGGCGTACACGGGGCGGGCGGAACGCTGGGGGCCATCCTGACCGGCATCTTCGCGGTGGCCGTTATCAACCCGGCCTTCGGGTCGGACGCTTCCGGCAAGGCCCTGCCCACCGGGGTTCTGGATGGTCATTGGGGGCAGTTGCTCAACCAGCTCACGGGCGTGGCGATTGCCTGGGGTATCTCAATTGTGGGGACCCTCATCCTACTGTTCCTGGTGGACAAGACTCTGGGGCTGCGCGTCTCGCCTGAAGAGGAGAGCATGGGCCTCGATCTCTCGCAGCACGGCGAAGAAGGTTACGATTTCAACACCTAAGCTGCGGGTAACACGATTGGTTCAGCGGGGCTGCACGCAAGGTGGCCCCGCCTGATAGGCTGACAAGCGAGGCAATTGCACATGCTCAAGATTGAAGCGGTCCTCCAGCCCTCCAAGCTGGATGCAGTGAAGGATGCCCTTCTGGAAGCTGGCATCGAAGGAATGACGATTTTGGAAGCGCGCGGCCATGGCCGCCAAAAGGGGCACACCGAGTTCTACCGCGGCCGCGAATACACGGTCGACCTTCTGCCCAAGGTCAAGATCGAGATGGTGGTTCCCGACGAGATGAAGGAGAAGGCTGTCTCCGCGATCACCGGCGCAGCCCGGACCGGGCGCATTGGCGACGGCAAGATCTTCATCAGCAAGGTCGAGGACGCCATTCGTATCCGCAACGACGAGCGCGGCGAAACCGCTCTCTAGCCAGCTCGTAGAAACATTACCGGCGGGCGCGTCTGCCACTGACGCATTCAGTTCGCATGACCCGCTCGCCGACACTTCCCTTCCGTCCCTCCCTCCTTATCTCGGCTTCCCCCCGGCATTTCAGTCCTGCGGAAAATTGGTACGGCCAGCTTTTATCGGGCTGCCGAGCGGCTTTGCGTCCGCACCTTCCTCTTGACGCCGTACCCCGCTGTGAGAACTTCTGCGGGGCGAAACCGCGGGGCAAAAGCGTAGCACGAGGTGAAACGGAATTGGATCGGCGCTGGAAAGTTGGTTCTCATCGCGTATTCTGTTAAAACATCCGCTTTGCCTCGGCGAGAACCTAATTCCTCATGGACCCAATCGCAATCGCAGTTGACGATCTACGGGAGCAGTATCTTCGCGAGATGGCGCTGGTGCGCCAGACCTACGAGCGCACGGGAGACGGCACCGCGGCCATCCGGCGTCGCTCGGCCGTAGTGGACCGTATTCTGATCGAAATGTGGCGGCGCGCCTTCAGCGGTACGCCCGGGTACAACGTCTCGCTGCTGGCCTTGGGAGGCTACGGCCGCAAGGATCTCTTCCCTTTCTCCGACATCGACGTGCTGTTTGCCTTTGCCGACGAGAAGACGGAGGCGCTGGCCAAAGAGCCGGTGCGCGCCATCATCCAGGGGATGTGGGATATCGGGCTGCGGGCCAGCCCTGCTTCGCGCACGCTCAAAGAGGCCGGCCGCTTCGACCCCGATAACCTGGAGTTCACCCTGGCCACGCTGGATCGGCGCTTCCTGGCCGGACAGTTTCCTCTGTATCAGCAGCTTCATCAGACGGTGCTTCCCGGCCTGGTGCTGAGCGAGTGGAACACGATTACCCAGAAGCTGGGGGAGATTGCCCGCGCCCGCCATGCCAAGTTCGGCAACACGATCTTCCATCTGGAACCGAACCTGAAGGACTGTCCAGGCGGATTGCGGGACTATCATCTCGCAGTGTGGTTCGCCCTGCTCTTTCACCTGAAGGAGACCAAGGAGTGGCCACGGCAGCGCGGTGGAGTCTTCCAGAGCGCGCGCGGCGACGCGGAGGCCGCTTTCGACTTTCTTGCCGCGGCTCGATGTTTTCTGCACTTTCGTCACGGACGGGACGACAACACGCTGGACTGGCAGTCGCAGGACGAGGCAGCGGCCAGTTCCATCGGCCTGGAGACCCGGGGCACCGCGGATCCCGCGTACTGGATGCGCACGTATTACCGGCACGCCCGAGTAGTTTACCGCCGCGCTGCGCTGCTGATGGAAAACATCCCAGCTCCGGTCAGCTTCTATAAGCAGTTCCGCCGCCGCCGCACTCCCATCGCGGGCACCGACTTTGTTCTGGACCAGGGCCGCATCGACATTCTTCCGGGAGCCCAGTTCAGCGATACCAGTGCTATTCTGCGCATCTTCTCGCTGATGGCCACGCACGGCTATACGCTGTCGCAGGCCGCCGAGGACCGCATTACCGACGCTCTGCCGGCCCTGGCGATCCATGTTCCCGAGGGGCCCTATCTGTGGAATGCGCTGCGCGAGGTGTTGTTGGGGCCCCATGCTGCCCATGCCCTGCGCACCATGCATGCCCTGGGCGTGCTGGAGATGCTGCTACCGGAGTTCCACGGCATCGATGCGCTGGTGATCCGCGACAGCTATCACCGCTACACGGTCGACGAACACACCTTTCTCACCATCGACAACGTGCACAGCCTGCGCCAGCCCGCTCACGATTACGAGCAGCGGCTCGGCCAGCTTTTGCCGGAGATCGACCGGCTCGATCTGTTCCTGCTGTCGCTGTTGCTGCACGACACCGGCAAGGGGCGGCGCACGGGCGAACACACGGGACAGAGCGTGGAACTGGCCGACAGCTTCATGGCCCGGCTGGATTTCGATGCCGAAGAGCGAGAGATTGTCCTGCGCCTGATCAAGCAGCATCTGGAGATGTCGAACGCGCTGCGCCGCGATATCTTCGACCCGGAGAATGTTCGCGGCTTCGCAGACAAGATCGGCAATCCTACGCTGCTGAAGATGCTCACGCTGCTGACCTACGCGGACATCAAAGCAGTGAATCCCGAAGCATTGACGCCGTGGAAGGCGGAGAACCTGTGGCAGCTTTACATGGCCACGGCCAACTTCATGGACCGCAGCGTGGATGAGATTCGCTATCACGCGGCGATCGATCCGACACTGCTGAATCGCCTGCGCTCCATGGTCCCAGCCAACCAGTACGAAGCGCTGGGACAGTTCCTGGAAGGGCTTCCGCAGCGCTATCTGCAAACCCGGCTGCCGGAGCATATTCGCAATCACTTCCAGCTGGCAGCCAATCTGGAAAAAGATCCGGTGCAGCTGGATCTGAGGCCACAGCGACAGCTCTTCGACCTGACGGTGATTGCCCGTGACCGCAGCCGGCTGTTCGCCGACGTGGCCGGAGCACTGGCGGCGTGGGGCATGAACATCGTGCAGGCCGGCGCGTTCTCAAACGATGCCGGTGTCGTGGTGGACAGCTTCCAGTTCTCTGATGTGTTCAGGACGCTGGAACTGAACCCGAGCGAGAAAGAGCGGTTCCTCGAGTACATGCACGACGTGGTGGCGCAAAAGACGCCGGTGGAACAACTGCTGGACGCGCGCCGGCACTCGAACCACTCCGGCAACTTCAAGGTTGAGGTGCCCACGCGGCTTTCGTTCGACACTACATCGTCCACGCACTCCACGCTGTTGCAGGTCGTGGCGCAAGACGGCCCTGGACTTCTGCGGCAGATCGCGCTGGTCCTCAATACGCATCAATGCAACATCGAGGTGGCGCTGATCGATACGGAAGGCGACATGGCGATCGACGTGTTCTATCTGACGAGCCAGGGAGCCAAGCTGAATCCGGATATGCAGGGCGTGCTGGAGAACAATCTAGTGACGGCGCTGGAGTCGATGCGCTCCCCTGCCAACGCCTGAGCTGCTCTCGTGAGACACGCGTGGACGGCTAGCGCTCCACGAGAGCGTCTGCAATGGCAAGGTGTTCGTCGAGTGCTGAAACGCCCAGGTCGATCTCTTCCCTGGTGACAATCAATGGCGGCGCAATGACGAAGTGGCTTACCCACGCCTGGATCGACACACCCTGCGCCATCATCCTGGCAGCAATCTGGTCGACGACGAGCGGCTTGCCTTCCACCTTGTCGCGCATGGTGTTGAAGAGCTGCTTCGTATCGCGATTCTTCACAATTTCGACAGCAAAGAAGAGTCCCAGGCCGCGCACATCTCCTACTGAGAGATGCTTCCCTTTCGGGGCTTCGAGCTTGCCGCGAAGATAAGGCTCGAGCGACGCCGCGCGCTTCACCTGGTCGAGACGCTGCATTTTTTCAATAGTCGCGACGGCCTGGCCCAGGGTGAGGGGATGCGCCTCGTAGGTGTGTCCGTGCGATCTGCGAGAGCTGGTCCGCTGTGAGGGATTCTGGCTGAGTCGCTTCGCTCATTGCACCAAGCTCCGGGTAAGAATTGGTTCTACTCTAGCGCACCCCATGAGACTGGACCGACACGGGCCAGGGAGTTCAGAGCGCAGACCGGGATTCAACATCCCGTTCATGATGCCGATGCGGTGCGACACCTAGAATGAAATGGAATCACCTTATTTGAGGTAGGCACGTACCAAGTCGATGAGATCTTCGGCCAGCTCGGGGGCGATCTGCTCTTTGGCGCCATCGGTGAGATGGAAGCGAATATGAGTCTCCAGCACCTCCCCCATGAGAGCGTTAACGCCGCCGCGCACGGCTGCGAGCAGCATGAGCTGGTCGCCGCAGTCTCCGCCCGCGGTGAGGGAGCGCTCGATGGCATCCAATTGTCCGCGCAGTTTGCGCACGCGCTGCACCATCTTGATGGTTTCCCGCTCGTGGTGGCTCAAGCTCAGTCTCCCTTGACAATACCCTCCCGGGGTATGGTATGTAGGGGGAGGGGGTATTTTTGCTCACATCCATCATAGTCCCCCGCCGCCCCACCTCCAGATCCGCTCAGAAAGGTTCCTGCATGTCCATCGTTCGCCGCCATCTCTGTGTTCTTTTCCTCGTGGCGGGCTGGGCTTGGGCATGCAGCTCGGCGCAGGAGCGGGATGGTGGAGCGCTGCCGAGCGCTCCGCAAGCGCCATCCCCGGCGGTTTTGGTGGGCTTGAACGGCGCGAGCCCCCAGCGGAATCCAGACCAGACGCAGCAGACGGTGCCCAGCCAGTACCAGTCTGCCCAGCCCTCGGCGGATCCGGTGTCGACCATGTTTCCGCATGGGGAGGGAGCTCGGTACTGGGTCTCGGGGCAGGCGAACATTATCTTCCAGGGGCGGCTTCCCTTTCATTCGCCGTACCAGGGGACAAACAGCTTCCATAACTCGGCCGAGTACAAGACGTCGATGGTGGGAACGCTGTACACCGCGGTGCGGCCGACAAGTTCCATCCGCTATAACACCGATCTGATCCTGGATTTCGAAGCTGCGGAAGGGCGCGGGCTCAGTCAGGCGTTGGGGCTGGCGGGGTTCACCAATCTGGACGTGGTGCGCAACCCCAACCTTGGAGAGGCGCCATACCTGGCTCGCTATGAGGTCCACCAGGTGATCGGGCTGAGCAGCGAATCCACGAAGCAGGAGCCCAACTTCTTCTCCCTGGCGCCCGAGGTTCCGGTCCGCCGCGTCGAGTTTCGGATAGGCAAGCTGACCCTGCCGGACTTCTTCGATGTGAACGACATTGGTTCCGACAGCCATCTGCAGTTTCTGAATTGGACGGTGGACAACAACGGCGCGTGGGATTATGCAGCGGACACACGCGGCTACACGGTGGGCGGAATTGCGGAGTACGATGACCGCCACTGGTCGCTGCGGTATGGCTTGTTCGCAATGCCGACCGTAGCCAACGGGATCGACATGGATTGGGCCTTGAGCCGCGCCCATGCGCAGAACGTGGAGTTGGAGGTTCGCCAGAGCCTGATAGCGCATCGCAAAGGCGTTACGCGCGTGCTGTTCTATGCCAATCGCGCTCACATGGGCAGTTACCGCGAAGCAGTGAACGCCTATCTCGATGGCCGCGATGCCACGCCCACGATCACCGCACACGAGCACTTCGGAGCGCTGAAGTATGGGATGGGCTACAACACTCAGCAAGAGATCACGGACAATCTGCGGGTCTTCGGCAGGTTCGGATGGAACGAGGGACAGCATGAATCCTTTGCCTACACCGAGGTGGATCAGACCGTAGAGCTAGGGGCCGACTACTTCGGGCGGCGCTGGCAGCGCGCGGAGGACAAGCTGGGCGTGGTCTTCGTCTCCAATGCCATCAAGCGCGACCACCAGGATTACTTGCGCTACGGCGGATTGGGCTTTCTGCTGGGCGACGGCAAGCTGCGCTACGGCCGGGAGAACATCGTGGAGGCGTATTACACGCTCCATGCCTGGCGGGGCTTGTACTACACGGCTGACGTGCAGCACTTCAATCATCCCGGCTACAACCAGGATCGTGGGCCGGTATGGGTAGGCGCCGTGCGCGCGCACATCGATTTCTGAATCTGGCGAGTCTCAGCTCAGCAGAGCGCTGGTCTTCTTCTCGCGCAGTTCCCGCACCAAATCCAGGAGACGCTCAGAGGTCCGCATACTCATGTGCAGGAACTTGAGTCCTGCCACATGTGCCTCAAGCACAAACTGCACGCGTGCCGCGAGACGGAAGGGGAAGCCACAGCCCACAAACTGCACCTCTACCTGGTCCCCCAGGGTGAGAGTGTTGGGATGATCGGTGTAGATGCGGCAGCCGCCGAGGCTCACCTCTAGAACCTGACACTTCAAAATGCTGGAGTGACTGACGCGCTGGACGGTGCCCGTGACCAGCAACGTGTGCCGGTCATGAACGCGGCGCTCCTGCCCTTCCGGGGCTGGTCCGTGATGGACAGCGCAGAGTTCCTGCTTGGTCTTGGGACGGGCTGCCTCAGGGGCCTCTTCTTCCTCACAGGGGGAGGAGTCCATCTCCTCTTCGTCGCTGCGGAGGTAGCCGCCGGTCTTCAATTGCGCGTGGAGAATTTCCATGCGCTGACGGCTGACGCGATCGAAATCGAAGGTAAAGCTTTCGTCGGCGTGGGTGGTGCTGGCGGTTCCCTCCAACGCGTAGACGACGTCGGAGTAGCGGAACCGGACGGCGACTTTGACGTTCTTCCACAAGAAGAGCGGATCATCGGGCCGCACGCGGGCGGTGCACATCGACAGTTCGAGGACCTGTCCATGGAGGACGGTCCCCAGAGCATCCACTTCAATCAGAACGGGACGGCGCGGCATGCGATCGAGGATCGCAATCCCGGACTGCTGAATCCACATTGGCACCAACGAGTCTGGCCTGGACATCTTTGTCCCCAACCGCACTTCTTTTGGAAGAGCCTATCTGGTCAAAATTTTTCCTCAACCTAAAAAGTATCGGCAATTGAGACGAAGAAAGGAGTTGCGCCCGAAAATCAGACAGCTTGCTCACTCGCGCAGGGGACGGCCGACCAGGAAGCGGTCAGATCAATGTGCGGTAGGCGACGGAGCGCTGCCCGATTTTGAGTCGGAGGTGTCGGACGGCAGGGCGTAGATGACCTCGCCGGGCTTGGCGTAGTGGAGCTTCTCGCGGGCCTCGTGCTCGATGGCCTCAGGATCCGATTTGAGCCGGTCCACGCGGACGCGCAGCTGATCGTTCTCCTTCTGAAGTGCGTCGATCTCCTGGCGCAGCTGGCGGTCCTGGATGCGCTTCTGCTCCCAGACGGAGAGGCCGTGTTTGCCGTTCACCACGTGCCAGCCCAGGAGCAGCGCAAGAGCCACGACGACAGCGGTTCCTGCAGGACGCCAGACACGCAGGCTCCAGGCCAAGACCCGGGTAGGGAAAGGGGCCGGCCCTCTGCTGCGTTTTGCCTGTGTGGTTGCGTCCTGCATGTGATGATCCATCCTTTACGACATTACGAAGTGCTTTGCGGCCGCGCTCAGGGATTCCATGTCCTTTTCGCTGCGCGCCTCGGTGTAGGCACGGACGACAGGCTCGGTTCCGGAGAGCCGGTAGCAGACCCAGGAGCCATCCTCGAGGATGAGCTTGAGGCCGTCGGTGCGGACGACGCTAGTGACCTTGCGTCCACCGAGCTCAGTGGGATCAGCCTTCAATTTTTCAGTGAACGCGGCTTTGATCTCCGGGGTCAAGCGGAAGTTCTCGCGAACTGGGTAGAAGGAACCAACCTTGCCAAATAGTTCCCGTAATTGAACACCCAGGGATTTGCCGCGGGTGGCCACCATCTCCGTGACCAGCAGACCGGCGATGATGCCGTCTTTTTCGGGGACGTGGCCGCGGATGGTGAGGCCGGCAGACTCCTCGCCGCCGATGGCGATCTTGTCGGCGTTGATCAGCTCGCCGATGTATTTGAAGCCCACAGGGGTCTCGTAAAGCTGCACCTTGTGGTGTTCGGCCAGGGCGTTGACCAGGTTGGTAGTAGCCACGCTTTTGGCTACGCCGTTGCGCCAGCCGCGGGTTTCCACCAGGTAGTCGAAGAGCAGAGCGATGATGTAGTTCGGCTGAATGAAGGTCCCGTCCTCATCCACGATGCCGAAGCGGTCGGCGTCGCCGTCGGTGGCGATACCGATCTGAGCGCCGATCTCCTTCATCTTCTTTTTGGCGTCGGTGAGCAAGTGATCGTCGGGTTCGGGAGCATGGCCGCCGAAGAGCACATCCCGGTAATCGTGAACGGTTTCCACGGTTACGCCGGCCTCTCGCAGAAGGTGGCAGCTGTAGCCGCGGCCTGCTCCCCAGAACGGATCGAAGACGACCTTGATGCCGGACTTGGCGATGGCCTTCAGGTTCACTAGTTCGCCGAGCCGCTTCAGGAAGGACTCCTTGACGTCGACGGTCTCGAACTCGCCGTCCCCGGGGGAAGCCATGGCGATGCGGGCGCCGCTTTCGGCGATGCGGGCGATGGCAGCCTCGATCTGCTGGGTGACCGCCGGCAGGGCAGGCGCGCCGTCGGGCGTGGAGAACTTGATGCCGTTGTACTCCGGAGGATTATGGGAGGCGGTGAAATTGATGGCTCCCGCTGTCTTCAGAGTGCGTACCGCATGGGAGATGGCAGGCGTGGGCGCGGGATCGGAGATCACCAGCGGCTTCACTCCAGCAGCGGCCAGCACGCGCGCCGCCTCATTGACGAAGCTCTCGCCGAGGAAGCGCGGGTCGCGTCCTACGAGAACCTGGTGGGAACCGGGCTGCGATTTCACGTATGCCGCGATACCTGCCACCGCCAGGCGGATGTTCGCCACCGTGAATTCATCGGCTACGATGGCTCGCCAACCGGAAGTACCAAACTTGATTGCCGTCATTCTCGTTCTCCGTGCCCTTAAAATGTGCGATTCCTTGGAAAAGGCCGCAAAGTTCATACTGCAACAGCGGCGTGAAGTCGGCAAGGAGCGCGCTTCCCAGTCTCACCTCCCAAGGATCTCCTATTGAGCTATGATGAGCGCGAGGAGTTCTGGTATGGCTGCATCGGCATACGAAAACGCGCTTCACATGGCCCGTGGCCTAAGCCGGGAAGAACAGCTTCGCCTGATTGCCGAGTTGGAAAGCCAGACCGCCGCCGGAGCGCCGCGCAGCATTCTTGAGCTGCGGGGTCTGGGGAAGGATATCTGGGAAGGAATCGACGCACAACAGTATGTCGATCGAGAGCGTGCGTCATGGGATGGGTGAGCAAGCTTTCCGGATCGATTGTCGCCTTAGACTCGGCGCCGCTGATCTATTTCGTCGAGGAGCATCCCATCTTTCTCCCAGTTGTCGATCTTTTTTTCCAAGCTCTGGCGCGCTGTGAGATCGAGGTCGTCACTTCAGCGCTCATCCTCACCGAGGTGCTGGTTCACCCTTATCGGTCTGGAAATCAGGTTCTCGCAAAGCTCTATTCAGACATTCTTCAGCGGACCCCGAACTTACGCGTTTTGAATGTCACACCGGGGATCGCGGAGGAGGCAGCTCGGATTCGAGGGCTGTACGGGCTCAAGACACCCGATTCGATTCGATTGGCCACAGCTCGCATCGCAGGCGCCACTACCTTTCTCACCAACGATGCGGGAGTGCGGGCTATTCCCGGCATCTCCCCCATTCTCCTAAAAGATCTTCTCACCGGAACACAGGCCTACTGACGCAGATGGGACCCGATATGTCAGACGCCAGCATCCACGCGCGAGTGGTCATGACCACCACCGGGGATATCGACGAAGCGCGCCGTCTGGGACGCACGCTGGTAGAGGAGCGGCTGGCCGCCTGCGCCACCGTGGTTCCCGCGGTAGAGTCCATCTATCACTGGCAGGGGGAGATCGAATCCTCCAATGAGGTGCTGTTGCTGCTGAAGACCAGCACCGAGGTGTTGCCTGCCCTGGAGGCGCGTCTGCTCTCGCTGCACAGCTATCAGACTCCAGAGTTCCTGGTGCTCCACGTGGATTCGGGCAGCGCAGGCTATCTGGACTGGATGCGGCTGAACCTGCGCAAAGGTTAGCCGGCCCGGAGGGTTCCACAAGCAGGCGGGAAGGCGATACCCCGTCTGGTATTCTTGGCTTCAGCGGATTGAATCAAAAACGGCCGACCGATGCCCATGCGCTGGCTCATGCTTGTGTTTCTTGTCTCGCTGGCGGCGCTTCTGATCGCGTTCGGCGGCCTCGCTCATCACATCTGGCGGGAACGGAACAAACGGCTGCGCAAAGCCAGACTGCCGGAATCAGAGACCGAAACGGAGGAAGCTCATGAGCCCTGAAACCCGTGCCCAACTGACCCTTACCGCCGCGCCCAACGCTGTGCCGGCCGCATGGCTGCGCAACCTGGGTGTTGTGCTGGCCGGCAGTGCTTTTGTGGCCCTGTGTGCGCACGTGACCCTGCCGCTGTCTTTCACGCCGGTGCCGTTGACCATGCAACCGTTTGCGGTGCTGGTCCTGGGACTGCTGCTGGCGCCGCGCCTGGCGATGGGAACACTGCTCGCCTACCTGGCGGAGGGCGCCGCGGGACTGCCGGTGTTCACCCCCGGCATGTCGGGGTGGCTGCACCTCGTCGGACCCACGGCCGGGTATCTGATCTCCTATCCTGCCGCCGCTTTTCTTATCTCCTGGATGTGGCGCGCCCGTCGGCGCAGCTTCGGCCAGGCACTGCTGAGCGCCGCAGCCGGCAATCTGCTGATCCTGGGCTTTGGTGCTCTTTGGCTCATCTTGCTCACCCACGCATCACCGCAGGGAGTACTCGCCCAGGCTGTTGTTCCCTTCCTGCCCGGAGACGCGCTTAAAGTCGTAGCAGCCGCAGGGCTGGCGGCGGGCTGGAATCGCCTGCGCCGGTCTTCGTCTCCAACTGTTTAGTTTTGCCGAAAGGACGTTGTATCCGTGACTGTTCAGCACTCTGAATCCGCTCCCCCTGCGGTTCGCGAGATTTCTATTGCCCATAGTCCCGACTCGGACGACGCATTCATGTTTTATGGCCTGGCCACGAACAAGATTCGCGTGCCCGGCTACAAGTTCACCCACACGCTCTGCGACATTGAGACGCTCAACCGCCGCGCGCAGGACGAAGCCTACTACGACGTGACCGCCATCAGCTTCCACGCCTATCCCTACGTGCAGGACAACTACACGTTGATGGGTTGCGGCGGCAGCGTGGGCGAAGGCTACGGACCGATGGTGGTGGCCAGCCGCAAGATGACCACCGACGAGATGGGCAAGATCAAGGTCGCGGTTCCTGGCACCTTGACCACCGCCTACCTGGCGCTGAAGGTCTTCAATCCCAATATCGAGACCGAAGTGGTTCCCTTCGACCAGATCATTCCCTCGATTCTGGCGGGAAAGTACGATGCGGGCCTCATCATCCACGAAGGACAGCTGACCTACAGCACCAGCGGACTCTATAAGGTCATCGACCTGGGGGTCTGGTGGCGCGAGACTACGGGCCTGGTACTCCCGCTGGGGGGTAACGCGATTCGCCGCTCGCTGGGCGCGGAGTCGCACAAGGTACTCTCGAAGGCGCTGCGCGACAGCATCCAGCACGCTCTCGATTATCGGGAGCAGGCTCTGGAGTATGCCATGCAGTTTGCCCGCGATCTGGACACCACCCTGGCCAACCGTTTCGTCAGCATGTATGTGAACGACCGCACTCTGGACTACGGAGCGGACGGGCGCCAGGCCATCCGCAAGCTGTTGGAGCTGGGCCACGAACGCGGCATCATTCCCATTGCTCCCAAGGTAGACTTCGTCGACTAAGCTGACTTACCTCATTGCGGCCGGAACTGCCTCAGGTGGTGCCCGGCCGCGATTTGGATGCGGCGCTCCTCCCCGGAGTGACCCGAGCGTTAGTCCGAAGGAAAACTTCGGTTTCTAAATTTTCTTTAACTCAGGCCGATGCTCTTCAGTGTAGAGGAACGCATCGGATGTACACGCAAACTCAGCCAACGTACCTTCTTGCCTCCAACAACCCGCGGTTGCTGGAGAGTGTCGAGCCTGTTCTAGCTTCCAGTGGCGCACGCACCGAGGTGCTTCTCTCCGCGGAAACGGCTCTGATGCGCATGATTGACGCCGATGCGCCCAGCCTGGTGCTGCTGGACTCTCAGCTTCCTGGGATGGAGATGGCCCGACTGCTGGCGGCAGCCCGCGCCGAGGCTGCAGGGACGCGCTTTCCGATCGTCCTCTTTTCGGACACGATTCTTCCGGAGTGGCAGGACCGCCTGGAAGAAGGCGTCATCGACGACATCTTTCCGTATCGCACGGATGCGGAGTTCTTGCGCTTCCGGATCAACATGGCCATGCGCAACCATCACCGCGGACGCGAGCTGGACCAGTTGCGCGAAGCGGCGGCCATGAATGCCCAGACCGACCCTCTGACCGGGGTATACAACCGGACGGGGCTGCTGTCGGTGCTGTTTCGTGAGACCGATCGCGTCCAGCGCATGAACACCTCGCTGTGCGTGATCCTGCAGGATATCGACGACTTTGGGCACTGGAACGCACGATTGGGCTCCGCCGCCTGCGACGAGTTGCTGATCCAGGTCTCCCAACGGATCGCCCGTCTGCTGCGCAGCTACGATGTGCTGGGCCGGGTGGGCAAGGACGAGTTCCTGGCCGGTTTGCCCGGCTGTAGCCCGGCGAATGCCGTTCTGCTGGCCGAGCGCATGCGGACGGAGGTCTTCTCGATGCCGTTTCATGTTGCCGGAAAGTCGATTCGCCTGTCTGCCTGTTTCGGGGTTGCCGCGAGCCAGGGCCGTTCTCCTGTGATCGTGTTGCGAGAGGCGGAACAAGCGCTGCGGCTGGCGAAGGAAGCCGGTCCTGAGTCGATTAAGTGCGCCGCCGACTGTCCGCAGTCGCAAGCCGCGCCGGTTGCGTTCCTGTCGCCCACCTCAGGCGACGACCTGTTGGCCTGGTAGTTCTCCCACCGGGTCTGGTCCCAACCTTTCGGCAGCAAGCCGTCGCTGGGTTGGGACTCCTTTGACTAGCCCGCCGGGTGCAGTTCGCCGGCGTGAGGCACCAGCCCCAG
The DNA here is from genome assembly GCA_966443485.1 of uncultured bacterium. Classification (GTDB taxonomy): domain Bacteria; phylum Acidobacteriota; class Terriglobia; order Terriglobales; family Acidobacteriaceae; genus Telmatobacter. The sequence continues at coordinate 6,681 of CBJOJD010000029.1, read as the reverse complement.
AAACTCCTGGAAGACATCGTTCGAGAGCAGCCGCCCAGCATGGGTCAGGCGGATTTTTGTCCCCTCGCGGGCAAGGAGCCCGTTTTCGGTGAGCTGGTCGACCTTCTCCAGAGCCGCGGCGACGGCTTCGCGGCCGAATTCCCGCTCAAGAGCTAGCAGGTCGAGACCCGCGTTGGTCCGAAGACCCAGGAACCAGGCCTCCTCGTGCTGCTGGTTGGAATCGAGCCAGTCCAGTTCCAACGGCGCTTGGCCGGCCAGGTAATCGCGAAGCTCGTCGGTGGTTTTGGCGCGCAGCACTGAGCCGTGCTTCTCGCCCAAGCCGGGCAACGCCGAGGAGGCATCCAGGCCGAGGCCCAGGTACGGCCGCCGCTCCCAATAGCGCAGGTTGTGCTGGGAGGCGAATCCGGGCCGGGCGAAGTTGGAGATCTCGTACTGCTGGAGGCCTGCGCTCTCGAGCCGCTCCAGAGCCGTCTCGTACATGCGGGCGATGGCATCGTCCGAGGGAACGAGGCCGGCAAAGTAGCGGGCCCCGCCGGCGAGCATCTCGCGGCCGAGGCGGGAGTCCTCATCGACCTCCAGCATGTACACGCTGGCGTGGGGGACGCCGGTTTCCAGCAGCACGGCGAGGGACTCATCCCAGGAGGCGAAGGTCTGGCCGGCCAGGCCGGCGATCAGATCCAGGTTGATGTTGGCGATTCCGGCTGCTCTGAGCCGTGCCAGGTCGTCTAGAACCATGCTGCGGGTGTGCAGCCGCCCGCTGGTCTGGGCCTCGCGATCGATGAAGGACTGCACGCCCAGGCTGACCCGGTTTACGCCGACCTCGACCATGGCGGCAAGGGTGGCGTCGGCGATCTGCCCCGGTGCGCACTCCATGGTGATCTCGGCGTTGGGCAGCAGGTCGAATTCTTGCCGCAGCGCTCCGAAGAGCTCGCGAATCAGGTCCGGAGGAAGGAGGGAGGGGGTTCCTCCGCCGAGATAGATGGTGTCGACCTGCCGGGGTAGCTGGACGTGCGTGGTTTGGGCCCATTCGCCAGCGGCGACGATATCCTGCGTCAACCGATGCACGTAGTTGGCGTGTTCGCTGGCGGGATAGACGCCGGAGGCGAAGTTACAGTACGTGCACTTGGAGCGACAAAACGGAAGAGAAATATAGACGCCGAGCGCGGTGTTGCGCATCAATTGCATTATGGATCATTCTTTCACGGGCGCGGACGCACAGACCCGCCCCGGCCGATCTCCCTGGAGCCGCTCCAAAGCGGAAGAGGGACGTACCCACTGGAACCCGTGGCCCCTTGCTTTCATGGCTTTAATGCAGGTGATCTTGTTCCTGGGACACTGGTTCGTTTACCACACCTGGGTAAGTTTCTGGCCCATGAGCCAGGATGGAGCGCGCCAGCTGGGAGCCGCGGTTCTGGTACTTTCGGTCAGTTTTGTGATTGCCGGAGTTCTGGGGTTCCGCTTCGTGCATCCACTGGTGTCTTTGGTCTACAAAGTTGCCGCGAGCTGGCTGGGCATTCTGAACTTTCTGTTCTGGGGCGCCTGCCTCTGTTGGGTGCTGGACCTGGTCGCGCGGCTGGCGCATGTGGGCGGACCAACCCGCCAAGTGATTGCGGCGGGAGTGTTCGGGCTGGCTTTGGCGGTCAGCATTGCTGGATTCATCAATGCGCGGATCATCCGGATCCGGCGGGTGTCGGTGGCGCTGCCGAATCTGCCGGAATCATGGCGCGGACGGACGGCTTTGCTGTTCAGCGATATTCATCTGGGCAATGTAAATGGAGCGCGGTATTCACGGCGGCTGGCGAACCTGGCGCGGCGCTTGAATCCGGACGTGATCTTTATCGCTGGCGATCTGTTTGACGGGGTGCGCTGCGATGCCTATGGCATGGCGGAGCCGCTGTTTCAGTTGAAGCCTCCCCAGGGCATGTACTTCTGCGGCGGGAACCATGAGGACTTTGGCGATGCCGACCAGTACTTCTCTGCCCTGATCCATGGGGGCATTCGGGTGCTGCACAACGAGCGGGTGGATGTGGACGGGCTGCAGGTGATCGGGGTGTCGTATGCCGACGCCAGCCTGCCGCTGCACCTACGCAGCTTTCTGGATTCGCTGCAGCTCGAGGGAGGTCCAGCCAGCGTGCTGCTGAATCACGTGCCGCACCGGCTGCCCATCGTGGAGCGGGCGGGGGTGAGCTTACAGCTCTCGGGCCACACCCACAAAGGGCAGATCTTCCCGTTCACGTGGATCACGCGGCGGGCGTTCGGAAACTTCACCTATGGATTGCACCGGTACGGGAAGCTGCAGGTGCTGACGTCGAGCGGAGTGGGGACGTGGGGTCCGCCGATGCGGGTGGGGACAGCGCCGGAGTTGGTGCAGATCACGTTCGTGTAGCGTGGCACAGCTTCACGTACTCACAGGAGCACAGAAGCTGCGGGAGCAAGTGGCTGATTTGGGGCGAGTTGCGACCGCGTCACAGTTTCACAGGCAGATCACGGCTGGTGCTTGAAAGACAACCGCAGGTCCTTCACTGCGTTCAGGATGACAAGAGCTTTTTGTGAGTGGCGTTTAGGCGCTTCTTGTAAGTAGCGGCACGTTCAGCGCTGACCAGCGTTAGTAGTTAGGCCTGGCGGGTGGGGCGGGTCATCTCGATTTCGAAGAGGTTGGGGTCGTTGGGGTAAGGCTCGGTGCGGCCGGTTTCGGTGAAGCCTGCGCGTCGGTAGAGCTCGATGGCCGCGGAGTTGATGTTGGTCACCTGCAGCTGCAGGGTGACGATGGCGTGCGCTTGGGCCCAGGTTCGTACGGACTCGAGGAGTGCTGAGGCGAGTCCATGGCGGCGCGCGGCGGGAGCGATCCACATGGAGATGATGTGCCCCAGCGAGCCGTCCTTTTCGTCGCGGAAACAGGCCACCAGGCCGCAGGGTTCTCCCGCTTGCAGGGCCAGAAGGCCTAAGCGGTTGGTTCCATCCAGGGAGAGGGTGCGGGCGTTCCAGTCGTCGGGGGTCAGGCGGAGCTCGCGATCATAGGTGCTGCCGAAGGCCGAGGGATCGGTGCGCAGGGCTTCAAGGCGGATCTTGCGATAGGCGTCGACCAAGGCGGGGGCGATGGGGACGATCTGGGCCGCCAGGCTGTTCTCACTCATTGCTTCCATGATGGCAGAAAAGGGGCAATTGATCGGCAAAACCCAACCCTTTGGAATCAGTCATTTACAACTATTTGCTCTTGACAAGTTTTCCACAGGGGCCAGGTCTCCAAAACAGGGAGATCTCCACCCCACGAACAAAGACCCGTTCGTGAGGACCCTGGGGCACCCAGATTGTGCGATGAGCGATGGGAACTAGCCGATAGAGCGTTCTGGTGAACAAATGTGTTGCTATCCCACCCAAGGCGCGATACGGCTGCGCCTTGGATGGGGCACTCGGCACCTGCAACTTTCCCAGGTCTCCAACAGAGGGAGACCTGGGGCATCCAGATTCCGGTGTGAGTGGAGGGGCGGTTAGGCGCGGCCGGCGAACTCGCGGGTCTCGGTGTTGACCTTGACCTTGTCTCCCGTCTTCACGAAGAGCGGCACCTTGATCTCCAGGCCGGTTTCAAGGCGGGCGGGTTTGGTGACGCCGCCGCTGGCGGTGTCGCCGCGCACGCCGGTTTCGGTGTACTCCACAGCCAACTCGACCTGAACGGGAAGCTGCAGGCCGATGGGATTTCCGTTGTATTTGTCGAGCTGGATGATGGCGCCTTCGAGCAGGAACTGGAGGGCGTCGCCCACCTTGTCGGTGGGAAGGCTGATGGTCTCGAAGGTGGTCTGGTCGAGGAAGTAGGAGCCGTCGGCGTCGCTGTAGAGGTAGGAGGCTTCGACGGTCTCCAGGTCGGGCTCCTTGAACTTGTCACTGGCCTTGAAGGTCTTGTCGAAGACGGCGCGGGTGAGCAGGTTGCGCATCTTGAGGCGGACGAGGGTTTGGCCGCCGCGAGCGGTGGGCGTCGAGACCTCGACATCCAGACAGTAAAACGGGGTGTTTTCAAATTCGAAGTACATCTTGCGCTTGACGTCGATGGCGTCGATGAGTGCGGCCATGGGTTCCTCGGACGGTAGTGTTCTCTTCTCATCGTAATTGGAGGGGGTGAGGAGGCGGGAGAGGCGGGTTGCGTGCTCGCGGTTTGCACCGGTCGGGCACGAGATTGCTGAACGGGGATGGAAGGTCAGCATCTTTCCCGCCCTAACCGCATAAAACGCGGTTAGAACGGGGCACCCAGATTCATTGCTTTTAGGCGGGAACGGGGCACCCCGATTTACTGCTTTGGGTTAGAGCGGGGCATCACGATCGCTTGGGGCGGGAGCCGTAATTTTTGTGAAGCCGGAAAATGGCGCTTGCCGGTGAACGGCAGTGGGTTGTTAGTATGGGAGCGGTCAAGATAAACGTTTTACTTCGGGGGAACTATGCTGTCTCACCGGTTTGCACGACTTGGATTGTTTGCCACGACGCTCGCTACGCTCTCTGCGTTCTCGCTTGCAGGCGCAGCTCAACACACTCCACCACCCTCTGGGCCTCCTAAGCCGTGGATGAACACCAGCCTGTCGCCGGATGAGCGCGCCGACCTGGTGATCAAAGAGATGACGCTGGATGAGAAGATCGCACTGCTGCACGGCGTGGGCATGCCGACGGACGAGCCGGTTACGCCGGAGAACGCGGCCTCGAATCGCGGAGTGGGCTATGCGGTGGGCGTGCCGCGGCTGGGCATTCCGGGCATTGACATGAGCGACGCCGCGTATGGTGTGCGCTCGAGCGGCGTGAACGGGCGCTACTCCACCGCACTGCCCGCCAATGTAGCGGCCGCGGCGAGCTGGGATCCCGATGCGGCCGACGAGTACGGCGCGCTGATCGGCCGCGAGCTGCGGGCGCAAGGCTACAACATGACGCTGGGCGGCGGCGTGAACTTGACGCGCGAGCCGCGCAATGGACGCACGTTCGAGTATCTGGGTGAGGATCCGGTGCTGGCGGGAACGCTGGTGGCCAAGCTGATTGAGGGCACCCAGTCGGCGCACGTGATCGGGGACATCAAGCACTATGCCTTCAACGATCAGGAGAGCGGCCGCAACTCGGTGAACATCTCGATCGACCATCGGGCGGCGCACGAGAGCGATCTGCTGGCCTTCGAGATCGGCGTGGAGAAGGGGCATCCCGCGGCGGTGATGTGCAGCTACAACCGCGTGAATGGCGACTTTGCCTGCGAGAACAAGTGGCTGCTGACGGATGTGCTGAAGAAGGAGTGGAATTTCCCGGGCTTTGTGCTGTCGGACTGGGGCGGCACGCACAGCACGGAGAAGGCCTCGGCTGCGGGTCTGGATAACGAGGAGCCGGGCAAGTTTTTCTTCAGCGACAAGTACAAGGCGGCGGTAGAAGCGGGCAAGATTTCGCAGGCGGAGTTGGATGATCACGTGCACCGCATGCTGCGGTCGATGTTTGCGGCGGGGGTGATTGATTATCCGCGGCAACGCAGCGTGGTGGATCCGTTTGCCGGCTTTGAGACGGCACGCAAGATTGAAGAGAGCGGCATTGTGCTGTTGAAGAACGAGCGCAGCGTACTGCCGTTGCAAGCCTCGAAGCTGCATCGCATCGTGGTGATCGGCGCACACGCGGATGTGGGCATGATCTCGGGCGGCGGTTCGGCACAGGTGGACCCGATCGGCGGCAACGCGATTATGCCTCCGGGCAAGGGAGCCACCCATTGGCAGGAGCAGATCTGGTTTCCCACGTCGCCGTTGAAGGCGATCCAGGCACGGGCAGCGCAGAGTGAGGTGAAGTACGACGCAGGGGTCGATCCGGCCTCGGCAGCTGCGGCCGCGAAGGATGCCGATGTGGCGATTGTGTTCGGGTATCAGTGGGAGAGCGAAGGCATGGATTTGCCCTCGCTGGCGCTCCCGAACTACAAGAGCGGCGACAAAGAGGTCGACCAGAATGCGGTGATTGCGGCGGTAGCTGCGGCGAATCCGCACACGGTGGTGGTGCTGGAGAGCGGCAGCCCGGTGACCATGCCGTGGGTGGATGCTCCCGCAGCCATTCTGGAGGCGTGGTACAGCGGCAGCGACGGCGCCAACGCGCTGGGCAATGTGCTGTTTGGAACGGTGAACCCCAGCGGCAAGCTGCCCAACACCTTCCCCAAGAGCGAAGCGGACCTGCCGCATCCCACCGTGACGCAGCCGCCGCACTTCCAGTTCTCAGGGCCGATGTCGCCGGAGAAGTGGGCAGCGGGATTGCCGCCGTTTCCGGTGGACTACAACGAGGGCGTGAAGGTGGGCTACAAGTGGTATGACGCAGAGAAGAAGCCGGTGCTGTTCCCCTTCGGCTACGGACTGTCGTACACCACGTATCGCTACTCGGGTCTGAAGGTCACGCCGGGCGAGACGACGCAGGTGACGTTCACGGTGCAGAACACGGGCAGCCGCGCGGGCACGGAGATTGCGGAGGTCTACGCTGCACTGCCGGCCAGCGCACAGGAGCCGCCGAAGCGCCTGGTGGGCTTCACCCGCGTGAAGCTGCAGCCGAACGAGAAGAAGACCGTGACCGTGGATGTGGAACCCAAGTATCTGTCGATCTGGGATGAGCAGAAGGAAGGCTGGACGCGGCTGCCGGGTGAGTACACGATCCTGGTGGGCGGATCCAGCGACAAGCTGCCGCTGAAACAGGCGGTTC
>CBJOJD010000028.1:0-26441 GCA_966443485.1 uncultured bacterium | reverse complement strand
CTGCAAGGCTTAATAAGGTTCCAAGAGGCACAAGCGATCCTAGGAGGCGTCCAGTGGCGTCTCAGAGCTTGCGCGAGTTGATTGAGCAGTCTCTTCGCGAAATGGACGCAAGGGGTGGAGAGACGGTCGAGCCGCTGGACTATCTGCGAGCTGTGTCGGTGAATGGCGGTGAGACCGCAAGGGAACTACGCAATGTGGGGATCACGCACGACACCCTGAACGGTGTACAAGCCCTATCCGAGTCTGCGCAGGAGGTGCTGAGCATTCCAGACACCCGTTCCGCGTCTATGAAGCACTCCGGACAATTGCTCGCTCGCTTTGCCCGCGATCTTACGGCCCTTGCGCGTCAAGGAGAACTAATGCCGGTTGTGGGACGCGACAATGAGATTCGTCGTGTGATTCAGATTCTGCTGCGCAAGACCAAGAGTAATCCGGTCTGCATCGGCGACCCCGGAACAGGTAAAACGTCGATCGCTGAAGGCTTGGCATTGCGCATTGCGGCCGCAGATGTTCCCGAATCCCTGATGAATTGCAAAGTGATGGCGCTCGACCTTACGGCCATGGTAGCCGGCACAAAATATCGCGGAGAGTTTGAGGAGCGCTTGAAAGGAATAGTGGACGAGTGTCGTGCACGCAAAGGCGACATCATTCTATTTCTGGATGAGCTGCATACTCTTATGGGAGCCGGCGGCGTAGAGGGTGGAATGGATGCCGCCAATATTCTGAAACCTGCATTGGCGCGTGGTGAACTGCGCTGCGTAGGGGCCACCACGTTCAACGAGTATCGCGAAAAGATAGAGAAAGATGGAGCGCTCGCACGCCGCTTTGATGTAGTGATCGTCAAGGAGCCAAGCGATGAGGCAATGATGACGATTCTGCGGGGAATTCAGACCCGGTATGAGGAGTACCATGATGTTCGACTGACGGAGGACGCGCTGCTGGCAGCGATCAAACTATCGCGGCGCTATATGCCGACACGCTTTCTTCCCGATAAGGCTATCGACATTCTGGATGAAGCCTGCGCACGCATTCGCATGCAAAAGGAGTCTAGGTCGTCGCAGGCGCTAGGATCTCTAGCTACCACTGAAGTGGATACCGAACAAGTGGCGGAAGTGGTCGCCGAACGCGTCGGAATTCCGCTGCATCGCATGCTCGAAAGCGAACGGCAAAAGTTGGCCAATCTGGAGGTGCGGCTATCGGAACGCGTATTTGGCCAACCGCAAGCGATCGTCGCGGTCGCAGATGCGGTTCGACGGATGCGCGCCGATCTTGAACCGCATCATAGGCCGAACTCATTCCTGTTTGTTGGACCGACCGGAACCGGGAAGACAGAACTGGCGAAAGCGTTGGCTGACGCACTCTTCGATGATGAGACGGCCCTGATTCGTATCGATATGGGCGAGTTCAAGGATAGAGGATCCGTAAGTGGGCTAATCGGCGCGCGACCGGGATTGATTGGCTCGGACGAGGGCGGATATCTCACCGAGCGCGTTAGGCGTAGCCCCTACTCCGTCGTGCTCTTCGACGAGATCGAAAAAGCACATCCGGAGGTACTCGATCTTCTCTTGGGAGTTCTTGACGAGGGACGGATGACGGATGCGAAAGGCCGTTTCTGCGATTTCTCAAATGCGACGATTCTCTTCACCTCAAACCTGGGTGCATCCGAGGCAATGGCGAAGAGTGACGACGTTCAGATGCGCCGAACGATCATACTTGAGATTGTTCGCAGTGCCCTGCGTCCGGAATTCTATAACCGCATTTCGCAGGTCGTGCCATTTGATGCGCTGACGGCGGTTGAACTCGAGCGTATTGTCTCCCAATCCTTCAAGCGTCTGAAGGAGAAATTGGCAGAGGAGCGCGACATCGAATTGTATGTTCACGAAGCTGCGCTCAAACATGTAGCGGCGCTTTCCTATGATCCAGAATTGGGTGCCAGGCCCGTCGCCAGAACCATGCAGCAGGTAATTCTGTCGCCGCTTGCTGGTGCATTGGTCGCTGGGGACATCGATCAAGGACAGAAGCTTCACATTCACTATGCAGAAGGAACCGGACTCTGCTTTGAAGTTCCCGACGATGCAAAGACAGCTGCGTAGAAGACAAGTACTGCTGTTCTCGGTGCTTTTGAGTGCGATTCTCGGCGGTTCATTGTTGGCGCATGCCTCGAAACTATCTGCCGACGAAGCCGCAGCAGGATGGATTCAACTCTTCGATGGCGAGACCCATTTTGGCTGGACTTCCGGAGGAGCCTGGCAGATAGGCGGAGGCGCCTGGATCTCCGATCCGGAGCAGCAATGCTGGCTGCGAACAACATCGTCGTTTGCCGACTTTGATCTCAAATTTGAAGCTCGTGTTACAAACGGCTCCGCCGCTTTAATGTTTCGCTCCGATCCGCAAGGCAAGCCTGCGCAACCTGGTTATGAGCTATCTCTCAAGGATGGAAGGATCGCAGAAGTAGAGGCGACAGCTGCGGCCCCACTGGGCAACGGTTGGAATTCTTTCGAGGTATTGGCCGACGGAACGCATCTGATCGTGAGCGTCAATGGGCGTGTTACCACTGATGCAAAGGATGCCAGGAATCGGGTGGGATACTTCGAGTTCAGATCGTCGCGCGGTTCACACCTGGAAGTGCGCTCAATCCTGTTAAAACCTCTCGGTTTCAATGCACTTTACAATGGTGCGAATCTGGATGGTTGGCGGGCCGTTGACGCGCCAACGCCCCAAAACAAGTCCAGGGTCAAGCTTCCGATTCCGGGCCTTTCGGGGAAGCCGAAGCCTCTCCGGAGTGTGCGCTGGATAGGGCAAGGCTCGATTCACGGAGATGGCGGCGTTGGTGAGTTGGCCACTACCAACGCTTACGATGACTTCGTTCTCCAATTCGCAGCAAGGCCTGCCTCTGCCCCAAAAGAGGGTCCCGGAATCGAATTGTTTTTCCGGGAAAGTCCCAATCAATTTGGCTCAGGCTATGCAGTAGATGTCGATGTGCCCGGCAACAGGCAATCCCATGAACAAGCTTCCTCCACTACAGGCAGTCTGGTGAAACTGGACAAGTCACGTGGAGTATCTCTAGTGCCGGGGCAATTCTATACGTGTACTGTGGTGGCGCGTGGACATCAGTTTGCCATTTGGATCAATGGTGTACCTGTGACGGACTACTACGATTCACGCCCTGAGGGGACCTATCATGCAGCGGCCGGTGCTCTGGGCTTTCGCATACAGGATGGGAAGGCTTCACTCGATGTGCGCGATGTAAAGATCGTAACGATACCGAAGGGGCCTGAACTACCTCCTCCTCCCGTGCAAGTCGCCGCTGCCCCAACTAACGGACCTGTGTCTCGGCAGTCTGCTCCGGCACCCGCGCCGATCCCGGTGGTTCTGCCTGGGCCGTCGCCACAGGATAAAGCCCAGCAGGAGCAGATTCGCCAGCTCACGGTGCAGGCGCTTGCTGCTACAAGTCCGGAGGATGCAGTCCAAATCAACAAGCAGATCTTGATTCTCGATCCTGGCGATATGCCGGCGCAGCAGCGCCTTGATAGAGCTCAATCAGAGATCAATGCTGCCAATGCAGATCGCGAACATGCAGCCGAGCAGCAACAAGCTTCCGCCGCCAAAGTGGAAGCGAATAGCGCACGGAGTGCATCGCTGGTCAATCAAGCTCAAGATGAGTTGCTGCACGGAGACATCTATAGGGCACGAGATGAAGTGAACGACGCGCAACGCCTGGGCGCCAGGGGCCCGGAGGTTGACAGGTTACAAGCATTGATTTTGTCTCGATTGAGAAATCGGCTGCTCATCCGTTTGGGCGTTGGCGGCGGCATACTCGCGATTTGCGCCTATGCGATCGTTGCTCTTTTTAGGCGTCACCGGCGGACCATGAACCTGTATCTCGTAGCGCTTGATGGGGTCGATAAAGGCAAACGCTATCTTCTGAATCAGGAGGTGACACACATGGGAGGCGTTGCTATGGACGGCACCAAAAAGAATGAGGTGCTTGTGCGTGATCCCGACCGTCTCGTGTCCCGTTTTCATTGCGAAGTGCATCGACGCGGCAACGCGTGTTATCTCATCGATCTCGATAGCTCCAACGGCACATACCTGCGTAGACGCCCCCTGCCAGCAGGTGTAGCCGTAAAGCTGCGCGATGGTGATCAGTTTTCTCTCGCGCGAGCGGTCGCTTTCGAACTGAGGATGGATCGGCACAGAGGGCAGTAGAACGAGCCGCAAAGTGAGTGTGATTAGAGGCTCGGAAGGTTGCTAAAGCTGGGAACGATAGGCGCTGGGTGGTATTCCAACATGCCTGCGGAAGATTCTGGAAAAGTGCTGATGTGTCCTGAAACCAGAGGCCAGCGCAACATCGAGGATTGAATTGCCTGATTTGCTTAACAAAGTCTTCGCGTGTTGAATGCGGCAGTTCAGTACGAATTGATGCGGCGTCATTCCTGAGGTCTTGCGAAACAGGCTGCAGAAATGGGAAGGACTCAACCCAACATCTTTGGCCAACTCACTGAGAGTGATCTCTTCTTCGATATGGGCGCGGATAAATTCGATGGCTCGTTTCATCCGATACGGAGCCAACCCACCCTTATAGACGCGAGATGCGCGCTGTGCTACACCGTGATAATGAACCAATATCGCGGCAAGCGCTTGTTCTATTCCATCCACAAAAAGTCGCCCGGATGGAAAGCCTCGCATTCGTTCTCGTTCCAGATTAAACATCAAAGATGAGAGGCGGATGTCTTTCGCTGCAGAATCTGCGGGTACATCATCGCTGGGAAGTGTGGCCGATTGGGAAGCCAATTCAAGCACGGAGTCGGACAACCGTACCATCATCGCCGCCCCCTCGGATATGCGCCGCCATTTATGCGCACAACCGCGCTTCTCGATGGCCACGCCACCTCTCACGCATGTCTGCACAAGACGAGCGCCGGAGCTGTGTTCGCACTCTATTTCGGAGCGCCGCAAATGTAACGTCAGAATCTGCTCAGGAATGATCACCGTCTGCCAATTACTCGGAGGCAGTTCGTGCCGTTCGATCAGCAAAGACGGAGACGGAGAACACGGACCGAAAGGTGTCGAGTCATACAGAGGTTTGATCTCACCATCACGAAACGCTACAATTCGCGTTCGCGCATCTGCTTTGGTCAAGGGGCCTGTGTCGGGCATTTTGTCAACAACGCGAAAGCGTTCTACGCGATCTATGGAGAGTGTGGGTCAACTTGCCAGAGCCGAAACGTCTACAAGATCCGGAACGAATGGGTGTCCCGTAGCTTCACGGTATGACGGAAGCTAGAACGTAGCCATCAAAAGGAGATGAAAAGTGATAAGTAGTATTAGTCGCAAGCGAAACATAAGTTATCAGTCGAGCTATGTCGCGAGGCAACCATTGCGATTCTATCTGCATCATCGAGTCGATGCTTTCTCCAATGCTGGAGTTCAGCGCGACCTTTTCAGGCGCACAAATCCTCAAGAATCATGCTGGCTCTTCCCGCTGCCCTCGCTCGTACCCAGATAGCAACCCGAAGCCCAGGAGGGTTGCACTCAGCACCAAATGAAAAACATGATCTCCTGTGTGCAACAGCATCGGCCCAGCGTGCCATGCCCTCTCCGTGGCCGGATCCCCGATGATCAGTCCTAAAGACGCCAGTGCCAGAAAGAAGAGTCCTGATCCGATGATGAAGAACCTTGCTGTTCTCGAACCCAGGAAGCTTGCTCCCACAGCCAGCGCACCCCATGCCATGTGCAGCAGGTTGTGATACTGGTCGGCGTGGAGACGGCTCGCAATCACCACTACGCCCATCAGCACGAAAATGGAACCCACCAAGCGCAATACCATCTTTGCACTATTGCCCCGATGCTCTCTTCTTCGATAGTTCATGACGGTAGCAATCAGGCCAGCTGCATCCGCAAGCAGAAGCGAGAGGATCTGCACTAGCGCGCCCAGAAAGATGCCGGGAGCGAAGTGTCCAATGCTCCCAGGTTGAGCGAGATGCTGCATGTTTTGTGGGAAACGCGCAAACCAGCCTGCAGTCACGAGAAGAGCAATCAGCGAACCCATCAGCGGTGTCCACCACCATCGCGCTGCAAACGTGACAATGGCTGCAACGGCGATGAAGAACACTGGTCCAGGAGGAAACTTCGGGTACGCAGGATCTCCGGACAACCACTGAATCCAGATCGCTAGCGCGCACAGAACTAGCCCTGCGACCGTCAACATGGTTGGGAAACTCAAGCCGGGCAGATTCGTTTTCATTGCGATGACCTCATTAATGCTTTGCGGTTGGTTCTGCTCCCAGGCGGTCAGCGAAACTCTGCAGTCGCGACTCCCACTGTTTCTGCAGTTCATCGGCCTTTATGCGTTGCTCGGGAGTTAGAACTGTCCGGTAGATCTTCGATCGCAGCGCTTCTTTCTCCATCAGCAGCGTCGCGATCGTAGTGGCCTCATGATCGGTAATCCTCTGGACTTCGGCGGGGTCTGGACTATTGTTTGCCGCGATGGCAGTCATTTCCTTGTGTTCGGCAAGAAGCTCACGAATGTGCGCAGAAAGAGTCGGCCGCTCCGCGTTCCAAAGCGTCTGGATCTGCGCTCGCTGAGAGTCGCTCAGCTTCAGCTCGTGAGCCACATAACTCAGAGGCCCCGGGTGCGCCCATCCGTGTTGGCACCAGCCATGCCGTTCCCGGATCTCTGCTCGGACGACGACGACTGTCGCCAGGACCAATGCCACCGCGACAATGGATACAATTGTGGTTCGCTTCATAGCTCTACCTCTCGAGTCATTTCAATGGATACTAGCGCTGGGCCATCGATACTGAATGTGCGGTTGAAGATCGTGTGGGCTCGGTTCTCTTCGCACGTCGCTGGGTCAGTTCGCTAAATGTATCGGTACCTGGAAAATGCACTTCGTTCAGGATTCGCCGGCCCTGGACGTTTCCGAAAGTGAGGCGCCCACGCTCTTCAACGCTGCCCTGGCGCTTCGGAAGCACGTTGAACATCGTCATGTGGCCGGTTTTCATATCGGCAACTGAGAGCACGAATTGGCCGGATACCAAGCTGAATTCGTAGGTCCCAGGACCAATGCTCTGCGAGCCCACAGTGAACGGAAACGGAACGCTGACGGTGATCGCATCGTTCTGTGCCTGCACGTTGGTTGCGAATGCTCCACAAGCGATCAGAAGCGCGAACAGCAACTTGCGGAAGAGTGGTGTGAACAGTTTCATGAGTGTCCTCCTCTTGGGCCTTGGGTCTATTCCTTTGTCTTGCGCTGAAGGCCGTGAGTGGGCGTGTATCAGCGACATCTCGATTCCAACATCGGGTGGAAACGCATGCGATATAGGTTGGTCAAGAAAGGTAAAGTTAGGTAAAGACCGGTCTCGCGAGGCGTCAGATCGTCTACGATTCGAGCTGGAGGCAGATGGTAAAGCGATGGATCGAGTTCTCCTCGTCGACGATGATGTTCAACTCTGCAAGCTCCTTGCCGAGCGGCTCGCGACCGAGGGTTACGCCATTGAAATGGTGCACGACGGAGAGCGCGGGCTGGAACGGGCTCTCTGCATGGAATATGCGCTCGTGGTGCTGGACCTGATGTTGCCCGGCATGGCCGGTCTTGATGTGCTGCGGCATCTCCGCAAGATTTCCCCCGTCCCAGTGCTAATCCTGACCGCCCGGGGAGAAGACGCGGACCGAATCCTGGGACTGGAGCTCGGAGCAGACGATTACGTCCCAAAGCCCTTCAACCCGCGGGAACTCATCGCTCGCATCCGTGCCATTTTGAGGCGAACGGCTCGAACCGAGAACTTTACCGGTCCGCTGGTCGTGGGCGATCTGCGCATGGATCCGACGGTACGCGAAGTGTGGTTACAGGACTCGCCCCTGAATCTGACGAGCGCGGAATTCACGCTGCTTGAAGTATTCATGCGCGAACCGGGTCGCATTCATTCGCGTGAGCGGCTCACCGAGTCGGTGTTGGGCCGGAAGTTGGGAGCCTTCGATCGCGTCATCGATGTCCATGTGAGCAACCTTCGCAAAAAACTCGGCGCCCCGCAGGAGGGCCAGCGGATTAAAGCGGTTCGCGGCAGTGGCTACCTGTTTGCGCCGCGGTCCAGCGCAAAGGACATCGATCATGGGTAGTCTCTTCCTGAAGATCTTCTTCTGGTTTTGGGCAACAGTCGTTGCCACGGGCATTGCGCTCGTCCTCACGTTCATCCTTGAACCGCGCAGTGTGCCTTCGCGATGGCATGCAACGCTCAGCGATACTGCACAGTACTCCGGAACTCTCGCCGTGGAGTCCCTCGAACGCGGAGGCATCGGCTCAGCATCTGCCTACCTCGCACGGCTCCAGAAGCAGACCCACATCACTGCGTGCCTCTTCGATTCCACTGGCAAGGTGATTACCGGGACTGGCTGCCAGGAATTCCAGAGCATGATCCCGCATGTAATCGCATCGGAGACGTCCGACTTCAACATGAAGTACGGCATTGCGCGGGTCGCGCTCATGCTCTCGGGGCAAAGCGGCGGCCATTACATCTTTGCAACCGAACTTCCCGCCGGTCCTCGTGCTGCAGTTGGAATGAATCGAGGTGCGATTCTCTTGCAGTGGGGCGTGGCCCTGCTTGTCTCCGGATTGATCTGCTCTCTGCTCACGCGCTATCTCACCACTCCAATCCTGCGGCTTCGGGAGATGTCGCAGAAACTCACCTCTGGTGATCTGAGGGTTCGAGCCGGCGCGGACCTTTCCGAGCGCCGAGACGAGTTCGGGGAGCTCGTTCACGATTTCAACGCCATGGCTTCCAAAATCGAAGAACTCATTTCACGGCAGCGGCAGCTTACATCGGATGTCTCGCACGAGCTGCGGTCCCCGCTGGCGCGCCTGAACGTGGCCCTCGACTTAGGGCGCGAACGAAAGGGCAACGATCCAGCCTTCGATCAAATGGAGGCGGATATCGGCCTTTTGGATGAGATGGTCGGACGTTTGCTGACCATCTCAAAACTGGATATAGCAGCACCGCAGGTTCAGATGGCAGATGTGGACTTGTCCGATGTTCTCTCGCAGATCATCCACGATGCGGAATTCGAAACACGCGAATCACATGGCGGAATCAGCCTCACCTGCTCCGGGCAATGTGTGGTGTGGGGCAATGCGGAACTTCTGCGCAGCGCCATCGAAAATGTCATACGGAATGCGGTTCGTTATTCCGAGCCTGGCACCGCCGTCAACGTTTGCATGCAATACGAAAGCATATCGGGAAGACCGAGTGTTCGCCTCAGCATTCGCGACCATGGTCCGGGTGTCCCCGAGTCTGAGCTGCAGAAGATTTTCCAACCGTTTTATCGTGTCGCCACCGCCCGGGATCGGCAGTCCGGCGGAACAGGCCTCGGTCTGGCAATTGCCGACCGCGTCGTTCGGATTCACGGTGGAACCATCCGCGCCGAAATCGCCGCGCCTCGCGGATTGAGAATTGAAATCATCCTTCCTCAGTCATCAGCCGCGCAAAGCAGCAAACCGTAGATTTTCGCTCAAGGGGAGCCCCACTAGGCGAACGAGAAAGGGTACGGCTAAGCCTTAACTGTGCAGTGAATTGCTCCCGTGTCAGCCCTTGCCCCGTAACCCTGAAAGCTATCTGCGGGAAGGCGGACAGCAACCGAACCGCGCCGCGGTGATTCAGATGAGGGCCGGTCAAGCGTAGCGTTGTTTGTAAGACACAGACAGTTCACGGACATTCAGCCGGCAAACTCGCCCGTCTTGCCGAAAAATCAATCCATCGGTTTTCTATCCGCTTCGTCTCATCTTCCGCCCTGCTATGGCGGTCTGCGGCCGTCGTCAAGACTCAAGATGAACTTGCTCGAGCTCGGGATTGAGGACGGTCCTCGACGGCCAAAATCTTCCAGCTATCCGGGCATATCGATCAGGAACGACAAACCTGACCACGGCAAATCAGCACTCTTCCTGCTCCAACTTCGTTCCCGTGGTGCTACGGTGTTGAATTTGACATGAAATTCGCCGACAAGTTCTTCGGCGTCTTGCAGCGCCTCCATCGGTGTAAAGGATTTGAGGGAACGGGAATTGGGCTCGCCACAATGCAACGCATCGTGCAAAAACATGGTGGCAAGATCTGGGCCGAAGCTTCGCCCGGTGCAGGTGCGACCTCCTTCTCCATTTGTCATTGAATCAATGACGGTACGTGAACACGTATTGAGCATCCTCGCCACTTCGCATCCGGGCGTAAAGCTCAGGGGCTCGGAGGAGTTTGCGCCATCTCGAGGCGAAATCGCTTGCGGTCCGTCTCTTTCTTCAGCGAGTCCTGATGCAGTTGCGAAAGGTGCTTCACGAGCGCTGGAAGCTCGTCCTTTTGCCCGGTATGCCGGAGGGAGATGACAAGGTGATAGGTAGCACTTTCGTCTGCGGGCGCATATTGCAGGGCAGTGCGACTTTCGGTGACGGCGCGGTCATATTGACCAGTGGACATGTACATGCTGGCCAGCAGATTGTGTGCATCTACGAGGTCCGGCTTCAGCTGCACGGCGCGCTCGACAGATTGCATCGCCAGCTTGAATTCGGGGCTCTCTGAACCTGGAGATGTATCCATCAGCAGTTTGGCCAGGAGGAAGCTCAGCAACGGACTGTTGGGGTGTTCCTTGATCTGTGCACGAACCTGATCAAGCGCCTGCTGCGGGTTGTTCTTCTGCATTGCTGCCAGGTCAAGCGCGTACGCGCTCAAGCTCTGTGTTGCGTCCAATTGCTCGGCTTTTCTGAAATCAGCTTCGGCCGCGTCGTATTCGGCCAGCTGCGCATGGAGCAGCCCCCGAGAAAGATAGATTGCCGCGCTCTTGGGAACGTGCTGTAATCCCACATCCATCATCTGTATTCCGATCCGAAAGGAATCGTGATCGAGGCAGAGCGCAGCCAACGATGTGTAGTAGTCGGGAGTCGAGGGGCTCAATACGATCGCCTGTCGCAAAAGCTCGACAGCCTGCGGTGTGTTGCCCAACGCTTCGTGAGCTTCTGCTGCCAGACTCAATGCGTCGGGGTCAGGTGAACTTGACGCCAGCAATGGAGCCAACGCTTTCAACGCGGAGTCGTACTGCTTCGCCGAAACCAGCACCAGAGCGAGATCGTACTTTGGATAGTCCTGATCAGGAACCGCAGCGGCTAGCTTTTCGAAGATGGGTACGGCATCGTTGTACCGCTTAAGCTGAACGAGGCAATCTCCATATCCCGCAAGAGATGCTGGATGTGTTCCGAGTCTGTCTGCGATTGCGGCAAAGTGTTCCAGAGCCCCCGTGCAATCGCCGCTCTTCCGCTTGAGCAGCGCGGTCATTTCATGAGCGGTCACATCGTTTGGATCGAGCTTGAGAATCCGTTCGAGCAATGGAAGCGCGCGCGCCTCGTTGCTTGAATAGAGCAACTGGGCCTCACCTTTAAGTGCCGGCATGTAATCAGGCGAGATGTGGAGCGCCTTATCGAAAGCAGTAATCGCGCCAGAGGCATCGCTGTTCAGCGAGAGGGCAATGCCTTCGAGAGTCCACAAACGATAGTTGTTTGGCGTCAGCCGGAGCTGTTTCTTCACAGCCTCAACGGCCTGCCCATATTGCCTGGAGCGAATCAGATTCTGAATGGCGGACAAATTCGCGCTGTTTTGCTGAGCGACAGCGGAAACATACCGGCTAGCCAGAAGCGTGCAACAGAGCAGAATCGTGTACCGGATTGCTCTTGTTCCAACCATGACCTGTGAATGGCGCATTGACTTCAGGCTCCTTCGAAAAACTACTTCTGTTTGCCGGCTTCTTTTGCTCTGCTTCCAGCCGTAGCCGCCGCAGGTTGAGTACAGGAGGGTGAACAGAATACATTCGTGATTCCAGCCCCTTCCGTAATGGTGAAGATACGATCAAGTTCCGGGAGTGTTACACTTTCGATTGCTCCGGAGGGCCAGTGAATTTCTGCCGTGCCGGGCATGGCAGCATCGCCCAATCCGAAATGGAGCCGTTGATCGTTGGAAGATAGATAGCTGCCGCCGCTCATCACATCTTCGCGCTGGCGTATTCCGTTTGCAGCGAGAAACACCTTTGCGCCAACCGCATCGCGCGGACTTTTAGGCCCGCCAATCAGTTTCAATTCAATCCAGTGATGATGGTCCGGGTTTACATTCTTCAAGAGGACCGGAGGACCATCGACCGGGCTGATCACAGCATCGATCTTTCCATTGTTGAACAGATCGCCAAATGCCGCTCCGCGTCCCGGTATCACCACAGCGAGTCCGGTGTTCATCAATGGGGGGACATATTCGAAATGCCCCTTCAGGTTTCTAAAGAGCAGAGGCCGCTCCGCATAGGATGTTCCCCACTCATGCTCATCCACCTGCGGATAGACATGGCCGTTTACCATGAAGATGTCTTTCCAGCCATCGTTGTCATAGTCGATGAATCCGTCTCCCCAGCCGACGAATGGAATAGGAGTCTGCCCGATGCCAGCATCGCGCGCCACTTCGGCAAAGCTGGCATCTCCATCGTTGCGATACAGCGCTTTGTAGTCGTTGGAGAAGTCGGTAATGAGCACGTCAACACGGCCGTTGTTCAGATAATCGCCGACGGCGACGCCCATCGATGCGATTTCCCGTCCATCACTGTTATAGGCGAAGCCGGAGATAATGCTCTGGTCTTCAAAGCTGCCGTCGCCTTTATTCAGGTACAGGAAGTTCCGCTCCGAATCGTTCGCAACCAGCAGGTCCGGTTTGCCGTCATCATTGACGTCGACAAAGATTGCGGTGAAGCCGTAGAAGCCTTCTGAATCCGCGACCCCGGCTTTGACGCTCACGTCAGTGAAGGTCCCGTCTCCGTTGTTGCGGAAGAGGTGGTCCGGTTCTCCGGGTAAACCGCGAGGGCCGCACTCGACGGGAACACCACGCATTTGGCAAAAGGCAGCCCCGCTACTGGGATCCGGCTGCTTGTCGAGTTCGTCGTGGACGTACCCGGAGACGAAGAGGTCCAGACGCCCGTCTCCGTCATAGTCGCCCCAGGTGGCTCCGTTGGACCAGTTGCCTAGGGTGATCCCAGCCTTCTCGGCTACGTCCGTGAATGTCCCATTATGGTTATTGTGATATAGGCGGTTCTTGCCGTAGTTGGCGATGAAGATGTCGGGCCAGCCATCGTTGTCGTAGTCGGCGATGGCAACCCCGAATCCCCAGCGGTCATTCGTGACACCCGCCGCGGCAGCCATGTTCGTAAACGTCCCATCGTGGTTGTTATGAAAAAGGGCGGCATGGGGAGGCGGTTCCTTGCCGTCCAGAGCCAGGTAGGTGGATCCGTTCACCATATATATGTCCAACCACCCGTCGTTGTCGTAGTCGATCAGCCCGATGCCGGAGCCGTTGGTCTCCAGAATGTACTTCTTTTGCGGTGTGCCCATGACGTGGTGCCAGGATGAGAGCCCGGCAGAACGGGTGACGTCTTGAAAGATCGAGGGTCCGCTCTCCACGAATCCGCCCGCAGTGATGGGGCGGTGACCCGAATCGTACACAGGAGCAAAGGTCCCGGCGGAGGCGATGCCACCCATTCCGGATTGCTGTGGCGAGGGAGGCTTTTGCGGCGATGCCTGCTGGGAGAAACACACTGGCGTCGCCAGAAAGAGGAGCATGACTGCTGCAAGGATCGGACTCAGATGGGCTTCCTTGGGTATGCAGCGGCACCGGGTCTCGTGAAACGGGCGTGAGGCACGCAGCAACCGGCCACCGGCGAGCAGTCTGGAGGGATCCATGGGGATTCCAGAGTAAAGCAATGGCTCCGGGATTGGGGTCTCTTTACGGTAATGAACGGTGGGTCTGGTCCGCGCAACGATAGCTAAGTCAAGCAATTTCAATAGTTCCGCATCTGCGGGCGACAGCTTCAGAGCGTCAGAATCCGTCTAGTACGTCAACTCGCTACTCACTGATTGGAAGAATCAACCCAAGAAAAATCTGAGGTATCGTGCGTCGTGCAAGCCATTCTTACGGTGGCTTACTGTATTCCACTTGTCAGTGGAAGGTTCGTTACGTAGAGTTCGGCACGTTCAGGGATAAATCCGGGTGCCGAAATCCGTATTGGCCGGACCAGATTTTCCCATGAACGAGAAAGCGTTTTCTTGCAGTTGAATTGGGTCCCTAAAGAACAAAAAAAGCCGGGTTAACGGCAGGCAATTCAGGAGGTAACACATGAAATGGTTGTTCCGGTGCAGCATCAGCGTTTTGCTGGTACTCGTAGCCGCGACTGGATCAGTGGCGTTCGGTCAATACTCCAGTGGTATTGAAGGCATCGCTCACGACACGTCAGGCGCAGTTATCCCAGGAGCGAAGGTTAACGTAACCGATACCCGGCTGGGTGTGACCAAGTCAGTCCTCACCAACCAAGAGGGTTTTTTTCGAGTCGACAGCATTGCTGCGTCGACGTACACAGTAGAGATCCAAGCGCAGGGCTTCGAAACCTGGCGCCAAGCAGGACTGGATGTGCAGCCTGGGCAGATCCGGACTATTGCTCCTCAGCTTCAGATAGGCGAAGTTTCCACGGAGATCACGGTTTCAGCCAGCGAACAGACCGTCGATCTGGTCTCGCCATCCACCTCGGCCGTGGTCGGTTCCGAAACTGTGTCGCAGGTGCCGTTGCCCGGTCAGAACGTGTATGCGCTCGGTGCGATTGCTCCTGGCGTGACCGGGAGCGGTGTCACCTCAGGCGATAACTACACCAACGAATATTCGATCAATATCAATGCCGCCGGTCTGCGCCAGGAGCAGAACGGGTACATGATCGACGATGCATTTTCCAATACCCCGTCGCGTGGAGGTTCGACTTCCATCTCCCCCAATCCCGAGATCGTGGAATCGATCAAAATTGAAGCGAACTCGTTCGACGCACAGAAGGGCCGGAACGGTGGCGCGCTGATTGATGTCTACACCAAATCCGGCACCAATCAACTCCACGGTACATTCGACTACTACTTCCTGAACAATACCCTTACTTCGCGCCTGGAGACTCAGTCAAAGCTTCCCAACAGCCAGCGCAACGAATATTCCGCCACCATGGGTGGTCCCGCGATCAAGAACAAGTTGTTCTGGTTCGGGGCGATCGATGTAATGCGATCGAATGTAACGAATTCCTGGAGTTCGACGTACGAGACAAAGGACTTCGTCAATTGGGCCAAGACAGCCCTTCCGAATACGCTGGGAACCCAGATTCTCCAGATTGCTCCGCCACAGTCCTATCCGACAGGCTCGTTCAAGACTGTCAGCGAGGTTGCCAGTCAATCCTATTACCCGCTACCGGCAGGCATCGATCCCAACATGCCGGCAACCGGAACCACCAACATCACGTTTGTAGCGCCGAAGAACGGATACCAGTGGAATGTTCGCGGTGACTATTATGTGAGCAATTCCGACCGCCTCTACGTTGACGTGATGCGCACCTACTATGACGGTGTGGGATTCAATGGCCGTCCGGCAGTCAACATCGGCCAAGCCAACTCGTCCGACTTCATCAACATTAACTACTCCCACGCTTTTTCGGCGAAGCTAGCCAACACTATGAGCGCCAGCCTGATCCGGCCCCAGGGCGCCTTGCTTCCGAATGCAAATGAAAAGATTCCCTACATCTGGGGTGTCGGCTCAGTCGCTGGATTTGCCAACTGGGGCGCTGGCAATTTCATTCAATCGACGTATGGCTGGCGCGATTTCATGACCGCCACCATGAAGACCCACACGCTAAAGTTTGGCGCAGATGTATTCAACATTCGAGAAGTGGACAACCAAAGCAGCGCTTTCGATCGCCCGTCCTACACATTCGACAGCTTGCTCGATTTCGTTCAGGACAAGGCAACCAGCGAATCCGGGACACCCGTCAGCTTGACCACCCACAAAGAAGCTCCATATCAGCGGCGCTATCGCGCACTAGTGCACGGCTACTACCTGCAGGATGATTGGAAGGTATCGCCGCGGCTCACCGTCAACGCAGGCTTGCGCATGGACGTGATGCAGAACTACTTCGCAATTTACACTCCGTCAGCGACAAACTTCCTTCTCGGTTCCGGGAACTCTGTCAATGAGCAGATTACCAATGGAAAGGCGACGCTGTTGGGAACCAGCCATGTCCTGGATCACAATCTATATGGTGTGAGCCCGCGCCTTGGTTTCGCGTGGGATATGTTTGGCAATGGAAGGACGTCACTACGCGCAGGCGCTGGGCTCTTCTCGGATCAACCACCGTATCTGCGCATCACGGACCTGATCTCTACAAATCTGCCAAACTACTACACACCCAATATCAACGTGCGTTCCGGAGACCCCACACCGACATTCCAACTGTGCTCGGCGCCGGTGGGGTACAACCAGGACTGTCCGATCGTCGATACCAGCAATGTCACCGTGAACTCGCATGGCGGAATCGATGGTGTTCGTGCGAGCGTGAATGGCTTCAGCCCGCACTTCTCCATGGGGCAAATTGAAGCCTGGACTCTCAGCCTGCAGCATCAGGTGCAGAATAATCTCATTGTGGAGTTGAACTACTCCGGCACAGCAGCGCACCACTTGCCGGTGGAAAACGACAACGGCATCAACCGCTTCGACGGAGACATGATCGTCAATAAGGGCACCCTGAAGCGTTTGAGTCCTTACTTCGCCAACATTGCCTACGCATACACCGGTGGCAATTCGGTGGGCCATTATGGGTCGGGGATGGTA
Organism: uncultured bacterium; assembly: GCA_966443485.1. Classification (GTDB taxonomy): domain Bacteria; phylum Acidobacteriota; class Terriglobia; order Terriglobales; family Acidobacteriaceae; genus Telmatobacter. Next base: position 9,752 of record CBJOJD010000028.1, on the reverse strand, counting down.
ACGCGCAGATTCTCGCACGGGTTCTCGATGCGGGGAATCTACACCTACGGAAAGGCCCTGGACTACACCAGCAATACCGATACCTTGGACGCCGGTTCGATCACCACGGGGACAGGAGTGATTGAATCGCAGAACCTGAAAGCCCAACGCGGCAGGGCGGACTTCAGCATCAAGCAACAATTCACAGCAGACGGCACCTGGATTACACCAACCAGCTACGGAAACTCAGTAGCGCGGCAGGTGCTCGGTAACTGGGTGTTCAGCGGTGTCTGGGTCATGCAGTCGGGCTTGCCATTCACGGTGTACAACAGCGCTCCATTCAAGCCGGTATTCGATGGCAGTGGGAATGTGGTTGGCAACACTGGCGGCGATTACAACGCCGACGGTACCCAGTATGACCTTCCCAGCGTACCCAGCTTCGGCCGCCACCTGAGCGGCATGAAGAAGAAGAACTTCATCAACGGTATTTTTGGCGATCCCGCCACAGCCGCTGCGAAGTTCCCGGCTCCAGCATTGGGAGTGGAAGGAAACCTGGGCCGCAACACCTACGATCAGCCCGGATACAACAACCTGAACTTCACTTTTGGTAAGAACTTTGAGACGCCGTTCTTCTTTAGCGAGCGGTTGAAACTCGAAGCCAAGGGTGAAGTGACGAATCTCTTCAACAGAGTCAACCTGGTCGGCGTGCACAGCGACATGAATGGCGGACAGTTTGGCCAGTATTCAAACCAACTGCCTGCACGCATGCTACAGCTTCACCTGCGCGCCAGCTTCTAGAGGGTCAGCCGCTCCTCCGGTGAGAATCGTCCCCTCGGTTCTCACCGGGTTCTTTCATCAAGTAATCAGACAGATCCCCACCCGTGAATCCGGGTCGATGGGGCTTGTGTGGAATCGAAAGGTGCTGCAGGTATGAGCCGCATTGAAAAATACCCGATGAGTGTCCGGATGTTGCCCTCCGCCGCATTTGCGATGCTCCCATTCCTTCTCTCGTTGTCATTGACTCCGATGATGCATGCTCAGATGCCGGGTCAATCCATTCCCGAGTTACCTCCGGTGACGCCGCTTCAGACAGCACACGGTATGCGCATGACAGTGGGCAACGAGGTCGTCGAGGTTGCGGTTTGTAATGAAGCAGTCATCCATGTTGTTGCCCAACCCAATGCACCGGAGCCGTCTGCACCGCGCCCGTGGATGTTGGATAAACAACAGTCCTGTCCAGGTGCTCCATTCACCTATACCCTTGACACAAAAGCGGCGGTTCTCAAGACGGCAAAGCTCGAGGTGTCATTTGGATTGGAACGCGGGAACATGTCGTTTTTAACGACTTCGGGTAAACCGTTGCTCAACGAAGGTGCGAGTATTCCGCGCACGTACGAGCCCGTCGAGTTGAATGGCGACAAGACATACAAGGTCACGGACAGATTCTCGCCTGACGCGACGGAGGCATTGTACGGCCTGGGCCAGCATCAGAGCGGTATGTTTAACTACCGCGGAGCTACCGTAGAGCTGGCGCAGAACAATACGGACGTTGCCATTCCTTTTCTGATGTCGAGCAAGGGATATGCTCTGCTGTGGAATACCGCCGCGCTCACCTACGTCGACAATCGCTTTCCCCTGGAACTGACACTGAGTTCCATCGCTGGCCATTCCATCGACTACTACTTCATCTACGGACCGGAAATGGATGCGGTAATCCATGAATACCGTTCCATGACCGGCCACGCGCCACTACTGCCCAAATGGGCCTATGGCTTCTTCCAGTCGAAAGACAGGTACGTATCGCTCGATGAAATTCAGCAGATTGCTCATCGCTATCGGCAGGAGCACATTCCTCTGGATGCGATTGTGCAGGACTGGTTCTGGTGGAAGACGGAGGGAGATCCCGAGTTCAACGCCAATTATCACGATGTCGCAGGCGATCTTGAAAACCTGCACAAGGAGCACGTCCACACAATGATCTCGGTGTGGGGCCTTCTTGATCCTGCGTCGGAGACATACAAGATACTCGACGTACAGCATCTTCTGGTCCCGAAGGCGCATGTGTACGACGCCAGCAATCCCGCGGCGCGCGACATTTATTGGAAGCGGCTTCCCGGCAAGCTTTTAGCCCAGGGGTGGGATGCCTTCTGGCTGGACAGTGCAGAGCCAGAAGAATACTGGCCTCACATGGGGGACGGCATCCTACGAGACAAGAGACTCGCTATAGGCAATGGGGCGGAATACACCAATGTCTTTCCGCTGCTTCATACACTTGGGGTGCAGGACCACTGGAAACAGGCAACTGATCGCAAGCGCGTCTTCCTGCTGACACGGTCAGCCTTTCTCGGTCAACAACGAGTGGGAGCTACGGTTTGGTCTGGCGATGTCTACAGCACATTCTGGGGCCTCTCGCACCAGGTCGCCGGTGGTTTGAACTTTGCGCTGAGCGGTTATCCCTACTGGACCACAGACGGCGGTGGATACTGGCCGCCTTACGAAGGTTCGCTCCAAAAGCCCGAGTTCCAAGAACTCTATGCTCGCTGGTTCCAGTTCGCTGCATTCTGCCCGGTATTCCGTACTCACGGACATCGTCCTCAGAACGAACTTTGGATCTACGATAAGGTGAAGCCCACCCTCGTCGAGTACGACAAGCTGCGTTATCGCCTTATGCCCTATATTTACTCGCTGGCCTGGAAGGTGACCAACGAGGATTACACCATTCAGCGTCCGCTCGTTATGGACTGGCGTGAAGACGAGAAGACCTGGAACATCGGCGACCAATTCATGTTCGGCCCCGCAATCTTGGTGAATCCCGTTTTGGAAGCAGGTGCCGAGCATCGCGCAGTGTATCTACCGGCATCACCTGCCTGGTACGACTTCTGGACCGGCGAGTCGCAGGAAGGCGGTCGCAAGATCGAGGCCGCTGCTCCTTTGGAACGGATGCCGCTGTACGTGCGTGCTGGGTCGATCCTGCCTCTTGGTCCGGAGATCGAATATGCGGACCAGAATCCGGGAGGGCCCATTGAACTCCGTATCTACGCAGGAGCAGATGGGAAATTCGATCTCTACGAGGATGCAGGCGATAGCGACGACTACGAGCACGGACAGCATGCGATTATCCCGATGCACTGGGATGACCGTACCGGTGTTCTCACGATAGGTAAGCGTGAGGGAACCTTCCCCGGACTTGTCGAGAACAGGAACTTCCGAATTGTGCTAGTAGGAAAGGGGCGTGGAATCGGAGAGGCGCCAACAGAAGCAGTTGATAAGGACCTCGTTTATCAAGGTAAGGAAATCCAGGTGGGAGTCCGATAGTCACACAACGGCCGCCGCGACCTGTACCGCGGCGGCTCTACCAGAAGTAAGACGCGACAACGGTGGGCGGACCTGCGACAGCATCCGTCACAGTTGTTTTCACCACAAACAGGGAATTGCTCTTCTGCCAATTTGGGGGCGCGCTGCGAAAAGCTTCGTCCAGAAGTGCGGGTGTGGAAACGAACTCTCCAGCAGCAGCCGTGCCAGCTCCGGTCAGGCCCGCCGCAATTACTGTGAATTGGCCCGTTCTGGAATCGAGGAGCCGCCCGATGATGGCGTAGTCCGTCCCTTGAGGCTGCGGATTTCGCGATGACGAAGTTGGACTAATCTCGGCCTGGGATGTCCAGGTACGGCCGTTGGGAATTTGTTCGCGAATGTAGAAACGGCTATTCTCTTCAACGAAGGCAAAATGCAGGTTGGACATTTGGTTCATTGTCCACCGGTTATTGAAGGCTCCCACAATCACACTGGGGGAATTGCGCAAATCCTGGTAAGTATAATCCGATCCGATCCGCAGTTGCGCAGTCTTGTGCAATTGTCCCAATGCACCCGAGATGCGAATTGCAGCGTACACATCTCCTGTTGCGACTCCGTAGTCGGAAAACAGATTCATATCGCCCCATCGAATGTTCTGATTCGGATCCAGGGGCAACGGGTCATTGGATCGCTCTACTTCAGTTTGGAATGTGCCCGGATGGCTGGAGCGATACAAATCGTACAAGCTCGAGAAAGGGCGATATGTAACACCCTTGGCAAGACAGATGAGCGTTGGTTGGGGTGTGCCGAATGCCGGAGCCCAGAACTCCTCGAGCGTGGTGCGCCTGTTCCATGGATGGAAGACGAGCGAAAAGGCGACCAGCACAATAGCCACCAGGGCGATGACGCCCACGACGGTTGTTCTTTTAAAGCGCCTCGCGCGATGCGGAATGTCCTTCGTCGCCTGTTGATCGCTGGAGTCCGTCAGTGGTGAGGCGAACTGCCCGGTCGTAGTTGCCTTCCACTCAAACTCAGGACAATAGGATCCAACAGGGAGTTCGATCCTGACCGCCGAGTCAACACCTTCATGCTGATAGAACTGCTCCAGACGCCGCCGAACTTCACCGGCCTGCACGCGAACCACAGGATCATCTCCAGTCGCGTAGTCCGCTGGGCGCTGAAATACTTCCGTCCCAATGGTGCGTTCTTTAAGCTGTTCCGGATGGCCTTCGAGCCGACGTTCCACGACATATTGGAGGAACTGGCGGCAACGCCCAGCCGTTCGAAAATAACGGCTCTTCAGGATGCGCTCGAGTTCCTGGCGAACAGAATGCTCCGCATCGTTCGAATGCAGGCCGCGGTCGGAAACCGGACTTCCAGGCGAAGATTCCATACTAAGCTTTCCGATTTCTCCGGGTGTGGCCTTACATAACGTTCAATCCTATCCTATTCGCCTGTGAAACCATCGGTTTCGCGGCTCGAGAGAAGAGCGCTTCGACTAGAAAAGGTTCGCGTTCGTCCAGCGCATACTTTCTCTTCCCAGGCGCACAAGCCTCGTATGGATCATTGGGGAACCGACGGATAGCGGCTAGAGGGCTAATCTGTGCACGCAAAGTAGAAGGTGACGCCTTCGCCTAATCTAGATTCCAGCCAGATCTCGCCAGCATGCCTGTTCAGGGTTCCGAACCGTTGCGCGAGTCCATTGAACATAATCGAGGGGATTTGGGCTGGGCGATTTGCTCGGTAGAGCGTCCCGGCTGGAGCTGAATAGTCCAGGGCGCAACAACTGCGCCCTCAAAATTCCGAAAGGATACTGTAAGTTATTGATTTGATTGATTGCGGGGGTAGGATTTGAACCTACGACCTTTGGGTTATGAGTGGCGTTCCTTCTGGGCAAGTAATTGACAACAGGGCACGAGTGGAAACCGTGAGAAACCTTCGGAAACGGCCTGGAACCGCAACTTGGGAACTGTGCGGGGTCCGGCCCAAAAACAGCGTTCGCGCCTGAAAAGCAACGGCGCGCGCCTGTTGGCAACCTGCGCGATTCCCGCAACCCACGGGAGAATCACCTATGGTGTCCGAATACTTCGCAACGGGCCTATCCATTTCCGAATTGGACAGTCTGCCAGAAAAAGCACCACGATCAAAACTCGAACCCCACCTCGAACTGATCCGTGAACTGCGTCGCAAAGGCCGCACTTACCGGGAAGTCGCCCGGCTCCTTTACGAACGGCTGGGGCTGTACGTTGCACCCAGCACGTTGCACTCGTTCGTGAAAGTCCGTGCCAAACACCGCAAGCGGCAGCAATTTGAACTGCCTCCAGCCGAATCTGCGCCGAGTTCCTCATCTCGTATCGATCCCATCGCGGCGCTCAAGGCCAAGTCGCCCGTGCCAAGATCAACCGGGCGGCGGTTCGTCTTCCGCGAGAACGAGCCTCTCAAGCTGACCAGTCGTGGAGGTGAACAATGACCTCCACCAAACGAGTCGTCTTCACCATGGGCGGCAAAGGTGGCGTCGGCAAGACCGGCGTCATGGTCGCCTTGGCCGAGTGGTTTGAAGCCAACCAGATTCCCGTCACCATGCTCGATCTCGATACCGAGAACAAGGCGCGGGGATCGCTTAAACACTTCTTCAACGGGACCGTCACCAAGGTCAACATCAACACGCCTGCGGGACTCGACGCCTTTGTCGATCACCTCGAAGGCGGAGCACCCATCATCCTCGCCGATATGGGAGCCGGCGCCGGCCAGGTCGCGGCGGACTGGTTCGATTCCATGTACGAGGATGTCGTTGCAACTGGAGTGTCATTCACAGCGGTGGGTGTCGTTACGCCAGACCCGGCGAGCGTCGACAGCCTGCTTGCCTGGGCGAATCGACTCCAGGATCGCGTGGAATACGTAGTGATCGAGAATGCGACCAGCGCTCTGGCCGACTTCACATACTGGAAATCGACCGAACAGGCGAATCGCTTCCGCGAAGCCTTCTCGCCCGAAATCCTGCACATGGAGTTTCGATTAGCGGAGCTGGAGAATCCCATTCGTCAGCATGGCGTGCAACTCGGTTTCGTGGCGGATCGCAAAGCACAGGTTGACGAGCTTAAGCGTGCCTCGCTCGTCATGCGAGCCCAGAGTTATCGGCGCAAGCTCTTTGCGGAGTTTGATCGGGCACGGGAGGCATTTCTCCCATGAGCACTGTTCCCGTTCCCCAAAACCATGAAACTGTCGCCGCGGGAGAATCGACGATGTTCGATTCTCTCGCGCGGCTTGTCCCCGATGAATTGCAGACCGCGTACTATCGCGTTCTGGCTCACACCCGCACGCTCAGCCCGGACGATGAAATGCTGCGGATCCTCGAAGCGATGGGTGTGCTGGCACTTCTTACGCGCAACACGCCGAAGGACATTGCAGAAGAGCGCGAGCGGTTTCAACAACTGCTGGAGGCTCATCTCCAGTGTTCGCAGGATGCACAGCAGAAGATGCTTGGCTACGTGAGCGAGCTGGAGCACCGGCTCGCCTACCTGCCCGGCGAAATTGAGGCGGGGCTTGACCCGGAGCAGATCGCGAAGTTGCTCGGCGAGAGTCTACGCCAGCACTTTCTCCATTCTGGCGTGCCCGACACTGTGAAAGCGCTGCAGGTCACAAGCACGACCATGACGAACGCGCAGAAGGAACTCTCTGCCGCGCTTCGCTCGCTTTCGGATTCCCATGGCGGCGTTGTCGCGCAGGTCGAGCGCGCCAACAAACGTGTGGAGTATTCGGTAGAACACCGGATGAATCGGCTGGACGAACTCTTGCATGAATGGAAAGGTGATTTGGTTCGCATCTGGATTCCCATGATCGCCGGGGCGTCGTTGCTCGTGGGCATGTTTGGCGGCATGGAAATTCAGGGATGCCGGGATGCTGATGCGCTTCCTGCGGCAGCGGTCACGACCCCGTCCCCAAGCGCGCCAGACGCAGCAAACCCAGAGCTACGAGACAAAGACAGTTCCGCTGGCGACACAAATAGAGGCAAGACGAAAGTGAGGAATGGCCAAAAGGAAAGAGTTCATGCTAAGTAGTGTTGTAGATCGACACATGGGGGCTATGGCTCTACCTGACGTGTGATACTGAGGAACGACATGGGGAAGCGTAGCCGCGCAAAGCACGAGAGAGAATCCGCGCCCGTGCCGCGCTTCTCGCTGAGTTGGTTCGTCCTCGACAGATCCACTTGGGTGTTCGTATTCGGAGTGCTACTGCTCTCCTATGGAACCGCAGGAATGCAGTACAGCCGGTGGAATCATGCTGAGAATGCCCACATTCATCCGGTCTTTCATCCTTGGGCGATTGCCGTTGGGATCGTGCTGATTGTGCTCTCATACAAATTGGCGAAATCCAACAGGCATCGTTAATCGCGAACGTGAATTTCGTTCTCTGCCGAAGGGACATTTCACTGATACCCGTGGGAACTGGTACGTTAGGTCTTGCGAACCTGGTCATAATTTCGGCGGCGATGTCGAAGTCGGAGAGACAAGTGTCAGAAGAAGCGGAACTGGTGAAGGTTCATTTCACCTTGGAAGAGCCAGAAATGGGCGTGGGTGGAGAGTCACTTTGGGCCGCCCCAGTAGGCGGTAATCTTTACGAGCTTCGAAATTCGCCGTGGCATGTTCGCACCGTGAACTGGCTCGATGTTGTGGAAGCCATCTCGGAAGATGAAAACCAATGGCCCGAGTTTGTCAGAGTCGAGAAACGAAGCGGCCACCGTACAGTCCACCTGTACATCTTCGATGAATCACCGGATAAGCGGGAAGAAATTCTAAATCGCTGCCATGAACTGGGCGCGAGCTACGAAGGCATGAACAAGAAGATGTACGCCTTCGATTTTGCGCCAGAAGTGGAACTCGATCCCGCAATAGAGTATTTCGCATCTCTTCAGAGCGCGAAAACCGCGGCATGGCGTCTGAACGAGTACGAGTGATCGGCTCACTGCCAATCTTGCTCCACCTTTTGTAGACCCTCAGCTAAGCCGGAGGTTCGATGCAGTTCTACTCTTCACAGCAATGCGAACAATGGTTGTCACAGCGAGACCGTACACGTCCTGAAGAGAACCGGTCATTGATGGTCAAACGGGTCGAATTCCCGCCCGAAGCGCATCGTTTCTATCCTGCTGCATGCGCCATAGCGCATTCACTTACATATCGCCGTGCTACGCTTCTTTGGGTCACTGAATGGGGGATATGGCCTTCGAGCGAGAACTGGCATCTGTATTACCAGCTTCGGCAATTGAACGGCGATAATCGCCTTTTGGATGATGCCCCCGGCCACCTGTTTTTGGACCACGAGGCAGAGGTGCTGAGTTCGTTCCTTCAGATCGCAATGTTAAACGGGTGGGGAGGTTACATTCTTACTGATGCGAACTATGTGAACGCATTCTTCAGTCACGACGAGTACATCGACTTCTTTTCGGAGAATGCCGAGAACATCGTTGACTTGCTTCCGTATTCTCAGAAGCTGACAGGTTATTGACCCAGTGCCGACCACTTGTAGCTTGCCAAAGATACATTCAAGGGCGAGTGTGCGAAAGCCAAAAGGGGCACGGAACCAGCTCGCTAGCGCGTTGGCCAATTCCACTTCACCTTATTCAACAAGGTCTCACCTTCCACCTTGGTCTCCCCAAAGTCCTTGATCAGGTGAAGGCAGGAGCAAGCGGCAGAGGACGATAGCTCCTGAATCAGTAACGGCGCGTGGGAGACAACGATGATCTGAGTGCTGTTCGCCGCTGCCACAATGAGTCGGGCCAATGCAGGTAGTAGGTCCGGATGAAGGCTTGTTTCCGGCTCATTGAGCACCATCAGCTCGGGTGGTCGCGGCGTTAGTAGAGCCGCCGTCCACAGAAGATAGCGTAGAGTGCCGTCAGACAATTCAGCGCTCGAAAGAGGTCGCAGCAGCCCGCGTTGGAAAAGCTGGAGCTCGAAGCGTCCATTGTTCACGCTGATCGAAAGGCGGCTGCGCGGAAAAGCATCGTCAAGAGTGGCCGCGAATGCTTCGTCCGATCGAATCTCGAGAATGGTTTGGAGTGCTGCCGCGAGGTTGCTGCCGTCGTGGGCCAGGACCGGCGACCATGTTCCAATCTGTGACAAGCGCGCCGGCGAATCTGAATCCGTCCGGAAGTGATCATAGAAGCGCCATCCACGAACGGCCTCGCGCACTGCGAGCATTTCAGGAGCCCTTTGCGGGTCGGCCACGGCGGCCAACATGCTATCGGTGTCGGCCAGGTGCTGCGTGATCATAACGGGCTCTTCGTCACGCGTTGTGGAGAGCCACACGAAATTGTTGCGGCGGTCCACAAGTGCCGCAGATTTGCGATACACAGGCCCGTGCCAGAGGCACTCGCGTTTGATGTGTGGATCGAGCGCGAACATCGTGGCCGGCGTCGGCCGCTCCGAATTCAACACCGTGCTGGTCAACGGCCGACCCCGGCCGTACTTCCAGGTGGCCGCCCGCAA
>CBJOJD010000027.1:0-26957 GCA_966443485.1 uncultured bacterium | reverse complement strand
AACGCGGCCTCGGAGTCGCCGGTGGCCGGGGGAATGGTCTTCACGATGGTCTCGAAGAGGGGCTCGAGGTTCTCGCCCGGCTTGTTGGGATCGGTGGTGGCAATGCCCTGCTTGGCAATGGCGTAGATGACCGGAAAGTCGAGCTGGTCCTCGTCGGCGTCGAGATCGATGAACAGGTCATAGATCTCGTTCAGCACTTCCTGGGGACGCGCATCGGGGCGGTCGATCTTGTTGATGCACACGATGGGCGGCAGCTTGGCTTCGAGGGCCTTGGCCAGTACGTAGCGGGTCTGCGGCAGCGGGCCTTCGGCTGCGTCGACCAGGAGCATCACGCCGTCGACCATCTTGAGGGCGCGCTCCACCTCGCCGCCGAAGTCGGCGTGGCCGGGGGTGTCAACGATGTTGATCTTGCCTTCGCCGTAGTTGATGGCGGTGTTCTTCGCCAGAATGGTGATGCCGCGTTCGCGCTCCAGCTCATTCGAGTCCATCACCCGTTCGGCCACCTGCTCGTTGGCGCGGAAGGTGCCGGCCTGCCGCAGCAGGGCGTCGACGAGGGTGGTCTTGCCGTGGTCCACATGGGCGATGATGGCGATATTGCGTATCGTCTGATTCACAGGAGCGGTGTTTCCTTTATGCGGGATGCGGCCACTCAGCCGATGAGGCCATGTGGACCGATGAGGTCGAGAACATCAAAGGCAGCGCGGGCGAGACTACAGGAGGCCACGGGCCACTCGGGGAGGTTTCATCCTCGATTTGCCGCGTAATGCGGCACTTTCCATTGTAGCAGGAGGGCAGGTTTCGGCCGCCCCGGGGTCCAGGTTCGCCGGATATTCACATTGGAGCCGCCGAGGGAAGCCCGGCGGGGTCCTGAGGAAAGGCCCGGGAGTGATGTTCAGCAGGCCCAAGAAGTCCTTGCCGCGCCGGCACGGAAAGATTTGCCCAGACGTGACGTTCCTGGCCCGCAACTGGCACCGCTCGAGCATGGAAAGAAGAAGGCGCCTCGCGGGAGGCGCCTCTTCGGTTGAGATTGCGATGGGGAGTTTAGCTCGCTTTGCGGAAACGGTTGTCATCCTCGTCAACGCGCAGCTCTTCGCGACGTACGGTTTCTTCGCGGTTCTCGGTCTCGGTGATCTTGCGCTTGCCGACTTCGACCTGCTCGCGCACGATAGGCTCCTTCTCTACGCGGGCGACTTCTTCTGTGAGTGGGACTCGGATCTCCTCGCTGTCGCTACCCACGTTGACGCCGGTGGCGGCGGCGCGTTCACCGGAGACAGGCACGCGCTCCACGACCAGTTCTTCGCGAGTGACCGGCACCTGCACATTTTGGGTTTCGGTGACGGTCTCCTTGCGGATGCGAGCTTCGCCGCGCTGCACGCGATCGCGGTGCACGCGCAGCACCTCACCGTAGAGCTGAATGCGGCGCGGGCTTTCCAAGTCCGCCGTGGAGGTACTCTGGCCGGAGTAGGCGCCAGTTTCGGTTCCGGAGTAGCTGTCCGCCGTGCCCAGGTCGGCGCCGTTCGCCTCGAGAATGCTCTCCGCCTCGGCGCGGCGGTCACCGGCGACCACACTCACGATATACCCCTGGCCGGAGCGAGCGTACTGCTGGCCCAAGTAGCGGGAGCGGTCGGAGGTAGTACCCCACGATTGATGGAAGTCTTCGGGATCGTAGTCGTAAATGTTGCTGTCTGTAGTGACTTCACGGGTGGCCATGTCGCCGCGCGTCCGCTCCTCGGCGTAGGGCTCCGGCGCATCGCCACCTTCAAAGAAGTTCTTTACGCGGTGCCAGAAGCCGCCGACGGCTTCCCCGGCCTTGTGACCTTCTTGGCGCATCTTGCTGCCGGTGGCGCTTCCGGTGGTGGTGGCGCTGCTGTAGCTGTCGCTTCCCGGCTGGCCCGCAAGGCTGATTTGATTACGCGTGAACCCCGCGGCCTTCAGGTCGCGGAGTGCGGATTCCGCCTGGGTTTCTGAGGAAAAGTATCCAAACACGGTGTTGTCGGTTTCGTATCCTGCCATAACTATGCCTTCCTGATGTGACGAGGTTGCGGTTGCAGACCAGCGACGCCCACTGTGCGTGCACAGCGCACTGCGCAGTCCTGTTTGGAAAAAGCGATTGCAGAGTCTTCGTTCGGGACCGTTCTACGGATGACGTTCAACTTTTTGTTTCCCGTGTTATCCGAAGCATGAATTGGCATGGGGGATGGATGGTGTTTCTTTTCTTATTCGCGACGCATGCGAACGCGATCGCAAAAGGAAAGTAGCTCGTGAAAAACATCGCTCAGCACGAGGAATCGCATGCTTTGAGCGAGTTCGAAGAAGTCAACGAGGTTGCTTCGAGTAAGGACGGCGCAGGCTTGTACGATGAGGAACATGAAGCGTCATGTACGGCAAACGACATTGGCCATCCTCGTCAGCGCGGCTCCGCTTGTGCTTTGTGCACAGGCTAAGGTGGATCCGGCTTTGCTGGCCAAAGCAGGTAGTGGAGACGCAGCGGCACAGGTGCAAGTTGGTGAGCGCTACGCAGCGGACAAGAACTACCACGAAGCCGCCGAGTGGTACAGGAAGGCTGCCGCCCAAGATAACGTCGCTGCCGAAATTCACCTGGCCGATATGTATCGCGACGGGCAGGGCGTAGGGCGCGATAAAGAGCAGGCTGCGCAGTGGTATCGCAAAGCTGCCGAGCAGGGTGATGCCAGCGCGCAAGGCACGCTGGCCATGCTCTACACCTTGGGCCTGGGCGTGCCACGGAGTGACGTCGACGCTTACTTCTGGTTCGATTTGGCTGCGGAGATCAAGGGGCCCAAGCAGCAGCAGTACGTTGCGAACCGGCAGAACGTTGGTACGCGGATCACGGCAGATGAGCTGGCCGAGGTGCAAGATCGCCTGGCGAAGTGGAAGGCTGCGCATCCCCGCTCGGAGCAAAAGCAGAATCAATAAGGGACGGCTGTCCCGAGGCAGGTTCGAGGGTAACGAGGAGCGCGTTCGATCAAGAAAGAATGTCGCAGCAACTTTCATGCGGACAGCGTGTTTTGGTTCAACGTGGGCCATTGAACACGAAGCAAGGCCCTCGGAGGAACTACATGAATCGTAAGCTTGTTGCCATTGCCGCGGCCGCCCTGATCGCCTCGGGTTCAGCCTTTGCTCAAAGCAGCAATGCGAGCAGCACGAAGCCCGCGACTGTGAACCAGCGCGGTGAAAACCAGCAGGACCGCATCGCGAATGGGGTGCAGTCGGGACAGCTGACCGCGGGCGAGACGAAGCGGCTTGAGTCGCGCGAAGCCGGGGTGAACCGCGAGGTTCGCCAGGACCGCGCCGCGAACGGAGGCAAGCTGACAGCGCAAGAACGTCGTCAGATCACGCGCCAGCAGAATCACCTCAGCAAGTCCATCTACGCAGACAAACACAACGGCAAGGATGCTCGCTATGGCAATAACGAAGTAGGGCAACGACGCGAGGATCAGCAGAATCGGATTGCGAATGGAATTCGTAGCGGTTCGATGACCGCAGGCGAAGCTGCACGCACCGAGAATCGCGAACAGGCGATCAATCAGCAGGTCCGCGCGGACCGCGCCAGCAACGGCGGCAAGCTTACAGGACAGGAGAAGCGCCAGATTAACCGCGAAGAGAACGGCACCAGCCGTCAAATCTATCGTCAGAAGCACAATGCTGCCGTTTCTAAATAGCGGGGGCAGCCAGGCCTTGGTTCTCGGAGCCGGTTATGCTGTACGCATGACCGGCTCTTCATTTGTGCGCTACGGGCTTCTCTTGATTTGTATGGGCGCGCTCGCCAATGCACAGTCTCGTGTTCCGTCATCCCATGCGGTCACCCTTACGCCGGCAGTGGTGGTGGCCGGATCGCCCGAACTGATTCGAGTGACTGACGGCGCCGCCAGTGCGGTCGACGGCGAGTGGCTGGGACACAAGTTTCATTTCTTTCGCGCTTCGTCCGGGCAATGGACGGCTCTGGCCGGTGTGGATGTCGAGGCCAATGTGGGAGAGTCTGAGCTGCACATCGTGGCGCGTGAGGGCGATGCAACGGTGGACCTGAGCAGAAAAGTCGAAGTCCACGCTGCACACTACCGGACAGGAACGCTCTCCGTCGCTCCGAAATTCGTGACGCCCGATCCTGAAGAGTTGAAGATCATTGAGGCAGAGAGCAAGGTGAAACAGAAGGTGTTCTCGTCGTCTGCACCGGAGCCGCTATGGAGGGGCAACTTCCGTGCGCCGCTGGCTACCCAGCCAACGGATAGCTTTGGCACGCGGCGCATGTTCAATGGCAAGCTGGCCAGCATCCACAAGGGCGCGGATTTCCATGCAGCCACGGGAACTCCGATTCATGCCAGCAACAGCGGCATCGTGGTGCTTGCGCGCCCGCTTTACTTCGAGGGCAACTGCGTGGTGATCGATCATGGCATGGGGCTGTACACGTTATCCATGCACCTGAGCCGCATCGACGTGCATGAAGGCGACCACGTCGCCAAGGGGCAGCTGCTCGGGCTAAGCGGCGCAACGGGCCGCGTGACGGGACCGCATCTGCACTGGGCTGTGCGGTGGGAGAACTCTTATCTGGATCCGGTAAAGCTGCTGCGCATGAACCTGAGCACGGCGCACTAGCGAGTGAGGAGTTCGTCTTCCTGGCGCAGTGCAGGCTCAGGAGCGCCGGGGCGCGCTGCCGCCTCCTGGCGCAGCTGCTTGAAGGCGCGATAGACAAACGAGCCCATGTACCAGCCGTCCATGTACTTATACGGGGTTTCGCCGGTGGTGTAGTGACCGCAGGGCAACACGCGCGGTTCGAAGTTCACTCCGTGACGGTGGAACGCATCCACCACCTGGACGGAGTATTCGCGAGGGAAGGTGAGGTCGTAGTCTGCGTAGACCAGAAGCACCTTCTTGTCAGGGCCCGCAGCCGCAGGGCCGGCAAACTTCTCGTAGTAGTTGACCGGACTGATAGCGCCCCACAGAGTGCGGAGCCGGTCCTGGGTTAATCCCGCCTGCTCCAGTCCCTCTCGGATGTGCCGCGTGCTCTGCCCTGCCCAAACCACGTCACCGAAGGCCGTGGAAGCATGGTTGAATGCGTTCACCCGCAGGCGCTTGTCATGCGCGCTGGCCAGGAAGGCATAGCAGGAGCCAAGGCTGGTACCCAGCACTCCGAAGTGCTCGTAGCCTTGCTCTTCGAGCCAGTCGAGACAGCAGCGAATGTCGATAACCGCCTGGCGGCAGGCGGAGAGGGTGCGTCCGATGTTGGCGCTGACCGCGTAATCGCTGCGCTCCAGCTCACTGGGCCGGCGAATGTCATGGTAGGGCTTGGAAAGGCGCAGAGCCGAGATGCCCAGACGGTTGAAGATGCTGCAGAGAGCGTTATGGCTGAACGCGTCAGCATTCCACTGAGGCAGCACCACGATGGCCTGCTTGGGGCGATTCGGATCTTTATGCGCGGGAGCGGGAAACCAGCGCGCATTGACCAAGTCGTTTTCGGGATATGGAGTACGCTCAGGCGAGGTAAAGCGCAGAAATTGTGCCCGGGGCAAGTCGCCATTCTCTGCCCGGCGCCGAAGGGCTGCATCCTGGGCCAGGGTTTCAGGGCGCACATTGGTGGGAAACAGCTGTGGATGGCGGTCTTCCAGCCGGTAGTCAGTGGGACGCTCGTATCCGAAGAACGTGTCGCTGTGGTCAATGAGGATCTGGTTGATGCGCGCCATGGCGGCTTCGGCCGCGGCTTCATCTCCAGTAACGCCCTGACGCAGTTCCGCGAGGCCAAGCCGGTGCTGCTCGAGGAAGGGCGCAATCCACTCGAAGCCCCATTCCAGGGGACGGACAACTCGATTTTCGTCGCGAGTGGTGAGCCGGGTTTCCCAGCGATACATCCAGCGCGCGTAACTTTTTCTCAACATGCGGGCGAGTTAAGTGTATCAATCCCGATGTTCACCGATGTGCGGCAGTCGTCACATTACGCGCCCCTTGCGCCCGGCCCAGACCCAGCCCAGGCTGAGCAGGGTGATAAGGAGAATGATGCATTGCGAGATCACGCAATACAGGCACCAGACCATCAGCACGTCTTTCTCGATGTGGCTGAGATAGAGGGCAAAACCAAGGCCGGGGAGGGACGCGAGGGCGACCAGCCGGCGCAGGCCAAGCAGCGCCAGGACTGCCAGCAGGGCGTAGCCAGCGATTCCGAGGGTCGCCACCGGCACTCGGCCGATCATGGCGTAGGTGCTATGGTTCACAACGCCGCAATCCCAGTGTTCGTTGATATCGCAGGGAGCGGCATCATTGGAGTAGTGGACGCGAAGGGCCAGGATGGATACGGTGAGCCCGGCCAGGGCAAGGATTGCAATCAACCAGCGCATTGTCGTGCCTTCGATGGTAAAGCATTAACATGAACAGATGGTGGTGCAAACAGCGGGAGGACAACGGGTTGCGTTTTTCGGCGGCAGCTTCGACCCGCCTCACCTGGGCCATCTTGCCATTGCCCGCGCCGCCCGGGAGGCGCTCCGGCTGGACCAGGTGCTGTTCGCGCCAGTGGGCGCTCAGCCACTCAAGCCGCAGGGGTCGACGGCTCCCTTTGAAGATCGCGTAAAGATGACCGAACTGGCGATCGCCGGCGAACCGGGCTTCGCCGTCTGCCTTTTGGACGCGCCGGATCCGAAAGGGAAACCCAACTACACCGTGGAGACGCTTGAGCGGCTTCGCCTGGCGCTGCCGCCCGACAGCCAACTTTTCTGCCTGATGGGGGCGGACTCGTTTCTGGCTCTGCGACATTGGCATCGGGCAGCGGAGGTTCCGTTTGCCGGCGCGCTGGTTGTCGCCTCTCGCCCAGGACAGATGCTGGACGATCTGGCTTCGGCGCTGCCCGCGGGATTGGTCCTGTGCCCAGGGGCCGCTCCCACGGGAGAAAGCATGCGCCCCGAGGGAGGAGGCGTCCGGGTGAGCACTTACGCGGTCTGCGACAGGGACGGCCGCTCTGCGCCGTTTTATCTCCTTCCTGAGCTGGACGTGGAGATCAGCGCGTCTGCCATCCGCGAGCAGGTGAGCGCCACGGGGCGGGGGGAGAGAGCTTATCGAGATCTGGTCCCTCCGGCGGTGGGCAACTATATTCGATCGCACGGCCTCTATTGCTGAACGGCTTGCCGGGGCCTTCGGCAACCGCTACGATGAAGCACGGAGATACGATCGACCGCATGGCCACGCCCACGGCACAACAGCAAACCCGCCTCCTTGTTCAAGCCGCTGCAGCGGCCTGTGAAGACAAAAAAGGATTCGACACTCGCATTCTCGAGCTGGACCCGGTGGATTCCGGGCTGGCCGACTTTTTCCTGGTGACCTCGGCCAGCAACGATCGCCAGTCCCTGGCCATCGCCGACGAGATTGAACTACGGCTGAAGCGGGATTTCGGCGTTTACGCCAACTCCGTGGAGGGCCGCCGGCGCGGCGAGTGGATTCTGCTGGACTACGTGGATTTTGTCGTACACGTCTTCCTGGCGGACCGCCGGGCTTTCTACGACATTGAGCGCCTGCGCAAGTCCGCCCGGCCGCTCACGCCTGCGGAGTTCGATGAGGAGCTGAAGGCAGCTTTGACCAAGAAGACCCGCGATTCGCGGGTGGCGGCCAAATCGACTCGCGACAAGGCAGCAGGCGTGGCTCCGGAGGAAACTGCGAAGAGTCCGAAGAAGAAACCGGCAACCAAGCCCGCAGCGAAGAAGGCTCCGGCAAAGAAGGCAGCCGCCAAGAAGGCTGTGAAGGCGACAAGCTCCCGCAAGCCGGCCGCCAAGAAGAAGTCCGCGTCAAAACGGTAGGTACGGTTTAGGCGATCGCAAATCTTGCGATCAAGAACAGAAACACGAAGGGCTTCCAGTGATCTGGACGCCCTTCGTGTTTGGGGTTGAGTTCGGTTAGAAGGTGAAGCACCGGCGGTAACACAAAGTTATGTGCGAACGGAGGTACCGATTACGACACCTCGCTGTCTTTCGAATCACCCTCCGAGCTCCCGAATTGCCAGAACTTCGAGGCTGAAGACATCTACTGGATGTTTATGTCGTAGACGTACACAGTAGAGTGGCCCGAACCGGAAGAGAAGTTTGGAACCGTCGTGTACACCCTCACGATGACATTCTGGAGATTTGTACCTCCGGGAACACCGAGAGAGTATGCCGTCTGTGGGGTGCTCGCAGTAAAACCGAGCCAATGCGTGTAAGTCGCTCCCCCATCGAAGGACACCCATATCGTTGCTTCGCCTACAAAACCGCTGTTCCCGCCGATACTCACTGCTGCGTTGACTGTAAGCACAGAACCCGCAGTTATGCCTGGGAATCCCTTGAACTGCACGTTTTCGGGGCTCTGGGCGGGTTCGTCGGGTATCTTGACTGCGCTAACAGCAGCACCAGTGGAAGAACTCGCATCCCAAGCGTAACTTGGATTGAACAAAGTGCCGCTCCCTGTAACGCTTGCTATTGAGGGCTTGTAAATCGCCTGAGCCGATGCGCTTGGCGAAATCAACGCTGCACAAATCAAGATCAAGCCGCACGCTAGGGCAAGGCGCCGCGATAGATGGCGCAGTTTCCTATTCACTTCTGTTCTTGGTTGAAGTGGCATCCTCTTCCTCCTTTGATCTGATAACTAGCGCGTTGGGGAAAAAGGGAGTGAGAGAACAGTCAATCTAGTGCTGTTGACTTCCGAGCAGACTAATGGTAACTCGCCAGGCTGTCAAGCTATAAGCGGCAGAGTTTGGCATGTACTTATCCGCAGTTCATCACTCAGAAACACGAAGGGCGTCCAGTGATCTGGACGCCCTTCGTGTTTGGGGTTGAGTTCGCTTAGAAAGTGATGGTTCCCTTCAGCTGGATCAAGCGGGGAGAAGCATCGCCACCGAGGAATGCGCCCAAGATCGACGTTGGGGTGTTCGCCGTGGTGTAGATCTGTCCGTTGGTCGAGCTGCTGATGTCCGCGTAAGGGATCTGGAAGTTCGGGTGGTTGAACAGATTGAAGAACTGGGCGCCCACCTTGAGTTTGGCACGTTCAGAATGCAGGCTGAAGCCCTTCATCAGATCCAGGTCGAAGTCGGTGTAGTTAGGACCGTAGAGCTGGTTCCTACCCTGTTGGCCATAGGCGCTCGCAGCCGTGAAGTGCGAAGCGAAATCACACGGCGTGCCGTAACCGGTGGTGTGCTTACCACCGCCGCAATGGTGATTGAAGTTGTTGTCGGTCTGCTGAGCCAACGCCCCGCTACCGTAGACCACCGTCCCCGTGTTGTCGTAGACGGAGAAAGGATAGCCGGTGTTATGGAAGATGGTGCCAGCAACTTCCCAGTTGTCTACGAGCACCTTCGGTCCACCAAAGTGCGGCACTGAGATAGCGTAATTCGCACTGATGTAGTGGCGGGTGTCGTAGTCCGCGTTACCGTACTGCTGCTTCAAGTTGTAGGGATTGATCTGCCCTACCGGATTGACGCCGAAGCCGTCGAAACCACCATTGGAGGTAGTATCAAGCGCGTGGCCGTAAGCGTAGTTGAACTGAGTCGTAAGCCATTTCATCCGGCTGGTCACAGTAGTGATCAATCCGTTGAAGTTGGAATAAGAACCACTGTAGTACTCGGTTGAACTACCCAGTGCAGCGTTCGGACGGGAAGAGGGAAGCGTGGTGATCACGCCATAGGGATCATAGGCGTTAACGGAGTTAGAGACCGGCTGGTGATAGCTGCGATTTCCGACGTAATTGACTGCTAGCACAGTGTTCTTAACAAACTCGTGCTCGATCGCGAAACTCCACTCTTCGTAAGTCGGAAGGAAGATTTTGCGAGCAGTACCAACTACGGTAGGACGGCTAAACACTCCGCCTGTGACGTTGTACAGGCTGAGATTAGCTCCGCAACCCTTGTAGCACGCGCCCTGGGAGAAGAGGCTCTGTAACGCATCGTTGGAGGTAGACGCGATGGCATGACCGCTGTCTGCACGGGCTGAATCGAACGTGACCGGATTGCCATAGTAAGCGCCAAGCACCGTGAAACGATCCACGTTGGGGATGTTGGCGAGTAGATCACCCATGATTTGTGCCGGGAAGTAGTCGGCGAACATGCCGAATCCACCACGGATCGTAGTCTTGCTGTCTGGGCCGCCCGGCAAGAAGGAGAAGCCAATTCGCGGCTCGTAGGCGATTTGCTGTTGAGCCAAGAATCCGCGCTTGCGGCCAGCTGCGAAGAGGGTGTTATACGGAGTCGCGCTCGACGTCGGCAGCGAGGCGAAATCCGTAGCGAAGTTGGTCACGCAATTGGTGCGGCAAATCGGGTTTGAGTTGTGCTCCAGGCGAAGGCCGAGAGTTAAGGTCAGATTCGGAACCGGCTTGTACTGATCTTGAACATAGGCACCTTCGACATAGAGGGCCACGGGGTTCGCGAGGCGTTTTGGGAAACGCTCCGCCCACACGTCGGTGTAGCCGGCCGCGAAGTCGCTTTGGTCGTAGATGATATTCTCGCCACCGCCGAACTTGATGTTGTGCTCGCTGGCGGTATAGTCGCTGATGTCATCGCGACGGAAGGTATACCCGAATTTGATCGTGTGCCGGCCCTTGGTCCAGCTGACGTCATCAACGAACTGATAGCCGGTGACATTGCGGCCCTGCGGGAAGGCGTAATCGGCTCCGCCGACCCAAGAGGAGCTGTTTCCTGCTGCATCCCAATCGAAATTGCGGAGGCAGGGACTGGTCGGATCGTTCGGATCCTGGTTGACACAGCCGTAGTTGTAGCCCTCGGGAATCACTGTATACGGAATCGCTCCGCTTCCGATGGTGGTGCCGTTGGTATTCGTGAAGATGGCGCGGTAGTAGCTAGCCGCGAAGAGGAATTGGTTGGTCAGCATGGGTGTGAACGTGTGGGTTTCGTTCAGCTGACCTTCGTACGCAGGTTGTGGGCTTTGCGCGTTGAAGATAGGAGCAAGGAAGCTGGTCTGCGTCGGCTGCACGCCGTGATCAACCTTCGAGTGAACGTAGAGGTGATCGTTGGTGGAAAGATTGAAGTCAACACGATCGGTGATCAGCCATTCGCGGCCGAAGTTCGTCGTCTGGCCGTTCCAAATCCAAGTGTCCGGGTCAGCAGAATCCTGATGCCCAGAGTTCCAGTTGGGCGCGTTGTTGTAGTAATTGAAGATCTGCTGGTAAACAGGCGCCTCAGATGACAAACCGTTGTAGGCGAGATTGCCATATGGAACCAGGCCATTCGGATTCGCGGGCGTCAGGGCTGGATCGATCAGCGGTTGTGCGCTGAGAACAGCGGCCTGATATTGCGGGCTCGGTCCATACGAGGTATTGCGGACCGGGATGATGATGCGAATACCTTCAGTGTTGATGAACCCGAAGATCTTGTCCTTCTTGAGCGGACCACCGATAGCCGCGGCCCATTGATTCACGTTATCGAAGTTCCGCGAGGAACCTAGCTGCTTGTTGAAGTAGCTGTTGGCGTTCAGCGCTCGACCGTTCCACCAGTAGGTGGCGTCACCATGCCACTTGTTGCCACCGGAGCGGGAGATCTCATTGACCTGTGCGCCGCCCAAGCCGCCGAAGGCGGCGTCGTAGCTGTTAGTGATGACGGTAACCGTGTCCACGTCGTTGTTGCCAAGGGTCAGGTTGGTTGCGCCGGAGTTGTTCAGGTTCAGGTAGGGATCGCCCTCGTATCCACCGTTCACGGTGAAGGTATTCGAGGTGGCGGGAAGGCCGTTGGTGGAGAAGTTGCCGTAGCCGCCCTGCGTGTTCATGACCGCGCCGGGAGTAGTCTGCGCAACGAAGGTCAGGTCGTTTCCAGGGTTGGGCAGCGTCTGGATCTGCTGCAGATCGAAGCTCGTCGAAATTTGGGCATCATCGACATGCAGCATCTGCGTGGCGGCTCCCGTGACTTCGATCGTGGTGGATGTCTGGCCCACTGAGAGCTTGAAGGTCAGCGGGGTGATGACGCCAGCGGAAACCGTGACTTCAGCCGTGGAGGTGTCGAACCCGGGGGCGGTCACCGAAATCTTGTACTTGCCAGGAGAGAGGAGCGGAACACGGAAATTGCCGCTCGCGTCAGACGCCACGGACTTCACTTCGCCGCGGGCTTCGCTCGTGACCTTCACCTGGGCGTTGGGAATGATGGCACCGGACGAATCGGTCACCGACCCGGCGATGTCACCGGAGATATTGGACTGCGCATAGGCAGCCGGAGTCGCGGTGACCGCGAGAAAGGCGGTGGGCGCCAGAAGACTCAGCACGAAAGCCGCGCTGCGTAACCGGAATACTCGCATTGAACTCCTCCAAGGTTCTTTGGGGATCGACGGGCCCGGAGTGGGATCGCGTCCCGTTAACTTTTTTCTTTAGTGCGGTTTTGAGGTCCCTCAAACCGCGCTTGCAAAACTGCGTAATCAAGACAATGAGGAAGAATAATAGCGGCTTGCGCTTTGTTGGCTCGTCGAACCTGCCCCGGACGGCCATGGGAGGAAGAACAAAGGCGTCGCGCCGTGCCAGAGTGAATGCATGACGATTGCCAATCTCAGAGGCCTGGAGAAAATGTCAATTATTTTGTTTTAAATGTGCAGTTTACTGTCCAATTTGGGACAGCCACTCCGAAGCGGGAAATATGAATTTATGTATAAAGAGGGCCGCGTCTACCGTTTTTCATCTCTTTATTCAGATTTAGATATTTGGAGAGGGGAAAACTGAGCCCCCACCCCCCGGGAGCCGTGCGGCCGGGGGGTGGGGGGGTGGGGTGGAGCACTAGAAGCGGAAGCTGGTGATCAGTTGGACGACCCGGCCAGAGACCGCGGAGCCCTCGAAGGATCCGTAGGGGCTGCTGGGCGGAGTAACGGTGCTGGTCATGGAGCCCAGGGTGCCGGAGGCGGCATTGTTGGCGGGATCTCCAAAGTTGGCGTGATTGAGGATGTTGTAGAAGTTGGCGCCGATTTTGACCACGTAGCGTTCGGCAATCTTGGTTTCTTTGTTCAATTGCAGATCGCTGTTGAAGTAATGCGGTCCGCGGAAGCTGTTGCGCGCGATGTTTCCCCAGCCATAGGTGTAGACGCTGGAGGTCGGAACCGACGCGAAGCTATCCGCGGTGAAGCAGACGGGCTGATTGATGTCGGCAGCGTTGGGCTTGGCGGAGCAGCTGAACTGTTTACCGCTGGTGAGCGCGGCCAGCAACACCGACGTGCTCTTGCTGCCTAGCTGGCGGCTGTTGATGCGCGAGTTGATGATCGACATCGGGTAGCCGGTGCGGTAGTAGAGGTTGCCGGAGACGGACCATCCGGAGGCTAATGTGGAGGCAAAGCGGTTGGCGGGCTTGTAAGGCAATTGCCACACGTATTGCAGGCTGGTGGAATGGCGGATGTCGTAGTCCGCGCTTCCGTAGTTGAGCCGGCTGGCGCTGTCCGGAACGAGCTGTTGCTGCGGGTAGCTCACCTGGTAGTTGAAGCCTTCCAGACCGCCGTTGGAGACGAGGTCGAGGGCGTGGCTGTAGGTGTAGTTCCCGGTCAGGGTGAGGCCGTAACGCGCCTGATGGCGCAGGCTGCTGGTGAGGCCGTGGTAGTTGGAGCGGCCGCGGTTGGTCACATCGGTGACGATGGAGAAGCGCGGATCGGGAGCGGTGGTGGGCAGACCCGCCATACCAAACTTGGAGAAGTTGTTCTCCAGGTTGGAGAGCATGATGACGTGCCAGGCGTAGTTGCCCACGTAGTTCAGGTCGAGCACATCGTGGTGGGTGAGCTGGACCTGGCCTTCGAGGTTCCACTCCAGGTATTTGGGAGTGCGCATCTTGTCCACAACCGAGTTGTAGTTGGGAGCGGAGAAGCTACTGCCCGCAGCGGCCACGTCGGACTTGATCTGGGCCAGCGTTTCGCCGGAGCTGAACCCGTTCTGGAAGGCAGCCGCCGAGGTGGCGAGATAGCTATAGGCGGAGCCCGAGGTCAGAGTGGGGTCGACCAGGGCATCGCCGGAGTAGGTGAAGTTCACCACGTTGGGTGCATTGACCAGGAAGCGGTCGACAATGGTGCCGGGGGGCAGGTCAGAGAACAGGCCCACGCCGCCGCGGAAGTCGTAGCGTCCGGAGACGCCCTGCGGAGTGTAGGAGAATCCGGCGCGCGGCTCCAGGACAAGTGCATCGGTACTGTGGAAGGCGTTGGCCAGCCCGGTCTGGATGGACTGGTTGTAAGGAGTGGAGGCGGAGTGAGCGATCTCAGTGAATTCCTGCGTGAGCCGCGCGAAGCAGTTGCTGAGGCACTTGAAGTTCGCGTTGTGGTCGAAGCGAAGGGACAGGGTAAGGTTCAGCTTGTCGGAGACCGACCATTGATCTTGGGCGTAGACGCCGTAGGTGAGCGCGCTGATGGGAACCTGGCCCTTGGTGGAGAAGGACTTGGCTACCGTTGAACCGCCGTCGGAGCTGACCTCGCCATTGGCGAAGTCAACCATGCTGTTGAAGGTGGTAAGGCCAGCCTTATTCACCTGGGAGCGGAAGTCGCTGATCTTGTTGCCGCGGAGATTCAGCCCGAACTTGAGGGCATGCTTGCCCTTCTGCCAGGAGAAGTCGTCCACAACCTGATACTGCTGCACGTTCCGGCCCTGCGGATAGTTATTATTGCTGCCGCCCACGTTGGCGAAGCCGATGCCGTCGGCAAAGGAGACCGTGGTCGGGAAGACGGCGACGGAGGCGTTGAAGTTGGGTGGTCCGAAGATGGCAGAGTAGTAGAGCCCGGAGAGGATCAGCTGATTGATGACCGAGGGCGAGAAGGTGTGGGACTCGTTCATCTGGCCTTCCCACTCGGGCTGAACGCTGTTGGCGTTGAAGGCAGAATTGATGGGGTCAGTGCCGGTGGCTTGGACGCCCCAATCGTGGTGCACGCGATAGGAGATGCGGTCGCTGCTGCCGATCACCTGATCGATGCGCCCCGACCATAGCTGCTCGGTATTGAGGTTGTTCACCGCGGCGTAGAACTGGCGAGCGCAGGTGGCGCCCACGCTGGCGGTGCTGCCATCGGCGCTGATGTTGTAGTAGCCATAGGTGGTTCCGTTCAGCACCATGCCATCTGCCAGGCCGCAGTTGCTGGACTCACCGGTATAGGTCGGGATGCTGACGGGCGTGGCGCTGCCCACGCCGCTGGCTTTGGCGTAGAGCGAGGCCATGGTCTGGTAGTAGGCGAGCTCCGCGGGATGGAGGCTCTGCACATTGGCGATGACGTCATTCATGAAGCTGGCGGTGGGAATGTACGTGGTGCCCCCGCCGCCGGGCAGGACATAACGCAGCCCCTCGGTATCGAAGTAGAAGAAGAGCTTGTCGCGCCAGATAGGTCCGCCGACGGCTCCAGCCCACTGATTGGAGTTGGAGAAGGGACGGGTGCCGCCCTGGTTCTTGTTGATCCAGTCGTTGGCGTTCAGGACGCGGCCGTTCCAGTAATACTGCGCGTTTCCGTGAAACTGATTGGAGCCGGACTTGGTGGTGTAGTTCACCTGCGCCCCGGGATAGCGGCCGTACTGGGCGGTGTAGCCGTTGTTCACTACCGCCACGTCGGCGATCTCATTGGCACCGAGGGTGAGGTTGGACGCGCCTGAGTTGTTCAGGTTCAGGTAGGGGTCCATGATGTCGTTGCCGTTCATGGTGAACAGGTTGGTGGTCGCAGGAAGGCCGAAGGCGGTAAATCCGCCGTAGCCCGCTCCGGTGCTCAAATTGACTCCGGGCGCGGTAAAGGGGATGGTGCTGATGTCGCCGCCGGGGACGGGGAGTTCTTCGATCGTTCGCGCGTCGAAGGAGGTGGTGATATTGGCGTCTTCGGTCTGGAGGAGCGGCTGGTCACTGGAGTCCACCTGAATCTCGGTGACCACGGAGGCGGGCCTGAGGGTGATGATGAGCGAGGAGATCTTGCCGACACTGACGGCCACGTGAGGGGCGCCGCCCACCAAGCCGGGGGCCAAGATCGAGACAGAATAGGTCCCGGGAGAGAGCAGGGAGAAGCGGAAGGCGCCATCGCTACCGGTTTTGAGGACCTGCGCGGTGCCCTTGGCATCGTCGGTGAGGGTCACGGTGGCATCGACCACCACCGCTCCCGAGGTGTCGATCACTTTTCCGGCTACATCGCCGCTGACGATGGTCTGGGCGTAGACGGCCGGGGGCAGCAGAGGGCAAACGCCCAACAGCCCAAGCAGGCCGAGCGCCAATAGCGGAGCTTGAAAACGGGTAACTCGCATGAACTCCTCCCAAAAAGGCCTTGCAGTGGGGACGGGTAGGCGATGGCCGGTCACTCCGTCCCTCGTATCGTCGATCGCTGCCGGCAGGGGCTCCGGAGGCGTGTTGTCTTCAACAGAAAAACGGCACCGACCTTGGCGCAGCAATGCGGATAGACGAAGCCGCGTCAGCTTGCAGAAAGCTGCGCTCTGCTCAGGTCCTGATCAGCGGGGTCGTTACCTATTGTTAGTTCAGGCGCGCGAGATGCTCCGTGATGGCTATCACTGTGGAACTAAACGACTTGTGATTTGGATTTGGGCGAAAACCATTGGGAACAGATTCCAGTTCTTAGTTCTTAGTTCGTAGTTCTTGGTTCGGAGTTCATAGATTCAGCAGGCGGCGTGCTGGGGACGGCCGGCGGTGCCGCGAGCTTGCAGGTGCGAGTTCATGGCGAAGCGGTAGGGTATGCTCCAGCCATGCAGTGGTCGTTGGTCCACATTGGAGCCCGTCCGGGAGCCGGAGATGGCTTTGAGGAGCTGATTCAGGTGTATTTGCGGCGCATGTCCTCTTATGTGCGCTGCGAGTCGACGTCGTTTCGAACGGTTGAGAGCTTCAACGACTGGCTGGCGCGCCAGCAGGGCCGGACGCAACCGCTGCTGGTGCTGCTCGACAGCCGCGGCAAGCAGATGAGCTCTGAGGCGTTTGCCACGTGGCTGGGGGAGCGGCGCGACCAGGGCACGCAGCAGGTCGTGTTTGCGATTGGCCCCGCCGATGGATGGGACCCTACCATGCTGCGGCGGGCACAGCTGACGCTCTCCTTCGGGCCCATGACCTTGGCCCATGCTCTGGCCCGGCTGGTGTTGGCGGAGCAGCTCTACCGGGCATGTACAATTTTGGCGGGACATCCGTATCACACGGGACATTGAACCCGGCAGGCCCAAGCAGTTGAGCCGATTGCCGCCGCTGCCGCAGATTTCCCAAATCTTTGCATTGCCAAGGGGCAATACCCTCAACTTATGTCGGACTCTCGCAAGGGACTCATCCTTATCAACACCGGACCGGGGAAGGGCAAGACCACAGCCGCGCTCGGCACGGCATTGCGCGCGGTAGGCAACGGCATGCGCGTGCTAATGCTGCAATTTCTCAAAGGCTCCTGGCACTACGGCGAACTGGATGCCGTGCAAGCCTTCGGTGAGAATTTTGTGCTGAAGCAAATGGGGCGGGGGTTCGTAAAGGTGGGCGGGGCTGAGACGGATCCTGAGGACGTGCGCCTGGTAGAAGCGGCCTGGGAGGAAGCGAAGGCCGCCATCGAATCGGGTGACTGGGACCTGGTGGTGCTGGACGAGATCAACTATGCCATTGGATACGGCATGCTCGATCCCAACAAGGTGGCGGAGACGCTGCGGTCCCGGCCGGAGATGGTGAATGTGATTCTGACCGGCCGTAATGCACATCCGGTGCTGGTGGAGCTGGCCGACACGGTGACGGAGATGCGGGAAGTGAAGCACGCCTACCAGAAGGGCATCCTCGCTCAGCGGGGGATCGAGTACTGACGCAGCTGGGGGCCGCCCGGGTCTCCATTTACAATGGCAACTGTCTATGTCCTGGTTTAAGCGTGAAAGCGGCGAGTTCGATTCAGGTACCGGTCCAGAGGGAGCGGATGCCGGCGAGCGGCGAGTACGCACCGACGGCTTGTGGGTTAAGTGCCCGAATCATCCGCAGCCCGTTTGGAAGGCCGAGCTCGAGGCCAACCTGAATGTCTGCCCCAAGTGCCAGCACCATTTCAAGATGGGGGCGCAGCAACGGATTGAGTTGCTGCTGGAGCCGGGATTCGAGCTGGTGGACCGCGGCCTGCGCTCCACAGATCCGCTGAACTTTGTGGATGTAAAGCCCTACAAGCAGCGCCTGCGCAGAGCCCAGGATGAGACCGGCCTGGACGATGCCATTCTCAATGCTGTGGGTCAGATGGGTCCGCTGCGCGTGGTGATCAGCGCCATGGAGTACAGCTTCATCGGGGGATCGATGGGCGCCGTGGTGGGTGAAACCATTGCCCGGGCGGTGGATCGTGCGCGCACGGAACGCATACCGCTGATCGTGGTGGCAGCCTCGGGCGGAGCGCGCATGATGGAAGGCGTGGTCAGCCTGATGCAGATGGCCAAGATCTCGACCGCACTGGCGCAATTGGACGATGCCCGGGTGCCGTACATCTGTGTGCTCACGGATCCGACCACGGGCGGGGTGACGGCCAGCTTTGCCATGCTGGGCGATCTGAACATCGCGGAGCCAGGGGCCTTAATTGGCTTTGCGGGACCGCGGGTGATCGAGCAGACGATCCGCCAGAAGCTGCCAGAGGGTTTCCAGCGTTCCGAGTTCCTGCTGGAGAAGGGCTTTTTGGATGCGGTGGTACATCGCCGCGATCTGAAGAGCTACCTGATCCGGGCACTGGAGTTCATGCAGCCGGTTCCGGCTGGCGCGACGCTTCCCTCCGCCTGAGGACAACCGAGGACATGCAGTAGACTGTGGCTGCCGTAAAACGTCGTCCTTTTCCGCTCTCAACTGAGGGAATGCGGGAACGGGATTCCCCTGAAGACGTTTGCGCGCCGGGAGCCAACTTCGCATGAAATCGTTTGGTTGTGCTGCGCTGCTGTTTGCTGCGACCTCCGCTCTACTATCTGCCCAACAGACAAAGAACTACCCCACCGATCCCAATGCTGCGGCCAAGCCCACGACCGCGGCTGAGGCGCCGAATCGAGACACCAGCTATATCGACGAGAAGGGCACGGCGCATGTCACGCGGGTGATCCCGATCCCGGAGGACCTTAGTCCTCAGGCTCAGGTGATTCTGGGGCGTGCGGAACCGGACCAGGGACCTCCGCAATCGCTGGAGCAGCGGCGCAAGATGACCGATGCCTACACGGCGCGGGCGCGAGCGGCGTGGTCGCGGATCTGCCCCAACACCATCGCTGAAGAGACGATGGCGGGGGTCCCGGTGCGGGTGGTCACGCCGGATGGTCTGCCGGAGGCGAACAAGGACAAGGTGCTGCTGAACCTGCACGGGGGAGGATTCAACTCCGACTCCGGCTCTTACACCGAATCGATTCCGATTGCGAGCTACACCAAGATGAAGGTGGTGGCGGTGCTGTATCGGCTGGCGCCGGAGTATCCCTTCCCTGCCGCGGTAGATGACTCGGTGGCGGTGTACAAGGAGCTGCTCAAGACGTACAAGCCGGACCACATCGTGCTCTATGGCACGTCGGCGGGCGCCATTCTCACGGCGGAGGTCGCGGTCAAGCTGAAGCAGCTCGGACTACCCCTGCCGGCGGCGTTGGGCATCTTCAGCGGCATGGGCGATTTCGCGCGCAACGGCGATTCCATTGCGATGTACGGGCTGCGCGGCTTGTCTGGTCATCTGGATCCGCCCCAGCCGGGGGCTCACGACCCGTACTACACGGGATCCACAGACAGCAAGGACCCGGTGCTGTCGCCGATCTACGCCGACCTGAAGGGATTGCCACCCACCCTGTTCGTCACCAGTGGACGCGATCTGCTGCTGAGCGGGACCTCGAACCTGCATCGCGCTTATCTGCACGCGGGCGTGGACGCACAGCTGGTGGTGTTCGATGCTCTGCCGCATGCCTTCTGGTACGATCCGCTGCTGCCCGAGGCGATCGAAGCCAATCACCTGATGGCGGATTTCTTTCTGAAGCACCTGTCGCGATAGGACGCGGCGGAGAGTCGCACGCTGGCCTGAGAGGCCTGATCAGGGAGAAGGAACGCTTTCGCGGCGGGGCATCGTGGCGAAAGCTGAAGAGACGAAAGAGGCGGAAGGGGGTACAAGCCCGCTCCGCCTCTTTCTTTTCCATAGTGCGTGCTGCGCCTACCAGACCCGGCAGGCGTTCGCCGGAACCATGGGCTGGCCCTGCTTGCAGCCGAAGGCCTGGCCGAATTCCGTCATGTTGCGGACCACGCCATCGACGCGGAACTGCTCGGGGGAGTGCGGATCGGTCTGCACCTGCATGCGTTCTGCTTGCGGGCGCTTCTCGCCGCACCAGTTCTGCGCGTAGGCGAGGAAGAACTGCTGCACGGGCGTGTAGCCATCCGTCTTCTTGTCCAGGTCGATGCTCTTGCGCTTGGCATCCTCGAGGAAGGCCATATAAGCGAGTCGCACGCCGCCATTGTCTGCGGTGTTTTCGCCGAGGGTGAGCTTGCCATTGACGTGAACGCCGCCAGCTACGGTGAAGTCGCTGTACTCCTTCACTTCGCAGTCAGCCTTGGCGTCGAACTTCTTGCCATCCTCCTCGGTCCACCAGTCGGCCAGGTTGCCAGCGCCATCGAATTGACGGCCCTGATCGTCGAAGCCGTGGGTCAGTTCGTGGCCGACGACCGCGCCGATGTGGCCATAGTTCACGGCGTCCGGTTCGCCGGCGTTATAGAACGGCGGCTGCAGGATGCCGGCCGGGAAGTTGATGTCGTTCATGCTGGGGTTGTAGTAGGCGTTGACGGTCGGCGGGCTCATGCCGAATTCGCCGCGATCGACCGGCTCTCCGATCTTATGGATTTGACGGAGCGACTCGAACTCCATGGCCCGGTCAGCATTGGCCAGGGCCTCGCCGCGGACCACCTTGAGACTGGAGTAGTCCCGCCACTTCTCGGGATAGCCGATTTTGTTGGCGATGGCGCGCAGCTTGTCCTTGGCCTTGGCCTTGGTCTCCGCGCTCATCCAATCGAGGGTATCGATGTCCTTGTCCATGGCGGACTCGATGTCCCGCACCATCTGCTGGGTGGCGGCCTTGCTGGAGGCGGGGAACATCCTGGTCACATAGACTTCGCCGAGGGCCTCTCCCAGGGCGCCGTCGGTGGCCTGCACGCACCGCTTCCAGCGTGCCCGCTGCTCCTGTTGCCCGCGGAGGGTCTTGCCAAAGAAGTTGAAGTGGGCGTCATCGAACGCCTCGGGCAGGGCGGTGGAGGGGGTGGAGTTGACGACGTGCCACTTGAGGTAAGTCTTGAGGGTATCCAGATCCGTGGAGTCGATCAACGCATTGAGTCCCTTGAAGAACTCGGGATAGGAGACGTTCAGCTCGGTGATAGGCGGCGTACCGCTGTCTTTGAGGAAGGTCTGCCAGTCGATGGCGGGCGTCAGCTTGGCCAGGTCATCGACGCTCATCATGTGATAAACGTTCTTGGGCTCACGCCGGGAGGTGATGTCCAGAGAGACCTTCGCCAATGCGGTCTCCAGATCCATGACCTTTTTGGCATCCTCGCCGGCCTTGGCCTCGGGCTCGCCTAGAAGCTTGAAGGTGTCGGTGATGTGCTGCACGTATTCCTGGCGGATCTTCTCATCGGCGGCGCCGGTGCGCAGGTAGTAGTCGCGCTCGGGCAGGCCGAGTCCGCCTTGATCGACGGCGGCGATCTGCTTACGGGCGTCCTTGAAGTCCTGCTGCTCGCCAAAGCCGAACAGGGCATCCACATTGATGAGCTGGTAGTGGGCGAGCAGGGGAGCCAACTCACTCTTGCTCTTGAGCGCCTCGATGCGCTCGAACTCGGGCTGCAGGGGCTTGAGGCCTTCTTTGTTGATGGTCGCGGTATCGAGGCAGGAGGCGTAGTAGTCACCGATCTTCTGCTCGTTGGGAGAGCGGTCGGCACCGCCGGCGGCCGCCTTATCCAGGATTTCGTGCATGACACGTTCGTTCTCTTCGGCCAGCAGGTAGAAGTTTCCATACCCTGGGCGATCCGGAGGAATGGGATAGATCTTGCTGAAGTTGCCGCAGGCGTATTGGTAGAAGTCGGTGCAGGGATCAACGTTCTTATCGATGAACGCAGGGTTGAGTCCCTTGATGGGGGGCTTGGAAGAGCTTTGGTCTTGCGCGGCAAGGGTGGAGCAGGCCACCAGGCACAACGGTAGCGTCAGCGTGGCAACGGCAAATCTCATGGTCGTCCTCCGGATGGGAGCGGTGTGGTGGTTTTCTGTGATTGAGGCAAGGAAGGGCAAAGAAAGTCTGTGCAGCATAGAGCTTAGTTCCCTGCCGGCAGCGGCGTTATCGGAATGCGCAACGACGAATTGATACGAGGGAAGAACTCGAAGGCCGCGGCGACGGCGGTGAGTTCCAAGATCTCCTGGGAGTTGAAGTGCGTCTGAAGTTCAGCGAATGCAGCGTCTTCGACGTGACCGGAGGCATGCAGGAGTCCGGCGTAGCGCAAGCCGGCTTTCTCCTTCTGTGTGAATGGTCCGTTCTCAAAGTCGTCGTAGGCAGCAACCTGCTCTGGCGAAGCGCCCCGTTGCAGTGCCAGATAACGATGAGCACTGATGCAGTATTCACAGTGGTTGAGAGAAGCGACTCGGGTGGCGATCAGCTCCTTGTACCACCCGGGCAAGGCGCCTTCCGCCATCAGGTGCTTGAGCAGGGCAGCAACTCCGAGAACAAGCTCGGGGTGGTTGGAGAGGGCCTTGAACATGTTAGGCACCACGCCGCGGGTCTCCAGCAGCGTGTCGTAGAGAGCGGCGACTTGGGAGGTTACCTGCTCTCGTTCCAGCAGGGGGATACGGCTTGGGGCAGTGACAGCGGTCGTCATCGCAACTCCGTTTCGTATTGGCCAGTGTACTGCTTGGGGGTGAGCCGGTTCGGTCTGAGATGTGGGGGTACGGGCTGCGCATGAGAATTCTCTAATCCCGGGGAGGGGGTTGTGGCGGATGATTCGCTTGCAGTGATCTGCCCGCCCTCCACTGCGGTGGAGGGCCAGTCTGGCCTGGGATTGTTGCCCGATGCAATGTGCCGAAGCTTCAGCTCCTTATATGCCGCCGCCGTCGGAGAGCCTGACCGGGCAGTTGACGCAGGTGGCGGAGCGCTATCGGCGGATGCTGGAGAGCAATCCGAACGAGCCGGAGGCCCTGGTGGGGATGAGCCTGGTGGCTTTGGCCAGCCGCCAGCCGGAGGCCGCCGTACAGATGGCGGAAGCGGCGGTGGGCGTAGCGCCCAGGATGGGCACCGCCTGGGTGACGCTGGGGCAGGCCTTACGAGCCGCCAGCCGCAGTCTGGAGGCCGAACAGGCTTACGCGAACGCCATCGAATTAGACAGTCTGAACACGTTAGCGCGCATGGGACTGGGGGAGCTGAAGATCGCCACCGACCGGGCCGAAGAAGCGCTGCTTGAGTTCGAGCTGGTTTTGAAGCGCGACCCCCGGCTGATCACGGCACAGCTCGGCGCGGGTCACGCCCTGGCCAGCCTCAGTCGTTTCGAGGAGGCTTTAGCGCGCTACGAAAAGGCACTCCAGCTGGACCCGAAGCAGGCGGAGGCGGAGTTTTCCGCGGGCTATTCGCTGATGCGCATGGGGCGACGCAGCGAGGCCGAAAAGCGCTATCGGCGGGCGGTGGCGTTGCGGCCCGACTTCGCTGCAGCGTGGATGAACCTGGGATGTCTGCTGCGCGACCTGGGCAGAGATCTCTACGCCAAGGCGGCACTGGTCCGCTCCCTGGAGCTGCGACCCGATCTGGTCTCGGGCTGGATCAATCTAGCGCTGCTGGAGCGGGACTTTGGAAACTACGAGCGGGCGGAGAGCCATCTGCGCGAGGCGTTTGAGCTGAACCCGGAGCAGGTGGAGACGCAGATTGCATGGGCCCAGTTCCGCGCCGCCCAGAAAGACGTGGCCGGCGCATGGGGATGGCTGCGCTGGGCACTGGCGCGCAATCCCAATCACGATGAGGCGGTGAACTGCTGGGGCATTCTGCTCCATAACGAGGGCCGGTTTGCCGAGGCGGTTCAGGTCTTTGAGCGGGCAGAAGAGCTGGGCAATAAGCCGGCAACGTCGAATCGGGGCAATGCCCTGCTCGATATGGGAAATCTAGAGGGAGCGCTGAAGGCACACGCCCGTGCCGCGGAGCTCGATCCGCACAACCCGGGCGCGCACTACAACCTGGCGCTCACCCAATTGCGAGTAGGGGAGTGGGAGAAGGGCTGGGCTGGCTACGAAGCGCGATGGAACTTTCGCGAGATCCACCGCCGGCCGCGGGTGTTCGAGCAGCCACGCTGGACCGGCGAAGCGCTCAACGGGCAGCGTGTACTGCTGTATGCCGAACAGGGGTTAGGTGACACCATCCAGTTCTGCCGGTATGCCGATCTGGTGGCTGGACACGGGGGCTTTCCAGTGTTGCAGGTGCAGGATGCCGCCGAGCCGCTATTGCGCTCATTGCGGGTTGTGCAGCAAGGACGAGCTGAACTGGCCATTCTTGGCGGTAGGCTGCCGAAGTTTGACCTGGAGTGCCCACTGATGAGCATGCCCGCAATCTTTGGAACCACAGTGGAGACGACTCCCTGGCCGGGACCCTATCTTTCCGCACAGCCGGAAGAGGTCGTGCGGAAAAGGCAACAGTTTCCCACGCGGCAAGGAAGCAAACTCAGAGTGGGGATCACCTGGGCGGGTAATCCCCGCTACAAGGCCGATCATCTGCGCTCCACCACTTTGGACACGTTTCTACCGCTGCTGCAACTGCCTGGAGTGACCTGGGTATCCCTGCAAAAGGGGACACCTACGGAGCAACTAGCCGCTTTGCCTGCGGAGATCGACGTCATAGACGGATCGAGCCAAGATCGCGATCTGGCCGAGGCCGCCGCGCTGATCGAGACACTGGATCTGGTTATCTCGACAGACACCTGTGTCCCTCACCTGGCGGCGGCCATGGGCAAGCCGGTTTGGGTGCTGCTGCCGCATTTGGCAGACTGGCGATGGATGCAGGAGACGGAGACGACTCCCTGGTACCCAAGCATGCGACTGATACGGCAGACCAGCCCGGGAGACTGGCCGAGTGTGATCCTGAAGGCGCGGGACCTGCTGAAGGACCTCGATGAAAGGTCCGCCTAGCGCGTGCGCGGTCAGCCGTGCTGAGCCCACGGGTCGTACGTGCCGATCGTCCAGGTATGGCCCTCCGGATCCCGCACGGCAAATTCGCGGCTGCCGTAACTGGTGTCCTGTAAGGGACGAACGAGAGATGCACCGGCACTCTGAACGCGCTCAAAGACGACTTGGGCATCGGGCACCACTACGTAGATGCTGCAGGTTTCGAATCCGAGATGCTGTGGGGACTTGAATCCGCGCCCGTACTCGTCGTCTTTGTCGGAGCCGAGCATGACCATGCCGCCGCCGAGAGTCAACTCAGCATGGGCTACGGTGTTGTCAGGACCGGTATAGACGGCGTGGCGCTCGAAGCCGAGCACATTGCAGAGCCACTCGATAGCGGCGTGGGCGTCTCGGTAACGCAGGGCCGGCATGATGATGGACCTGGTGTGGGCTGCGACAGCTGGCATGGGAATCCCTCCGCTTCAATGTTCTGAACCGATCATGGCAGGTTGGGGGCTCGGGGTCTTGGAAAAAACGGAAATGCAACTAGTCGACGCGAACGTGGTTGGCCCAGGGGGTACCGTGCGCGGTGGTGTAGGTGGTGGCGTCGATGCCGGAAAAGGCGCGGAATTCGTTGGCGAAGTGGGCTTGATCATAAAAGCCGCAGTCTAAGGCCAGCTCCGGCCAGGGCATCTCGACCCCGGCGTGCAACTGCCGGATGGCGCGCTGAAACCGTTGGATACGGCACCAGGTCTTGGGTGCGAATCCTACCTGCTCGCGAAAGAGCTGGGAGAGGCGGCGCTGGGTCCAGCCAGTGCTGCGGGCCACCTCGGCAACCGAGGCTACCGTCGTCGCCTGGGCAAACTGGCTTAGGGCAAAGGCTACCGCGGGATGGAGCAAGGAGCCCGCCGATTCCAGCTTTGGCGTGAATCGCGCCCGGAGAAACTGCTCGAGGGCGCGCAGACGCGCGCGGGGAGAGCTCAGATCGCGGAGGCGATCACGCAGCGAGCGGACCCCATTTCCCAGAACCCCTTCCAGATCCACACTTTGATTGCTGAAGCGATGGGCTGCGTCTTGGGCGAAGAGAGGGAGCGCGCCGGGAGCAATGACCACCCCGATCAGGTCGGCCATGTCGGACGTATCGACCAGTTCGTAGGACGAACGTTGTCCCACGAGCAGAGCTGGTGCGATTCGCTGGGCGGGAAGATGCTCAGGACAATCGAGAAGGAAGTCGCGGGAGAGGCTGAGGATGATCTGGGCGCGGCCGGTGGGAAGAATGCGCTCGCGCCGGTGAGCAAGGGATGGCGCCCGGGAATACCACAGCATCCGGACAACGCGGTCGAGGGGCGGGGCCGGAGTGTACTCAAGGTAGAGCATCAGGCTGGCCTCGTTATAGCACGAAAGCAGAGGGCGGTCTGCAGGTCGCCCTGGGGTTATTCTGACCAAGTGAGCCTGCCCGAGCGCGATGCCGAACTCGTACAAATCATGGATGCATCGTGGGCCGATGCCGCGCGACGCTCGGGAGGATGGCTGGCGTGCCGCCCTGGATGTACCCAATGCTGTCACGGTGCGTTCGCGATTAATGCGCTGGATGCTGCCCGTCTGCGGGCCGGGATGGATGCTCTGCGCAGGAGCCAACCACAGTTGGCGGAGACACTGGAACAGCGCGCAGCTGAGTGGGTTCGTGAACATGGGCCGGAGTTTCCTGGCGATGTCGTGACTGGATTGCTGGGGACATCCGAGCAGGAGCAGGCGGCCTTTGAGGAGTTTGCCAACGATGCTCCCTGCCCGGGGCTCGATCCGACGACCGGGCGCTGCGACGTGTACTCATGGCGGCCCATGACCTGCCGCGTATTTGGACCTCCGGTTCGCATGGACGAAGGCGATGCTTTGGGCTGTTGCGAGCTATGCTTCGTAGGCGCGAGCGCAGCGACGATTGCAAGCTGCGAGATGCAGGTACCTCATGAT